>NZ_CP032544.1:2052815-2375631 GCF_003867075.1 Tenacibaculum mesophilum | reverse complement strand
TTTAGGTGTAGATGTTGATAATTTAATTATTTCCCAACCAGATCATGGAGAACAAGCATTAGAAATTGCTGATAATTTAATTCGTTCGGGAGCTATTGACATTGTAGTTATTGATTCGGTTGCAGCCTTAACACCAAAATCTGAAATTGAAGGTGAAATGGGTGATTCTAAAATGGGATTACATGCACGTTTAATGTCACAAGCTCTACGTAAATTAACAGGTACAATTAGTAAAACAAACTGTACAGTTATATTTATTAACCAATTACGTGAAAAGATTGGAGTTATGTTTGGTAACCCAGAAACTACAACAGGAGGTAACGCTTTAAAGTTTTATGCATCTGTTCGTTTAGATATTCGTCGTAGAACACAAATTAAAGATGGCGATAAAGTAATTGGTAACAGTACTAAAGTTAAGATTGTAAAGAATAAAGTAGCTCCACCATTCCAACAAGCAGAATTTGATATTATGTATGGTGCAGGAATATCAAAAGTTGGTGAAGTTTTGGATATTGGAGTAGAATACGGAATTATAAAGAAAAGTGGTTCATGGTTTAGTTATGGAGACACTAAATTAGGTCAGGGTAGAGATGCTGTAAAAGGTGTTATTAAAGACAACCCTGAATTAATGGAAGAGTTAGAAAATAAAATAAAAGATGCTATTGAAAATCAAGATTAAGTTTTAAATTTAAAAGTTCTAACTATTACTAAAAAGCTGTTGAAAACTTCAACAGCTTTTTTTCTTTAGAAAGAATAAGATATGTGTTTAAATTCCAGTACTACCAAAACCACCAGTACCACGTTCAGTTCCGTTTAAAACTTCTACTTCTTGCCAGTTTACACGTTCGTGTTTTGTAATAACTAATTGCGCAATTCGCTCACCATCGTTAACTGTAAAATCTTCGTTAGATAAATTTACTAAAATCACCCCAATTTCTCCACGATAATCAGCATCAACTGTACCAGGAGAATTTAATACGGTAATCCCTTTTTTGGCTGCGAGTCCACTACGTGGACGAACTTGAGCTTCATACCCAACAGGAAGCGCAATAAATAAACCTGTTTTAATAATAGCTCTCTCTAAAGGTTTTAAAATAATAGCAGCATCTATATTTGCACGTAAATCCATTCCTGCAGATCCCTCGGTTTCATAAGCTGGTGTTTGATGTTTGGATTTGTTTATGATTTGTACGTTCATATGTTTCATATAGTTTTTAAAATTCAAATATAATAAGCTTTAAGTTTAGAGAGTCGATTATAGATTTCTTAATTTTGTAATACAAACAAATACTACTTATGAACAATCAAACTAAAATAGCCGTTTTAGGAGGTGGAAGTTGGGCAACAGCTATTGTTAAAATGTTATCTGAAAACTTAGAAACTATTGGTTGGTATATGCGCAGCATATATGCTATTGAACATATTAAACGTAACAAACATAATCCTAGTTATTTAAGTTCTGCAGAGTTACATCCTGAACAGTTAGATTTGTCTGAAAATATAAATTACATTGTAGAAAATTATGACGTGTTAATTTTTGCCGTTCCTTCTGCTTTTTTAAACGGAGAATTAGAAAAACTTACTGCTTCTTTAGAGAATAAAGTTATTTTTTCAGCCATTAAAGGAATTGTACCAGAATCAGGATTAATTGTTGGTGAACATTTTCATGAAAAATACAATATACCATATGAAAATATAGGGGTAATATCTGGACCATGTCATGCAGAAGAAGTAGCCATGGAACGCTTATCGTATTTAACACTTGCTTGTCAAGATGAAGAAAAAGCAAAAAAACTTAGTGAAGCTATTGCAGGACGCTATATTAAAACTAAAATTTCTGATGATATTATTGGTACTGAATATGCAGCGATGTTAAAAAATATTTATGCTATAGCTGCAGGAATTGCTCATGGTTTAGGCTATGGAGATAATTTTCAAGCGGTATTAATGAGTAATGGTATTAGAGAAATGAAACGCTTTATTAAAAAGATTCATAAAATGAAGCGCAATATTAACAATTCAGCATACCTAGGTGATTTATTAGTTACTGGATATTCTACATTTAGTAGAAATAGAATGTTTGGAAATATGATAGGAAAAGGCTACACTGTAAAATCTGCAATGTTAGAAATGAGTATGGTTGCTGAAGGATACTATGCAACAAAAAGCGCCTATAAAATTAATCAAAAAAACAAAGCTAAAACTCCAATAATAGACGCTGTTTACAACGTTTTATACGACAAAAAAGAAGCGAAAGATGAGTTTTTAAAGTTAACAAATAGATTAGATTAGTTGTTTGCATTTGTACAAATAATCCTTCTTAATAAAAATTAAGAAGCCCCATCAATCGCTCCTATATTTAGTTGTGTATAGGTCTTGTATACAAGATACAATAGTAACAAATTTAGATTAAAATTCTGATTAACAAAGTTTTTAATTAAAAATATTAGATATTTTAATTATGAAATAATTTTACTATAAGTTTTATTTTTGTTTCTTTGGTTTAAAATTAAACAAAAAATGAAAACAATTCAAGAAGCTGTTGAAATAACTATCAGAAAAACTCCTTTCATAGAGGAGGCTCTTAATGAAAAGTTAATTAATGTGTCATCGTTAGCAAGAGAAATTTTACCTGAAGTTTCTAAACTTTTAAAAAAAGAAGTAAAAGTAGGTGCTGTAATGATGGCTATTAACAGATTATCTCCAGCAAATGAATTGAGAGTTAGAAAAAATATTAAAAGACTTGCTTTAAATTTGGGTGACGTGATTGTCCGTTCTGATTTATGTGATTTTACATTCAAAAATACAACGTCTTTATTAAAAGAAATTGCTAAAATTTTAAGTAAATCAGCAGATAGTAAAGATTATTTCTTAACGGTTTCACAAGGTATTTTTGAAACAAATATTGTAACAAGTAAAAACTTACAACCTTTTGTTGAAGAAATTTTTAAGAAAGAAGCATTAATTAATAATGTAAACGATTTAGCTTCTATAACTATAAAACTACCAAAAGGAAACTTAGATCAATCAGGTATATACTATTTTATTTTAAAACAATTTGCTTGGGCAAATATAGCGGTACAAGAAGTAATTTCTACAACACATGAAATGACTATAGTAGTAAAGGAAAGAGATGTAAATGAAACATTTGCAATTTTAATGGATTTGAAATTAAATTAATTTATGGAAAAAAAAGACCCCTATGCTTCCTTAAGAATTAAAGAATTTAATATTTTTCTTTTAGTACGTTTTGCCTTAGTATTTGCATGGTCTATGCAATTTATTATTATCGAATGGCAGGTTTACAGTATCACTAAAAATCCATTATCATTAGGAATTATTGGACTAATGGAAGTAATTCCTGCAGTATCCATGGCGTTGTTTGCTGGTCATATTGTAGATCAAAAAGAAAAAAGAAATCTACTAGCCTTGTGTATTGGCCTATTTTCACTCATAAGTTTAGGACTATTCTTTTTAACATTGCCTAGTTTCATTGAAGATTGGAATAAAAATACTGTGCTATATGCTATTTATGCTCTGGTCTTTTTTGGTGGATTATTACGTTCTTTTTTCGGACCTACGATTTTTTCATTAATTGCTTTAATTGTACCTAAAAAATTATATCCTAACGCTGCAACATGGAGTAGTTCAACTTGGCAAATAGCTTCAGTATTAGGACCAGCTTTTGCAGGGTTTACTATTTCTTGGATTGGAGTACATTGGTCTTTATGTGTTGTATTTGGTTTAGTTTCAATATCATTTTTTACGGTATTTTTTATCAAAAAGAAACCAATTCTAAATCCAAAAATTGGAGAACCCGTAATGAAAAGTTTAAAAGAAGGAGTACGTTTTGTATATAAAACAAAAGCTATTTTAGGAGCACTTACATTAGATATGATTTCGGTATTATTTGGTGGAGCAGTAGCATTATTACCAGTATATGCTCAAGATATTTTAAAAGTTGGACCAGAAGGGTTTGGTGCATTGCGTGCAGCACCAGCCATAGGAGCCTTTTTAACGATGTTAGTTACTGCATATATACCTATAAGTAGAAATGCAGGAATGAAGCTTTTAACAGCTATATTTGGTTTCGGAATTTGTATTATAGTATTTGGTTTATCAACCGTTTTTTGGATTTCTATTGTAGCCCTATTTTTTAGTGGTGTAACCGATGGTGTTTCTATGGTAATTCGTCAAACCATTTTACAGTTAAAAACACCTGATCATATGCGTGGTAGAGTAGCTTCAGTAAATTCTATGTTTGTAGGTTCTTCTAACGAATTAGGAGCTTTTGAAAGTGGGGTAACAGCAAAGTTAATGGGAACAGTAACAGCAGTGGTTTTTGGTGGTACTATGACTTTAATTACCGTTATTACTACTGGAGTTTTAAATCCAACGCTTAGAAAGTTAGATTTAACTAAAGATTTGGAAGAGCATGAGAAGGAAGAATAATAAGATTAATTATACAGACATAAAAAAGCCCAAAAACTTTGTTTCTGGGCTTTTTTTATGTTTTGAAAATTATATTTTCTTATAAATCAAACTTAATTCCCTGTGCTAAAGGTAATTCATCAGAATAGTTTACTGTGTTTGTTTGACGACGCATGTATACTTTCCAAGCATCAGATCCAGACTCACGTCCACCACCTGTTTCTTTTTCACCTCCGAAAGCACCTCCGATCTCAGCACCAGAAGTTCCTATATTTACATTTGCAATTCCACAATCAGACCCTGCAAATGATAAGAATTTTTCAGCTTCTTTCATTTCACTTGTCATAATTGAAGAAGATAATCCTTGCGCTACTCCATTTTGTAATTCAATAGCGTTTTCAACATCTCCTGAATACTTCATCAAGTATAAAATTGGAGCAAATGTTTCATGTTGAACAATTTCATAATGGTTTTCAGCTTCAATAATTGCTGGTTTAACGTAACAACCGCTTTCATAACCTTCTCCTTCTAAAACGCCTCCTTCAACTAATACCTTACCTCCTTCAGCTTTTGCTTTTTCAATAGCAGCTAAATACGTATTTACAGAGTCTTTATCAATTAATGGTCCAACGTGATTGTTTTCATCTAATGGGTTTCCAATCTTAATTTGACCGTAAGCTCCAACAATCGCATCTCTTACTTTATCATATACAGATTCGTGGATGATTAAACGACGTGTTGATGTACAACGCTGACCACAAGTACCTACAGCACCAAATACAGCTCCAGGAACTACTACTTTTAAATCAGCAGTTGGAGTAATAATAATTGCATTGTTTCCTCCTAATTCTAATAATGATTTACCGAAACGCTCAGCAACTTTAGCACCAACAATACGTCCCATTCTTGTAGAACCAGTAGCTGATACTAAAGGAATACGAGTATCTTCAGTAATGTATTCACCAACCTTGTAATCTCCATTAACAATACAAGAAATTCCTTCTGGTAAATCGTTAGCTTTTAAAACCTCAGCTATAATATTTTGGCAAGCTACTGAACATAAAGGAGCTTTTTCTGAACCTTTCCATACACATACGTTACCACAAATCCAAGCTAATGCTGTATTCCAAGACCAAACAGCCACAGGGAAATTAAATGCTGATATAATACCAACCACTCCTAATGGGTGCCATTGCTCTCTCATTACGTGTCCTGGTCTTTCTGATGGAATTACTTGTCCGTTTAACTGACGAGATAAACCTACAGCAAAATCACAGATATCAATCATTTCTTGAACCTCACCTAAACCTTCTTGGTAAGATTTTCCCATTTCGTAAGAAACTAACTTACCTAATGGTTCTTTTAATTCTCTTAACTTGTTTCCAAATTGACGAACAATTTCTCCACGTTGAGGTGCAGGCATTGCTCTCCACTCTTTAAAAGCAGTTGTAGCTACATCCATCACCTTATTATAATCTTCACGAGTACTTGCTACTACTTTACCAATTAACTTACCATCAACAGGTGAATAACTTTCAATAACTTCTCCATTTGCAAAGTTTACTGAACCTGTAGAAGTTCCGTTGTTTATATCTTTTAAGCCTAATTGAGCTAAAGCTTCTTTAATACCAAAATCTGCCATGTTTTATATTGTAATTTTAGTTTTTATATTTAAAACTCAAAACTACGAATAATTTTACAATTAATAAATTAAACAAAAACAACTTAGTTTGTTTAAAAATTAACAAAATAATGAAAAATATTTACAACTACCTTGCTTTAATTTTGTTACTATTTTCTTGCAATCAATCTAAAGTAACTTCCAAAGAGCTAAATAATACTCCTACTAATGAGTTCGCTATTATTATTCATGGGGGTGCTGGTACCATTTTAAAAGAGAATATGACTCCCGAAAAAGAAACTGCTTATAAAACTAAGCTAAAGGAAGCTATAAAAACAGGATATGAGATATTAAAGAATGGAGGATCTAGTAACGATGCTGTTGTAAAAACTATTCAGGTTATGGAAGAATCTCCTCTTTTCAATGCTGGAAAAGGAGCTGTATTTACACATGAAGAAACTAATGAATTAGATGCTTCTTTTATGGATGGAAAAACATTGAATGCAGGTGCTGTAGCTGGGGTAAAAGATATAAAAAGCCCTATTGAAGCTGCTAGAACGGTGATGACAAACTCTGATCATGTGCTGCTTTCTGGAAGTGGAGCTTCCAAATTTGCTAAAGAACAAGGGTTGAAAATTGTAGACCCGAGTTATTTTTATACTGAAAATCGCTTTAAATCTTTACAACGAATTAAAGACAAAGAAAAAACGGAGTTAGATCATGATGATAAAGAAGCTGCTTTTTATGATATTGACATTAAAAATAGTAAATTCGGTACAGTAGGTTGCGTTGCTCTGGATAAAAAAGGAAACATTTCTGCAGGAACTTCTACTGGAGGTATGACTAACAAACGTTGGGGACGAATTGGAGATTCTCCTATTATTGGTTCAGGTACTTATGCAAATAATAAAACCTGTGGTGTTTCTTCAACTGGTTGGGGTGAATACTTTATAAGATCTCAAGTAGCGTATGATATTTCTGCTCAAATGGAATATCAACAAAAATCATTAAAAGAAGCTACCAAAGATGTGATTCAAAATAAATTAACCAAGCTTGGTGGAACTGGTGGTGTTGTTGCACTTGATAAAAATGGAAATATGTCTTTTGAGTTTAATACTGCAGGAATGTACAGAGCTTCAATGGATGATAAAGGTAATTTAGTAATTAAAATTTACAACGATTAAAACTGATAATTTAAACCTGTATAAATACCAATAAAGTATGGCTGAAACCCATTTGAATCGTTTTTAAATGTATTTAACTGGGTTTTTAGCATTGGATTAATATTTAGAGACCATTTTTTACTGAACTTATAACTAAAATCTACCCCTAAATTTCCACTAAAGTTAACGCTATTTAAGTTGTTTGCTTCTCCTGATGTTGAAAAATCTGTAGTTTTTAAGTTTACATCATTCTTATTTAAAAACAAAGAACTAAAACCCATAACTAATTGTGTTTTTAGCTTTTTTCCTTCTAATACACTATACTTAACTTCTACTGGAACTTCAATATATCCATAACTTTGATTCAACTTACCATCTAGACTACCTGAGCTAATGGATACTGAATTTGTACTAAAATTTATTTGAGAAGTATCATTTAACTCATAACTTTCTCCTGAACTAAAAGCTACACTTGCACTACTTGAATTTGCAGGATTAACAGCTACGTTGGTATTAGAATACTCCATTTCTTGGAGGTGTACTCCTGACTGAATAGACCATTTTTTACTTAATTGATAAGCAATTTGAACACCATAAGAATAACTTGTACTTCCTTTTGTAGAGTTTGATAAACTTGCATCTATTGGAGATGATTTAGAAAAAGAATTTGAGTTTAATACTGCTACTGTTGGAGAAACGGTCCAAAGTTTCTTTATCTTATCCTCTTCTTTTTTATCCTTTTCAGCATTTACAACCGCTAAAAAATCTTTTTTTGGTTTTATAATCTTACGAATTGTATCATTGTTTTTTTTGAAAAAACTTATTTCTTCTTTTTTAAGAACTGGCAAGCTATTTTCAAGCTTGCCAGCAGAATTTTCTTCTTTCACAACATCATTTTTAGCCAGTAAAGCCCCTTCAACTACTCTACTTGACACGTTATTGCTATCTTTTTCTTGCAATTCTTTTTTACTAACCTTCACAACATGATTAGCGGTTAAAACTTCGTTTTTACGATGTTTTTCTTTCAAATTATTTTTCTTTTTCGTTACTTCTTTTACAACAAGTATTTCCCTTATATTTTCTTTTGTTGGTTTTATTAATAAATTATCTTTTAATTCTTCATTTTTATTTTCTTGCTCTTTAGTTGCTGGTTTTGGTGATTCAACTATAATTACATCTGTATCATCTATATTTCCCTTTTCATAAGTAAATGGATAAAACAAAAAACCTAAAACAAGCATAGCTGCAACCCCTCCAGAAAACCACCAAATAGGAAAAACACGCTGTTTTTTCTTTTTTTGGAGCTTTTCTTCAATAGCATTCCATACATTTTCATTTGGAGTTACCTCCAAATCTTTAAGTTTTTCTTGAAATAGTCTATCGATATTTTTTTCTTCCATCAGTTATGCTTTTGCCTCTTTTGCTTGATACAATTCCATTTCTTTTTTCAATATCTGTCTTGCTCGTGATAAGTTTGATTTTGATGTTCCTACAGAAATATTTAATAATTCTGCTATTTCTTTATGTGAATAATTATCTAATACATACAAGTTAAAAACTAAGCGATACCTATCTGGTAAACTTTGAATGAGCTCTAATAAAACATCAATATTCACATTTTCAGTTTCAAGCTCTATTTCTTCTACTATTTCCTCATCAGGAGCTTCTGAAACTAACTGTAAAGGTGATTTTTCTCTATACTTTTGTAATGCTGTATTTATAGTTATTCTCTTCATCCATCCTTCAAAAGAACCTTTATGCTGATATTGAGGCATCTTTTTAAAAATAGTTAAAAAACTATCTTGTAATGTATCTTCTGCATCTTGATAATTACGTGAATACTTTAAACACAGCGCAAAAAGTTTACCAGAAAACAACTGGTAAACTTGCGCTTGCGCTGTGATATTTTGATGACAGCATCCTTGTATGAGTTTTTCTAAATTGATGTTACAAATTTACTGGAATTACCACTTCTTCGTATACATCTTCTCCTTCATCATTTTTACCTTTCCAAAACTTAAAAACATAATCTTCTTCTTGTGTTGCCTCAACAGGAAAAGCATATTCTTCTTGTCTTACATCTTGAGTGCAAGCAACATCAAGAGCTACTATTGCTGTACCAGCTACAATTCTAGTTGTATCTACTTTTTGATAATACAATCCATTAAAAGAGTAACAACTATTGGGTAGTGTATACTTTATCTTAATTGTATCAACTTCTCCGAATGTAAAACTTTCAGGAGTTGTAGCACTATCAACCTTTAAAAACTCATATCTAACATTAGGGCTGTCATCATCTAAACAAGAATAAAACGTAAATACACTTAAAAAAAGGATTAAAATTTTTTTCATGACATATATAATTAGGGTTATTATTTTAACTTTCCATGGTTTATGTAGTAGATGAAAAAAAATTAAAAAGGTTGCGTCGAATACTCTTACTTTTGTAAAAGTTTATGAAGAACACCATTTTTAACATACAGTCTACAGAAGATTTTAATAAAACTGCACTACAAGTTTTTAAACATCAGTTTACAAATAATAAAGTGTATCGTTCTTTTTGTGATTTGATATACGTTCATCCTTCTGATGTACATACTATTGAACAAATTCCGTTTTTACCTATTCAGTTTTTTAAAACTCGAGAAGTACTTTCGTCTACAAATGAAATTCAAGAAACCTTTACAAGTTCTGGTACTACAGGAAGTACAACCAGTAAGCATTTAGTTACCGATTTATCTTGGTACGAAACCAGCTATTTAAAAGGTTTTGAACATTTTTACGGTAATATTGAAGACTATGTTGTACTAGCTTTGTTACCCAATTATTTAGAACGTAAAGGATCTTCTTTGATTTATATGGTTGAAGACTTAATTAAACGTTCTCAACATCCTGAAAGTGGATTTTACCTCAACAATTTAGATGAACTTGCTCAAAAGCTTACAAATTTAGATTCACAAGGAAAAAAAGTATTACTTATAGGCGTTTCTTTTGCTTTATTAGATTTGGTAGAACAATATGAATTCAATCTTTCTAATACCATTATTATGGAAACTGGTGGAATGAAAGGAAGAAGAAAAGAACTTATTCGTAACGAATTACATGCGATTTTAAGCAATGGTTTTGGAGTAAATGAAATTCATTCTGAATATGGAATGACAGAATTATTAAGTCAAGGATATTCAAAAGGAAATGGTGTTTTTAACTGTCCGCCTTGGATGCAAGTCTTAACTCGTGATACTGAAGATGCTTTGACTATTTTACCTAAAGGAAAATCAGGTGGAATTAATGTAATTGATTTAGCAAACTACAATTCTTGTTCTTTTATTGCGACACAAGATTTAGGAAAAGTATACCAAGACAATAGTTTTGAAATTATAGGACGTTTTGATAACTCTGATATACGCGGTTGTAATTTAATGGTTTTATAATTCTTTTTATTTTTTACTATCTTCCCAGTCAATTAACCTCTATTATTTCAATGTTTTATGAAAAACTGGGCAGAAAATGTACAGTGGAATCCATCCGCAGTTGCATTTCCTCATTCGGAAAATGAAATTCAACAACTTGTTTTAAAAGCTATACGATTTAATCAAAAAATTAGAGTCATTGGTTCTGGTCACTCTTTTACTTCTTTATGTAGTACTGACGAAATATTGGTAACTCTAGATAACTTTCAAGGGCTCATTTCAATTGATAAAGAAAAAAATCAAGCTACTGTAAAAGCAGGAACGAAACTTTCTTTGTTAGGAGAACTTCTTTTTAAAGAAGGATTAGCCATGGAAAACATGGGAGACATCAACGTTCAGTCAATTGCAGGCGCCATAAGTACAGGTACACATGGAACAGGTGTTGGTCTAAAATCTATCAGCAACCAAGTCGTTGGATTAAAATTTGTGAATGGAAAAGGTGAAATCATTGAGTGTTCTACCGAAAAAAATATTGAGTTATTCAAAGCTGCTCAAGTATCATTAGGTTGTTTAGGTATTATCACTGAAGTTACTTTACGATGTATTCCTGCTTATAAACTAAAACTTCAAAACAAAAAAGAGAAATTAAGCGATGTGTTGGCTACTCTGGATCAAAGAAATTCTCAAAACCGTAATTTTGAGTTTTACTGGATTCCATACACAAACACAGCATGGACAAAAACTTCAAATATTGTTGAATATTCTGAGCCTGATAAAGTAAACTTTTTTAATTATTGGACAGAATATGTACTCGAAAACTATGTTTTTAAGTTGATGTGCGAGTTTGCAAAAGTTTTTCCTTCACAAAACAAAACAGTTGCTAACATTACAGCTGCTAGTATAAGTAACGTAAAAAAAGTATATCACAGTCATAAAGTATATGCAACACAGCGAATGGTAAAGTTTCATGAAATGGAGTATAATATTCCTGCAGAAGCCTATCAAGATGTATTTAAGGATGTGCAAAAAATTGTCAACTCAAAAAAGTTCAATATTCATTTTCCTATTGAAAATCGCTGGGTAAAAGGAGATGATGTTTTTATGAGCCCTGCCTACGGAAGGGATTCGGCATATATTGCTTGTCACGTATACAACAAAAAAGAAAGTCATACCTATTTTAATGCTCTCGAAGAAGTTTTTAAAGTCTATAACGGAAGGCCTCATTGGGGTAAAATGAATACATTTACTTCGGATGATATTGCTAGAATGTACCCTAAATTCATCAACTTTATGACTTTCAGAAAAGAACATGATCCAGAAAATATATTTGTGAATCCGTATCTTCAAAAACTATTAGGTATTTAATATTATGGATGCTTATTTTAAAATCTTAAATAAAGAACTTAAAAACTACCAACGGGCCATTCCTTGTTTGTTAGTAGATTTAGATATTCTAGATGAAAATATAGCAGAAGCACTTTCTAATTTTAGAAAAGATGCATCACTCAGAGTTGTGATAAAATCATTGCCTTCGGTCCAATTAATTGAATATATATTAGAAAAAACACATTCAAGCAAGTTGATGGTTTTTCATCAACCTTTTTTAACTGATTTAGTTGCTCGATTGGGGGACAAAGCTGATATTTTATTGGGTAAACCCATGCCAATAAAAACTGCGGAATATTTTTACAACAACTTACCTCAAGAGTACAACGGATTTAACCCATTTACTCAAATTCAATGGTTAGTTGATACCAAAAAAAGAATTGAAGAATACATCAATTTAGCCAAACAACTCAATCAAAAATTACGATTGAATATTGAAATTGATGTGGGTTTACACCGCGGTGGGTTTTCTTCTTTAAAAAGTTTAACAAAAGTACTATCACTTATTGAAAACAATCAAAATTTTGTTGAATTTTCTGGGTTTATGGGTTATGATCCACATGTAGTAAAACTTCCAAAGATTATTCGTTCTCAAAAGAAAGCACTACGATTAGCGAATCAATATTATGAAGACTGTAAAACCTTAGTTAAAAATGATTTTCCAGAGCTATGGAATGAAAATTTAACCTTTAACGGAGCCGGAAGCCCTACTTTAAACTTACACACAACTCCTTCCTCTCCCATTAACGATATTGCCATCGGTTCATGCTTTGTAAAACCTACAACATTCGATATTTCTTCATTAAGAAGTTATAAACCAGCAGCTTTTATAGCAACACCTGTTTTAAAATTTTTTTCTAATACAACACTTCCTGGTTTAGAAAAACTAAGACCCTTTTTTACTAAAAAATCTGCTTTTATCTATGGTGGTTTTTGGAAAGCAGATTATTACTACCCTAAAGGGGTAAAACAAAATAATTTGTTTGGAGCATCTACCAATCAAACTATGATTAATATTCCTAAAAATGCATCTTTACAAGTAGATGATTTTGTCTTTTTAAGACCACACCAAAGTGAGTTTGTTTTTTTACAATTTGGAGAAATTTTGCCTATTAAAAACGGTAAAATTCAACAGCCTTGGCAATTATTAAATAATTCTTAATTATTCAATTGTAATGTTTTTTGTTTTTCATCGACTACTCATAAAATCTACAAACAATGAAAAACTTTATTACACTACTTTTAGTAGTAGTCTCTACTGCATTATACGCTCAAAAAACTGACTACAATACAAAAAAAGGTTATGTAGCCGAAGGTTACGATGTTGTTTCTTACTTTACAAATAGTGAACCTGTTGAAGGAATAAAGAAGTTTCAAACAACTTATGATGGAGCTAAATTCAAGTTTTCTTCAAAAGAAAATTTATCCCTTTTCAAAGAAAATCCAATAAAATACATTCCTCAATATGGTGGATATTGTGCATATGCTGTAGCTGCTAAGAAAACTAAAATGTATATTGATGCAGAAGCTTATGAAATTAGAGATGGTAAATTATATCTTTTTTATAGTTCTTGGCTTTCTAGCAAACTTGATGATTGGAAAAATGGTGATACTAAAAAGTTACAAAATCAGGGAGATATAAACTGGGAAGAACTAAAACATAAAAAAAAATAAAATGAAACATATATTTATCTTCTTTCTATTTTTTTCAAGTATTGTCTTCTCACAAGAATACAATACCAAAAACGGAGTTATTGCTAAAGGTTACGATGTAGTAAGTTATTTTCATAATAAAGCCGAAAAAGGAAATAAAAAAATTACAACTAAATATAATAACGTTTCCTTTCGTTTTTCGTCAAAAGAAAATTTAGCTACTTTCCTTAAAAATCCTCAAAAATACAATCCACAATATGGAGGGTACTGCGCCTATGCCATTGGAAAAACTGGTGAAAAGGTGGATATTGATCCGAAAACTTTTGAAATACGAGATGGTAAACTGTATTTATTTTATAACTCTTGGGGAACCAATACTTTAAAAATGTGGTTAAAAGAAAATCCAGAAGAGCTCAAAAAACAAGCAGATACTAATTGGAAAAAATTGAATCGTTAGTTTTAGATTTAATAGTTGTGGGGGCGACTTCTAAAAGGGCTGATAATTTCAGCTCTTTTTTTATGTCTATCGTTTCTTTTTATTCTTATTTTTGGTTGATAAAAACAGCTCTATGAATAATTTCTCTTCTTTCAATAGAAAAAACATTCAACAAGAATTACAAACTACCGAATTTGATATTCTAGTAATTGGTGGTGGTATTACTGGTGCTGGTATTGCTTTAGATGCTGCCTCACGTGGAATGAAAGTCGCTTTAATAGAAAAAAATGACTTTGCTTCGGGAACCTCTAGTAAATCTACCAAACTAATTCATGGAGGTTTACGCTACTTAAAACAATTTGATTTTTGGTTGGTAAAAGAAGTGGGTACTGAGCGTGCTATTGTTCATAAACTAGCGCCACATTTGGTAATTCCTGAAAAAATGATTTTACCATTAATTGATGGCGGAACTTACGGTTCATGGCTAACATCTATCGGATTAAAAGTATACGATGTGTTAGCTTCTGTTGAAGGAGATGATAAACGTAAAATGCTTGATAAAAAAGAAGCGTTAGAAAAAGAACCTTTATTACCTAAAAGTATTTTAAATGGCGCTGGTTTTTATGCAGAATATCGTACTGATGATGCTCGTTTAACTATAGAAGTTTTAAAAACAGCAAGTCAATACGACGCACAAATATTAAACTACACGCGTGCAGACGAATTTATTTACGAAAATAAGCGTGTGGTAGGTGCTAAAGTAACGGATGCTTTTACTGAAGAAAGTTATGATATTAGAGCTAAATATGTAGTAAACGCAGCTGGACCATGGGTAGATGAATTACGCCAAATTAACAATTCTAAAATTGGAAAACGTTTGCATTTAACCAAAGGAGTTCACTTAGTTGTTCCGCATGAAAAGTTGCCTGTAAAACAATCTGTGTATTTCGATATTCCAGACGGTCGTATGATGTTTGCTATTCCTCGTGGAAAAGTAACCTATTTTGGAACTACCGATACCAATTATCAAGAAGATAAAGACACCGTTGAAACCTCAATGGTGGATGCTTTGTATTTAATTGAAGCAGTAAATAACATGTTTCCTGATATTCAATTAACCATAGATGATATTCAATCATCATGGGCAGGATTACGCCCGTTAATTCACGAAGAAGGAAAATCGGCTTCAGAATTATCTAGAAAAGATGAAATTTTTGTTTCTGATACCAAGTTAATTTCAATTGCTGGAGGAAAATTAACAGGTTATAGAAAAATGGCAGAACGGATTGTGGATATTGTTGCGAAAAAAATGAAACGTCGTTTTGAAGTTGAATTTGATCCAATTCAAACTGAAGAAATTGTTTTATCAGGAGGGCCTTTTCAAAATTATAAATCAGTAAAACTATACATTAATCAAATTTATAAACAACTAAAATTACATGGTTTTACTGAAAAAGATGCCAGTTATTTAGTATATAACTATGGTAAACAAACCGAACTTATTTTAGATAAGTTTGATGAGCTTAATGAAGAAAATATACAAGAGCGCTTATTAAAAGCTGAAATATGGTTTGTAATAAAGCATGAAATGACCTGTACTCCTACCGACTTCTTTATGAGAAGAACTGGTCGTTTATTTTTTGATAAACCTAGTGTTGATCTTTATAAAAACTTTGTTATTCAAGAATTTACAAGCCGCTTTAATTGGGATGAAAATACAACTTTAAAACATCAACAAGAATTGGATAAAAAAATAGCTTTAACCTTAAAATTTAACTAGTTTCTTACATAGAAAATTAATCGAGTATTATATCTTTGGCGACTGCAAAAACCTCGTTCTTCGAAAGGGTTTATACAATTAATTTTTAAGTAATATGAAACAACTAATACTAGTATTTTTTCTATTAACCGCGTTTATAGCAAAAAGTCAAACTAATATTATTTCGAACTCTGATTTTGATAATATTAAAATAAATAATATTGCCTTAACTGATATAAAAAAAACTTTAGGTAAACAAGCTAAAGTAGAGTCTTTATTAGGTGCAACTGTTTCTTTTGAAGATAATGGTTTTTATTACTATTTTAAGTTTAATGGTTTAAAACTAGATTTTTCTACTTCTGGAAGAAAACCATATATCGAGTCTTTAGATGTTTTAAGTAATGAAGCTACTTTTACTATTAAAGGAATAACAATTACTGTTGGAGATCCAATAAGTAAGTTAGGAGAAGTTGCTTTAACAACTGGTAGAAATGGCTCTAAGAGTATTTTATATGCTGAATGTGATAGTTGTGATGTTTTTATTAATATTAATTTTGATCAAACTACTAAAAAAATTACAAAAATCAATTATTTTGATATGTCATAATTGATTTTTAAAAATCATAGGTTCTAAAAAACCGAGGCTAATGCTTCGGTTTTTTTATACCTTCTTTTATACTTAATATTTACACACTTATGCCTTTTTTAAATTTAAAGAAATGAAAAGCATATACATTTGTCTCCGATGATTACAATATGGTAATCCGGGGGGGCTATCTATTACTAAATCAATCATATCTCCAATTAGAGATAAAAAGCCTGAGCTTATAAACTCAGGCTTTTAAATTATTAAACTCTATCTTTTTCTTTCTCTTTTTCAACATGCCCTTTTATTTTTAACATTTTTCTAGATGCTTTAGCATTCGATATAATCGTAATGGCTTTTGAAAACCCTCCTACTCTTCTTGTATCATATGATACTTCTATTTGCCCTTTTTCACCTGGCATAATTGGTTTTTCTGGTTTTTTAGGAACTGTACACCCACAAGTGGATTTAATATCTTTTATAATCAACGGTTCAGTACCAATATTTATAAACTCAAACACACGAACCCCATCAGCGCCTTGTTTAATTTTTCCGTAATCGATTGATGCTGTTTCAAATTGAAACTCTTGAGCGTTTGCCATAATTGCCATTAATCCTACAATTACACATAATACAGTATTTCTCATTTTTAATATTTTTTAGTTAGTAATAAATATTTTATTTCTTCGAATTTATCTTAATATATCCCCATAAAAAAACTAATCGTATACACTACTTTAAAACATGTACAAACAACTTATAACATGTTATTGATACAAAGAAAAATGTCGTTGGTACTTTCTGCTTTGATTACAGCTTATATTTTGTTTACTTTGAAATACACAATGAACCTTTTAAAAAAACATAGCGCTGAAATTTTAATCCACTTACTTTTTTGGGCTTTATTTATCTTTATCTCACTTTTTGTATTTACCCAATATTATTGGGCAGAAAACCCTTTTTTACAGTACTTTTTTATTCTTATCATTATCGTATATACTAACAATCAACTATTGTTACCGCTATTCGTTAAAAAGAAATGGTATGTGTTATACGGAATTGCTTTTGTTCTTATTTCTGTTTTAGCAACTCAACTATACTGTAATGTTTTTGCACGTTGTGGATGTTCCATTATGAAGTGCTTAAGCGATTATTTATGGCAAACTCTAGTCCCTCTATTATTTTTCTCTTTTATATGGATGTTGTTTAAGTTTTTAGACGGACAAGAAAAATTAGCACAAACAACCCAAGAACGAACAGAAATGGAGTTGAAGTTTTTAAAATCACAAATAAATCCGCATGTGCTCTTAAATAATTTAAACACGATTTACGCGTATTCTATTGACAAACCTAATCAAACCCCCGATTTAATCTTAAAACTCTCAGAAAACCTTAAACATGTCTTATATGAGACAAATTCAGAAAAGGTTTCTCTTGAAAAAGAACTGCTTTTCATACAAAACTATATTGATTTTCAAAAAATTCGAACTGAAGGAGTGAAAGAAATTAATTATCATTATAAAACCGATAGTAATCAATACCAAATTGCTCCACTCCTTTTAATTACCATTATTGAAAATGCTTTTAAACATAGTATTGCTCATAGTAAGATTGGTATTTCTATCAACGTTACTAACTATCAATTACATTTAATAAGTAGTAATCAATTCAATATAAACACAAATAAAAATACCAAAGCCATTGGCTTAGAAAACTTAAAAAAGAGATTGCTGTTAATTTATCCAGATAACCATTCTCTTTACATTCATCAAAAAGGAGATGTTTTTACTGTAGAACTGAAAATAGATCAATTATGAAATGTATAATTATTGAAGATGAGTTGCCTGCGCAAGCTATTTTGAAAAAGTATATCGGTAAAATTCCAGATACTGAAATTGTACATGCTTTTCAAACAGCAATAGAAGCTAATGAGTTTTTAAAAGATAATACTGTTGATGTTATTTTTCTAGATATTAATTTACCTGATATTTCTGGATTAGACTTTATAAAAACAGTTAAAAACCCTCCTAAAATAGTTATTACGACGGCTTACCCTGATTATGCAGTGAGTAGTTTTGAGTTAGAAACAATTGTTGATTATTTGGTAAAACCCTTTTCTTTTGATCGCTTTTTAAAAGCAATTAGTAAAGTAGAAAGTCAATTATTAAAATCAAAAACTTCAGAAAAAGAAGCTACTTATTTGAATATAGATAAAATTATACATAAAGTATATCTAGCCGATATTTTATACTTAGAATCTGATCGAAACTATGTGCATTTTATCACCTCATCAAAAAAATTGACGATTATAGATTCATTAAAAAACTGGAAGGAAACTCTAAATTCAAACAAATTTGTACAAATACACAAATCATATATTGTAAATTTAGAAAAGATTGAAAAATATACAGGAACTTTTCTTTATATAGAAAACATCAAAATTCCTATTGGTAGAACTTATAAAAATAACCTATTGACTCTTTTAAAAATTAAGAATCAATAGGTTATTGGGACTACTCCCAAGTATTTTCAGCTGCATCACCATTCCAAATAACCGTAGCTAAATACGGATTATCAATAAACGGATTTCTATTTCCTTGCGCGTTAGCAATTACGTTGTTACGTTGTTTTTCAAAATCAGACACAGGATCTTCAGCATTCCATTGTAACAATAAAGTAACCATATTGCTATCAGAAGCTGTAACAGAACCGACAGCTACATTCTTTGGTAAACATCTATCTCCATATCGCAAGTACATATACATCATCATACGAGCGACATCTCCTTTCCATTCATTACCAGGGTACCAGTTCCCTGAAACGTCTCCGGCATTCCCTGTACCTGCAGCAAATAATTTATTCCCTCTTTGAGAATTAAAAGTTACATCTGAAGGCCTTAAATGATGCGCATCTGCCCCTGGACCTGAAGTTCCTAAATTTGGATTTCCTAATGACTTAGGGTATACATGCTCTCTATTCCAATCTCCTGTATTTCCTCCATTGGCATCTTTACTACGAGTTCTATCTGTTACATAATTACCATCTGTATCGTCATGACCATAAATTAAAACTACTTTGCTATTATCGTTAGGGTCTAAATCTGATTGTTTTAATACATTCCAAACATCTGGCGTATAATCTAAGAAGGTAGTATGACTATTAATAATTTCAGTAGCTAAAATATCTTTTAAAGAACTTCCTGTTAAGGTAAAGTCTACATCTTTATAATATTCTGATAATTCAGAAGGGATATTAAAACTTCCTGGATTACCATTGGCTGAAGCATTTATATTAATGATTACCGTTGCAGTAGAACAATTACTTGGCGTAATTGTACTGCAAATAGTATACTTAAAAGAATCTGTACCTACAAAATCTTGTGCTGGCGTGTATATAAAAGCATTATTGCTCTTAACTATAGTTCCATTTCTTGCAGAACTAGTCTCAAACGTTACTTTTACATTTCCTGAAGTATAAGTATCATTCTCTAAAAAACTAGCTAATACATTCTCTTTATTTTCTTCAGCTTCAAAGGAATCATCAACAGCTACTACTTTATCTTCTGTTGGTACAACATCACTATCACTTCCTCCACAATTAATAAACAACATTAAAATTGTTATTATTCCTATTATTTTCTTCATGATTCTATCTTAAATAACTTAGTCTTTTTTATGTTTATCATGTACTTTGGTAGGTACATTATCATTCCATACTGTTAAAATATCTGTCGCTACACTTGCTCCACTTCCTGCTGCAATTGCAAACTGACTTCTCCACCCAGCTAAGGTTCCACAAACATATAACCCTTCTTTTATTAAGTGGTTGAAATTACGTAACTGAATTCTATCTTTCATAGCATTTGCTCTAATATGACGCTCTACATATTGTTCTAAACCAGCTATTTCAAAAGGTTTTGAATAGTTTAGGGCTATAACAACTGTTTTACTGTAATATTCATTTTTATTAGTGATTATCTTATATCCATTTTTATCATCCAAAACAGCTATCACTTTTTCATTTTCAATTTGAGATACTTCTGGATATAAATTTTTTAACTGATTTCTACCGCTTTCTAGAATATCTTTTCCTAAAGTTTCTGGAGCTAAGCCTAGAACATTATTAAAGAGAGCATCTTGTAGGTGAGAAGAACGCTGATGCATTATAATTCCAACTGTTTTTCCTTTTGCATATTCTTTAGTAAGTGCAGAACCTAAAACTAAAGCGCATTGCATACCTGATACTCCTCCTCCAACAATAAGTACATCAAAAACCATAGTTAAGCTACTAACATTTTAAAGTTAGCCGCAAATAATTTAACTGCAATAGCTAACAAGATTACACCAAATATTTTTCTTATAATTTTTATTCCGTTTGGTCCAATTACTTTTTCAATTTTTCTGGACGTTTTTAACACAATATAAATTACAATTACATTTAATAAAACGGCTACAATAATATTTTCAAGGTTAAACTCTGCACGTAATGAAAGTAGTGTTGTTAAGCTACCAGGACCTGCTATTAATGGGAAAGCTAAAGGAAAAACAGTTGCACTTAATGCTTCCTCATCATCTTCTTTGTAAAGAGTAATTCCTAATATCATTTCTAATGCTAGGAAAAACAAGATAAAAGCACCTGCTACCGCAAATGAGTGTACATCTATACCTATTAAATTTAATAGTCTCTGTCCTAAGAATAAAAACAGAATCATAATAAATCCTGCTATTACAGAAGCTTTTTCTGATTGAATGTGTCCTACTTTTTTACGTAAATCAATAATGATAGGAATGTTTCCAACAATATCAATTACCGCAAATAATACCATAAAGGCTGTGAAGATTTCTTTGAAGTTAAAGTCCATAGTTGCTATATTTTCGCGTGCAAAATTATATAAGTAATGTTACAATCTAGTATTTTTGCATTTAAATTTACAAGAAGTTAATATAAACTTCCCAATATTAAAGACATTTTATGTTTCAATTAGGAAAAACCATCGTTTCAGAAGACCTTATAGAAAAAGAGTTTGTTTGTAACTTATCTGCATGTAAAGGGGCTTGTTGTATAGATGGCGATGCGGGAGCACCCCTTGAAAAAGAGGAAACAATAATTTTAGAAGAAATATACCCAAAAATTAAACCTTTTTTACGAAAAGAAGGAATTGAAGCTATTGAAAAACAAGGTACTTGGATTACTAGTGATTTTGGTGAACTGGAAACTCCTTTAATTAATGATGCCGATTGTGCTTATGTTATTTTTGATGATAAAGGCACTGCCTTATGTGCAATTGAAGAAGCATATAACCAAGGTATTGTAGATTGGAAAAAACCCGTTTCTTGCCATTTGTATCCTGTTCGTGTAAAGGATTATAGTGAATTTGCTGCCGTAAACTACCACAAATGGGAAATTTGCGACGATGCTTGTTCTTTAGGTAAAGAATTACAAGTTCCTGTATACAAATTTGTAAAACAAGCTTTAATTAGAAAGTTCGGCCAAAACTGGTATGATGAACTTGAAAAAACAGCAGAAAAATATTTAAAAAAATAAGATAAAAAACGACGCTATTTAGCGTCGTTTTTTATCTTATTAGTATATATACTTAACTAATATTTCCCATTATTTTTCTATGTAAACGAATAGCATATCCATCAGATAAACCTGCAACATAGCTTGAAATTTGCATAATTCTATCATATAAGCTTTCTTTATCTTGTTGATATTCCTGTGGAATTAGATTAAGTACTAACTTATCATAATTAGATTGTTTATCATCAAATTTATTATTTAAAGCAGTTACAAAAACATCTAGAAGATCTGCTATGATTTTATATCCTGCAACTTCTTTTTCAACAACCTCTTTACTTCTGTAAATTTTATCAACACTTAATTTAATAATATCATTAATCTGAGCTTCATATTTACATTTATCTAATAACCCTTTATCAAAGGTTCCATTTAAAATAGCTTTTTCATTATCTAAAAAGATGGCTACTGCTTCATTAATTAATACTCCTATGGCTAAGGCACGTAAATAACTTACACGATCTTTAGTATGCTGTAATGAATGGTATTTTTTACTATCAATCGTATCTTTTACCAACTTAATCATATATTCTAAGGCATAATCTTCTTCAATTAAACCTAGATTGATTCCATCTTCAAAATCGATAATTGTATAACAAATATCATCAGCTGCTTCAACTAAGTATGCTAATGGGTGACGATAATAAGAAACACCTTCAGATTCTTTTTTCAATAATCCTAAATCTTGCACAACATCTAAAAAAGCATCTTTTTCTGATTGAAAAAAGCCATATTTCTTATCTACTATATGCTTAGTAGGCTTCTTCGGTAAACTCTCTTTAGGATACTTTAAAAAAGCTCCTAGCGTTGCATATGATAAACGTAACCCTCCTTGAATTCCTTCTCTATTTTCTGTAAGAATTTTAAACCCATTAGCATTTCCTTCAAAATCTATTAAATCTTGATATTCTAAATCGGTTAATTGGTCTTTATACTGAAGTCCTTTTCCTGTTTTAAAATACTCTCCAATGGCTTTCTCTCCTGAATGTCCGAATGGTGGATTCCCAATATCGTGCATTACTGATGCCGCAGCTACAATAGCTCCAAAATCATTAAAAGTGTATCCTAGTTCTTTTAATTTTGGGTGGCGCTCTAGTAATTCTTTACCTACTCTTCGTCCCAACGTGCGCCCTACAACTGATACTTCTAAACTATGCGTTAAACGTGTATGAACAAAATCGGTTTTTGATAATGGAATTACTTGTGTTTTATCTTGCAAACTACGAAAAGCCGATGAAAATATAATTCTATCAAAATCTACCTCAAAACCTAAACGAGTTTCATCTTGTTTTGCACGTTCACGTTTTTGGGTATCACCAAAACGCTTTAAAGATAGGAGTTGTTCCCAGTTCATCATTAGAGTAAAATTTTTTTCGAAAATACTAAAAAAGAGAAGCCTTTCGACCTCTCTTTATCACTTTTAATTTTGCTTCGATTACGCTAAGCAGTTTTTAATAAATAATTAAAACTAATTCTTAAGATCCACACATTAAACAATCGTCTGGTCCTTCTGCATTTTTAGAAGCTTCAACCATCGCTTTGAATTCATCTGTACTCATTGGCTTGTCTTCTTCCTTCTTTTCTACATTTAACGTGAATTGCTTCGCATTTACTGCAGATTTTGTACGTAAATAGTACATTCCTGTTTTTAATCCAGATTTCCATGCGTAGAAGTGCATTGAGGTTAACTTCGCATAATCAGGATCTTGCATAAATAAGTTTAACGATTGAGATTGATCGATAAAGTATCCTCTATGACGTGCCATATCGATAATATCTTTCATACTCATTTCCCAAACGGTTTTGTATAAATCTTTTAAGTTTTGTGGAATAGCATCAATATGTTGAATTGATCCGTTGGCACGCATAATATCTTCCTTCATATCATTATCCCATAAACCTAACTCTACTAAATCTTCTAATAAATGTTTATTTACTACGATAAACTCTCCTGATAATACTCTACGTGTGTAGATATTAGAAGTATATGGTTCAAAAGCTTCATTGTTTCCTAATATTTGAGAGGTAGATGCTGTAGGCATTGGCGCTACTAATAATGAGTTACGAACTCCATGTTTTTTTACGTTTTTTCGTAGTTTTTCCCAATCCCAACGACCGCTCAACTCATCGTCTTTGATTCCCCACATATTGTGCTGGAATTCTCCTTGTGACATTGGGGAACCTTCATAAGTTGAATAGGCCCCTTTTGTTTTAGCAACTTCCATTGATGAGGTTACAGCTGCAAAATATAATGTCTCAAAAATTTCTTGGTTAAGCTTTTTCGCTTCTTCTGAAGTAAACGGTAAACGTAACATAATAAAAGCATCAGCTAACCCTTGAATTCCTAATCCTACTGGACGGTGACGGAAATTAGAGTTTTCTGCTTCTTTTACAGGATAATAGTTACGATCAATTACTGTATCTAAATTACGGATTACTTTTTTCGTTACTTTAAATAACTTTTGATGATCGAAGAACTTATTTCCGTTTTCATCTTCTGCAACAAACATTGGTATTGCTATTGATGCTAAGTTACATACTGCTACTTCATCTTCTGCAGTATACTCCATAATCTCAGTACATAAATTTGAAGAACGAATCGTTCCTAAATTCTTTTGATTTGACTTACGGTTTGCTGCATCTTTATACAACATGTACGGAGTACCTGTTTCTATTTGTGATTCTAAGATTTTCTCCCATAAATCACGTGCTTTAATAGTTTTTCTTCCTTTCCCAGCAGCTTCATAACTTGTATACAAACGCTCAAACTCTTCACCATACGTATCGTATAAATGAGGGCACTCATGTGGACACATTAACGTCCAGTCAGCATCTTCTTGCACACGCTTCATGAATAAGTCTGAAATCCACATTGCATAGAATAAATCACGCGCACGCATTTCTTCTTTACCGTGGTTTTTCTTCAGGTCTAAAAAGTCAAAAATATCTGCATGCCAAGGCTCTAAATACATTGCAAAAGAACCTTTACGTTTTCCTCCTCCTTGATCTACATAACGTGCTGTATCGTTAAATACACGTAACATTGGTACAATACCATTTGATGTTCCGTTAGTACCTGCAATATAACTTCCCGTAGCACGGATATTGTGAATAGATAAACCTATACCTCCTGCAGATTGTGAAATTTTAGCTGTCTGTTTTAAAGTATCATAAATTCCATCAATACTATCGTCTTGCATTTGTAGCAAGAAACAAGATGACATTTGTGGTTTTGGCGTACCTGAGTTAAATAATGTTGGTGTTGCATGCGTAAAATATTTTTTACTCATCAATTCGTATGTAGCAATTGCCTCGTCAATATCTTCTTTGTGAATACCTATCGCAACACGCATTAACATTTGTTGTGGACGTTCAACAATGTTTCCGTTTAACTTTAATAAATAAGAACGTTCTAATGTTTTAAAACCAAAATAATCGTAATTAAAATCACGACTGTAGATAATTGTTGAATCTAATTTATCGGCATTATTCATGATAATTTTGTACACATCATCTGCTAGTAAAGGAGCTTTATTTCCTGTACGTGGATTGATATATTCGTACAAATCGGTCATTGTTTCCGAAAACGATTTTTTGGTATTCTTATGTAAGTTAGATACGGCAATTCTCGCTGCTAATTTCGCATAATCAGGATGAGCAGTTGTCATTGTCGCAGCAATTTCTGCTGCTAAGTTATCTAATTCAGAAGTAGTTACCCCATCATACAGTCCTTCAATAACACGCATTGCTACTTTTACTGGATCAACTATATTGTTTAATCCATAACACATTTTTCTAACCCTTGCTGTGATTTTATCGAACATCACAGGCTCTTTTCTGCCGTCTCTTTTTACTACATACATATTGATATTGGTTTTTGTTGGTTAATAGCGTCGTCAAAACATAGTTGTTTATGACAACATGTAAAATGTTAATACTAGTTTGTTTCTTTTGAAACGATTATAATGCTAAAGCACTGAAAAAAGTGCTCTAGCTGAGTAATACTGCATGTAGGGGAAATAGCAGCTTATTGGTTCCTAAAAATCTGCATCAAAGCTGATGCTTCCTGTACCTCCAGATTTTACTCCGGCTTTTTGGTACTCTGATACTCTTTTTTCAAAGAAGTTAGTTTTTCCTTCCAAAGAAATCATTTCCATGAAATCAAATGGATTGGTAGACTCATACTCTTTTTCGCATCCGAATTCTAAAAGTAGTCTATCGGTAACATATTCTAAATACTGAGTCATTAACGTTGCATTCATACCTATTAAACTCACAGGTAAAGACTCCGTTATAAATTCTCTTTCAATATCTAAAGCTGAGATAATAATATCTCTTATTCTTTCTTTTGGCACTTTGTTTACTAAGTGATTGTTGTGTAAGTGTACAGCAAAATCACAATGCATACCCTCATCACGAGAAATTAACTCGTTTGAGAATGTTAACCCAGGTAATAACCCACGTTTCTTTAACCAGAAAATTGAACAGAAAGAACCTGAAAAGAAAATTCCTTCAACTGCTGCAAAAGCAATTAAACGCTCAGCAAACGAATCAGATTCAATCCATTTTAAAGCCCAATCTGCTTTCTTTTTAATTGCTGGAAAAACTTCAATTGCCTTGAATAACCTATCTTTCTCTTCTTCATCCTTTATATATGTATCAATTAATAATGAATACGTTTCTGAATGAATATTTTCCATCATGATTTGGAAACCATAAAAGAATTTTGCTTCTGAGTATTGAACTTCATTTACAAAGTTTTCTGCTAAATTTTCATTTACAATTCCATCAGATGCAGCAAAAAATGCTAAAACATGCTTAATAAAGTAACGCTCATCGTCTGTTAGTTTAGTGTTCCAGTCTGTTAAGTCTGAATGTAAATCAATTTCTTCAGCAGTCCAAAAACAAGCTTGTTGCTTTTTATACCATTCCCATAAGTCATTATGTTGAATTGGAAAAATTACAAATCTGTCTTTGTTTTCTTGTAAAATTGGTTCAATCGATGCCATGCTTTTTAAGCTCTTTTTAGTGTGTTATTTTTATTCCCTGAGTACAGAAACAAAGATTGGAAAAATTGCTATATTTTGAAAGCTATACTTATTCACAAATCCCTTGAAGTTTTTAACAAAACACTTTTTTTCCTTCAATTTACAATATTTTTTACATTTTACAAAAACCTACAAATCAAATACTTAAAATTAAAAAAAATGCTTGACAAGTGATACTCACTGAGTTTCTTATTTTGTGTTTAAACATAAAAAAAGTGACACTTTTTGCGCCACTTTTTAAACCTTTGTATTCTTCTTTTTTAGGTTATTTTTTAACCTTTAAAACATCCTCTATTATTTGTTCAATTTGTTTTTTTGGTAATGCTCCATGAGCCATTTGAGGTTCATCGTTAGCAGGACAAAATAACATAGAAGGAATACTTCTTATTCCAAAAGCAGCAGCTAATTCTTGTTCTGCTTCTGTATCTATTTTATAAATATGAACTTTCCCTTCATACTCTGCACTTAATTCTTCCAAAACAGGAGCTAATGCTTTACATGGTCCACACCAATCAGCATAAAAATCAATTATTGCAGGTAATTCTCCTTCAAACTTCCATTCTTTATTTTCTTCATAATTAAAAACCTTTTTTAAAAAAGCTTCTTTGTTTAAATTTTCAGTCATGCTTATTGTATTATAATTACGTAAAGGTAGTCGTTTTTATTTCAATAGATTTACAAAGCTGTTTTTGTTAAAATCATCTTAAAATAAATGACTATGAGTGTTTTTCTTCTAACTTTGGTCTAATTAACCAATTTTTTAATCATGAGAAAAATCCTTCTTCCCATTATTTGTGCAGGAACAATTTTAGTTTCTTGTAAAGAAGAAAAGCAATCTAAAAAAAATATTAGTGTGAACTATCCAGAAACAACTAAAAAGCCTGTTGTAGATGAATATTTTGGTACTAAAGTAACTGATAACTATCGTTGGTTAGAAGACGATAGAAGTACCGAAACTGAAGCTTGGGTAAAAGCTGAAAATGAAGTTACTTTCGATTACTTAGACAAAATTCCATATCGTAAACAGTTAAAAGACCGTTTATCTGAGTTATGGAACTATGAAAAAGTAGGAACTCCATTTAAAGAAGGTGATTACACCTATTTTTATAAAAACAATGGATTACAAAACCAATATGTTCTATACAGAAAAGATAAAGAGGGTAAAGAAGAAGTTTTCTTAGATCCTAATACGTTTGCTGAAGATGGAACTACATCGTTAGGTTCAGTAAGCTTTACCAAAGACGGAAAAACTGTAGCCTATGCAATCTCTGAAGGAGGAAGTGATTGGAGAAAGGTTATTATAATGGATGCTGAAACCAAAGAAATTAAAGAAGATACTTTAGTTGATGTAAAATTTTCTGGAATAGCTTGGAAAGGAAACGAAGGTTTTTACTATTCTAGTTATGACAAACCTAAAGGAAGTGAATTATCTGCTAAAACAGATCAACATAAATTATACTTCCATAAGTTAGGAACTCCTCAAAGTTCCGATGAAGTTATTTTTGGGGCTACTCCAGAAGAAAAACACCGTTATGTTGGTGGATATTTAACAGAAGACAACAAATATCTATTAATTTCTGCTTCAACCTCAACTTCTGGAAACAAGTTATTTATTAAAGATTTAACAAACCCTAATAGTAAATTAACACCTATCATTGACAATTTTGATAGTGATACTGGTGTAATAGACAGTAGAGGAAGTAAATTATACTTAGTTACTAACTTGAATGCTCCTAACAAGAAAATTGTTACTGTAGATGCTGCAAACCCAACACCTGAAAACTGGGTAGATTTTATTCCTGAAACTGAAAATGTATTATCTCCATCAACAGGAGCTGGGTACTTCTTTGCAAAGTATATGGTAGATGCTGTTTCTAAAGTATTACAATATGATTTTGATGGAAAATTAATCAGAGAAGTAAAATTACCAGGCGTAGGTTCTGCAGGTGGTTTTGGAGGAAAAACTGATGCAAAAGAATTATACTTCTCTTTCACAAACTATAACACTCCTAGTTCTTCATATAAGTTCAACCCAGAAGATGGAACTTATGAACTATATTGGAAGCCTGCTATTTCGTTCAACGCAGATGAGTATGAAAGTAAACAAGTATTCTACACGTCAAAAGATGGAACAAAAGTTCCTATGATTATTACCTATAAAAAAGGATTAGAGTTAAACGGTAAAAATCCAACTATTTTATATGGTTATGGCGGATTCAATGTAAGCTTAACTCCTAGCTTTAGTATTGCCAATGCCGTTTGGATGGAACAAGGTGGTGTATATGCTGTACCAAACTTACGTGGTGGTGGTGAATATGGTAAAAAATGGCACGATGCAGGTACACAGTTAAAAAAGCAAAATGTATTTGATGATTTTATTGCTGCTGCTGAATACCTAATTAAAGAAAATTATACTTCTTCTGATTACTTAGCTATTAGAGGAGGATCAAACGGAGGTTTATTAGTAGGAGCTACGATGACACAACGTCCTGATTTAATGAAGGTAGCTTTACCTGCAGTAGGCGTGTTAGATATGTTACGTTACCACACATTTACAGCTGGAGCAGGTTGGGCGTATGACTACGGAACTTCTGAACAAAGCAAAGAAATGTTTGAATACTTAAAAGGATATTCACCAGTACACAATGTAAAAGAAGGTACTCAATATCCTGCAACTATGGTAACCACAGGAGACCATGACGATCGTGTAGTACCAGCTCACAGTTTTAAGTTTGCTGCTGAATTACAAGAGAAACAACAAGGAGACAACCCTGTATTAATTAGAATTGAAACCAATGCGGGTCATGGAGCAGGAACTCCTGTAGCAAAAACTATTGAGCAGTATGCTGATATTTTTGGATTTACATTATTCAACATGGGCTTTGAAACATTACCAAATGCTCCAAAATCGAAAATAAAAAGTTAAAAACTGTAACATTTTTATAAAAACAGACTCTTATTTAGAGTAAATTTACTACCTCGGGGCAAAATCCTCGAGGTAGTTTGTTAAAATTAAGATTCATTCAAAAAACATTAAAAATGAAAACCATTCACAAAATGCTGTTTACTACTGCCGTTGCTTCTTTAGGAGTTATTGCATGTAAAACAGATAAAAAGCCTGAAGAAAAAGTACAGGCAATTGTTTTAGAAAACATGGATACTTCGGTTAAGCCTACCGATGATTTCTTTAGATATGTTAACGGTTCTTGGATTGATAACACTGAAATTCCTGCTGATGAAACTTCTTGGGGAGGATTTAATCAATTAAGAAAAACCACTACCAAAGATGTATTAGCTATCTTAAACAAGGCTATTGAAGAAGGTAACTTCCCAAAAATAAAAGATGCTGAAGGAAACGAAATAGATTCTGATCAAGAAAAAGCGGTAAACTACTACGAAACCATCATGGATACCGTAGCTAGAAATAAAGCGGGTAAAGCACCTGTACAACCTTTTCTTGAAAAAATTGAAGAAATTAAAGACTTAAACGACGTACAAACTTTCATTACCAATATGGCTCCTTATGGAGGTGCTGGTTTTTATGGTTTTGGAGTGTTTAACGACCTTAAGAACAGTAGTATGAATGCGGGTTACATGGGAGCTGGCGGACTTGGTTTATCAAGAGATTACTACGTAGATGAAAAGGTAAAAGACAAGCTTGAAAAATATGAGGTGTTTGTAGCTAAAATGTTGCAAGAGTTTGGTGATGATGAAGCTACAGCTAAAAAGAATGCAGCAACTATTGTTGCTTTTGAAAAGAGTTTAGCTGAACCTAGAATGACAAAAGAAGAGCGTAGAGATACACGTAAAATTTACAACCCAATGACCCTTGCTGAATTAGCTGAATTGGCTCCTGTAATTGATTGGGAAGCTCATTTAAAAGGAATTGGTGTTGATCTTGAAGGATTAGATGGTTCTAAAGGTCTTGAAAAGATTATTGTTACAGATCCAGGATATTTCAAAGCAATGAATGAAGTACTTAAAAATAGTCCTATTGAAACAGTTAAATTATCATTACGTTGGAATGCTATTAACAACTCATTAGGTTTATTATCTACTGATTTAGAAAAAGCTAACTGGGAATTCTACAGTAAAGAAATGCGTGGAGCTAAACAACAACGTCCAAGAGACGAACGTGCTTTAGCTAATTTAAATGGAGCTATTGGCGAAGCTTTAGGTAAGTTATATGTAGATGAGAAATTTCCACCAGAAGCGAAGCAAAAAGCTAAGGAAATGATTGATAACGTAATGTTAGGTTTTGAAAAACGTATTGCGCAATTACCTTGGATGAGTGCTGAAACTAAAGAAAAAGCATTAGAAAAATTACACAAATTAACTGTTAAAATTGCATATCCTGATAAATGGAAAGACTACTCAACTTTACTTGTTAAAGGATTAGATGAGGGAGGTACCTATTTTGACAACGCCGTTAATGTTCGTAAGTGGAACTTTGAAAAAGATATGGCCAAGTTAGGTAAAGAAGTAGATAGAACTGAGTGGGGAATGTCTCCTCAAACTGTTAACGCTTATTTTAATCCTGTAAACAACGAAATCGTATTCCCAGCAGCTATTTTACAACCTCCTTTTTATAACTACAAAGCTGATGAAGCTGTAAACTATGGAGGAATTGGAGCTGTTATTGGCCACGAAATTTCACATAGTTTTGATGATTCTGGAGCTCGTTTTGACGGTGACGGAAACTTAAAAAATTGGTGGACAGAAGAAGATTCAGAAAAGTTCAAAGAAGCAGGAAGTAAATTAATAAAGCAATTTAGTGATATTGTTGCTATTGATAGTATGAACTTAAATGGTGAGTTTACTTTAGGTGAAAATATTGGTGATTTAGGTGGTGTACAAGCTGCTTATGAAGGATTACAAATTTTCTTAGAAAAGAATGGTCGTCCAGAAAAAATTGACGGATTTACTCCTGAACAACGTTTCTTTCTTTCTTGGGGAACTATTTGGAGAACTAAAATGCGTGATGAAGCATTAAAAAACCGTATCATGACTGATACACACGCTCCTGGAATGTACAGAGCTTATATGCCTCTTAAAAACGTAGATGCTTTTTATGAAGCATTTGATGTTAAAGAAGGAGACAAAATGTACTTAAAACCAGAAGATCGTGTAAGAATTTGGTAAATTCAATTAAAAAATAAGTACCTTTAAACCAGTGTATATACACTGGTTTTTTGTTTTCCAAAAATTAACAACAAGTTTTGTATATTCCAAAAAATAGTAAGTAATTCGCCCTCCTTAATTTTTAATAGAATGAGACTAATTGGAAGGATTGAAAAAATATCCTTTTTAAACTGGGAAATAGAAGATTTACCTGTAAAAATTGATACAGGAGCCTATACTTCTGCAATACATTGTAAACATATTGAAGAAAAAGACGGAGTATTAGAGTTTATATTACTCTGCCCAAAAACAGAAAAATATAATAATAAATTGCTCCAAACAACAAAGTATAAAGTTAAAAGCATAAGAAGCTCAAACGGAAATAAACAAAAAAGATATGTTGTTTCTACATCCGCTATTTTTTATGGAAAAAAATATAAAATAAAACTATCACTATCAGATAGAGGTAAAATGAATTATCCAGTATTAATTGGTAGAAAATTTTTAAACAAAAAATTTATTGTGGACGTTTCACAAAAAAACATCACATCAAAAGAAATATAAAAAATGAAAATTGTTGTTCTTTCTAGAAACCCTAAATTATATTCAACCAAACACTTAGTAGAAGCAGGCGAAAAAAGAGGACATGAAATGGTCGTATTAGACCATACCAAATGTGATCTTATTATCGAAAAAAGAAAGCCTGCGATAGTATACAATCATGAGCTTGTAACCGATGTTGACGCTATTATTCCTCGTATTGGTGCTTCAGTTACTTTTTATGGTACCGCAGTTGTACGTCAATTCGAAATGATGAAAGTATTTTCTGCTGTAGAGTCTCAAGCTTTGGTACGCTCTAGAGATAAACTAAGTAGTTTACAAGTACTTTCAAGAGCAAATTTAGGACTTCCAAAAACGGTTTTCACCAATTATTCAAAAGATACTTCAGAAATTATAAAAAAAGTAGGTGGAGCTCCTTTAATTGTTAAACTTTTAGAAGGAACACAAGGCTTAGGTGTTGTGTTAGCAGAAACCAAAAAAGCCGCAGAATCTGTTATAGAAGCTTTTAATGGTTTGCAAGCTCGTGTAATTGTTCAAGAATATATTAAAGAAGCTAAAGGTGCTGATATTCGTGTTTTTGTGGTAGATGGTGTTGTTGTTGGAGCTATGAAGCGTCAAGGAAAAGAAGGTGAATTTAGATCCAACCTACATAGGGGAGGAACTTCAGAAATTATAGAATTAACTGATGAAGAAGAAAACGCTGCTTTAAAAGCTGTAAAAGCAATGAAATTAGGTATCGCCGGTGTAGACATGTTACAGTCTGATAGAGGTCCTTTGATTTTAGAAGTTAATTCTTCTCCTGGTTTAGAGGGCATTGAAAAAGCCACTGGAAAAGATATAGCAAAAAGTATTATACGTTACGTAGAAAGAAGTGCTTAAAATCAAAACCGACATTATTTAATGTCGGTTTTGTTTTAATATTTAATCTGCTAATTCCATACAGTTAAATCCTTTTTCTTTTACTTTATTTATAATGTCAGCTTCTGTTATAATATCAGTTGCCTCTATTCTTAAAACATTATCAACATCTTCAAGATCAATAGATATATTAATTATATTATTATCTTTATTAAATAACTGACGTATAGAATCTTCTTTTTTCTTTGTGTCAATATCGGTTCCATAGATAAATAGTTTCATAACTCAATGGTTTTTATTCTTGTTCCGTTTCTTTATTTAATTTGTCTACATATTTTTGATAAGCTTCACTGCCTTCTTCTTTCCAAAACCTATCATAATGTTCCCATTCTGAAAACTTTCCTTTACAGTTCTTTTCATAATGTGATTTGAACTTGTGTTTTCTTCTTTTGTTAGAATATTTCTTTGATTTATGTTTTCCTCCACATTCACTAGAAGAAAATAAAATTTTAGCTAAAATAAATAACCCTACTGCTTGCCAGTAGTTAATAACTGGTAATCCAAAAATATCTGGCATAAGGTTATTCCAAAGCCACATAATTGCATATCCAAAAAGTATTGCAAGCATTAAAACTGCAATTATTCCGAATATTATTCTTCCTACAAATATTCCTGGAGATTCTCCATCTCTTCTTTCTTTAAACAAATTTTCCATCTTTTATTTTTATTTTTTGTTTTCAATTTTTCTAAGTAATATTCCTAATGCTCGATGTCTTCTTGACATTAATGTTCCAACAGGTACTTTAAGTTCCTCCGATAGTTCATTGTATGTGTACCCTTCAAAATCAATAGCTATAATTATTTCTTTATATACAGGTTTAAGGTTCATTATTCTTAATTCTAGTTCCTTTTTCATTACTTCAGAGTACGTATTATCAGGAGTACCATATAAAACCTCTGTAAATTCAATCAGTTTTATTTCATCAATATCTGAAGCTGAAGCTTCGTATTTCTTTCTTCTTAAATTATCAATGATTTTATTTTTTAGAGACCTGTAAACAAAGCTAGCTACATTGTTTATAGGTGAATTTCCATTAACTCCAGAAAACAATTTTAAAGCAACTTCTTGAATAATATCTTCTGCATCTTGATGAATACTTTGTTTAATTTTAGTTCCAACATAAGACTTAAGGGCACCATATTCTTTATCAAAAAAGGCTTTTAATTTCTTTTTATTTTCCGTTTCTTGGTTCATTTATAGGCTTTCTTTGAGCTCCTCAATTATAAAGACGTACTTTTTATTTTCTATTGCATTTTTTTAAAAAAACTCTTCATACCATTTATAACAAATATACTTAGAGCTAATTTTTAAAAAAGAAGACTATTTAAAGAGAAACTTGGAATGAAAAATCTTGTTTATAATTTATCTTAAACCTTTATGTATTTTTGCAACCATGCTACAAGTAAATAATATTTCATTCACTTATCCATCTAAAGAAAAAACCTTAGAAAACATCCATTTTACACTTCAAAAAGGTGAGCACTTGTGTGTAATGGGTGAAAGCGGTTGTGGAAAATCTACACTTTTAAAAATTGTATATGGTTTACTAGATGTTGATAAAGGGAACTTATATTGGAATGATATTCAAATTTTAGGACCTGAACACTATTTAGTTCCTGGAATGGAGTTTTTCAAATATGTAGCGCAAGATTTTGACTTAATGCCTTTCACATCTGTAAGTGAAAATATTAAAAAGTTCTTGTCACGATTTTACCCTAAAGAAGCTGAAGAAAGAACACAAGAACTTCTGGAAGTTATTGAAATGACTGAATTAGCGAACGAAAAAGTTAAAAACTTAAGTGGTGGACAGCAACAAAGAGTAGCCATTGCTAGAGCGTTGGCTAAAGAACCAGAATTATTATTGTTAGACGAACCTTTCAGTCAAATAGACAACTTTAAAAAGAACTCATTAAGAAGACGATTGTTTGCTTATTTAAAAAAGAAAAATATTGCCTGTATTGTTGCTACGCACGATGGAAATGATGCTCTTTCTTTTGCTGATACCATGATGGTAATCCGCAACAACCAAATCATTGCGCATGACAGTCCAGCAAACTTATATAAAAACCCAAAAGAAAAGTATGTTGCTTCTTTATTTGATGATGTAAACGAACTTACCATAAATAAACAAACATTATTACTATATCCTAACTTACTTGAGATTACCAAAAAACCATCAAAACTAGAAGGAACTGTATTGAAATCTTATTTTAAGGGGGGGTATTGGCTAATAGAAGTTGCTTATAACAACCAATCCATTTTTATAAACCACTTTGAAAATATTGAGCATAAAAAAACAGTCTCATTTAAGTTAAAAGAGACTGTTTAAACCAATAATAACTATCTCTATAATTATTACTCAACTATCTTAAAATAAATTATTTTCTAAAAAAAATACACCCTTACCATCTTAAACACCAAAAGATAAAAGTGTATTATAGCTTCTTTTTCTGTTCTGGTTATAACAACCTTTCCTGCATGTAAAACAAGTTATTTTTGTTTTACCCTACTTTTTCTTAAAAAATTTCTCTAATGACACTTTTTAATCCATTGAACTCAAAAGATTCTCCTTCCTTTTTACCTAAAATTAACTTTCCTATGGGTGAAGATGGAGATATTGCAAAGTATTTTTTATTTTCAAAAGTTAACAATCCTACACTCACACTAATAAAATAGTTTATAGTTGAGGTGGTTATAACTACACTGCCTAAATGAGCAATTTTTGAAGTTGTATCTATATTAATTTTAGCAAGTGTTTCTTTCATTTGAGCAATTCCACTAAGTTGCTGACTCGCTTTTTCCATTTCTAACTGTAGCATTGCCCTACCGGTTTCATGTTTATCTCCTGCAGAACTTTTTGTTTCAGATTGTAATGCTTTTTGATGAGAAGAAATTGTTTCTTCTACAGTTTGTAAACGTTTATTTACATACAACTCACATTGTTTGTATAGTTCTTCTTTAATATTCATTTCTTACTTTTCTAAGTAATACTAATTTACAAGTTGTGCTAACTCTTTTCCTACCAAACTTCCTATAGCAACTCCCATTCCTCCTAATCGTACACCACAAAACACATTATTTGAAAGCTGTTTTACAATCGCTTTTTTCTGATTTCCAACCCCCATAATTCCACTCCAGCGATGCTCTATTTCAACTTTAGTATTCGGTAAAATTGTTGTTTTTAAAATTTCTTCTAATTTGTTTTGAATAAGCAATGTTTGTCCAAACTCATCAGTTTCTTCACCTTTAAAATCCAAATTTCTTCCTCCTCCAAACAAAATTCTATTATCAATATTTCTAAAATAATAATATCCTTTATCTAGGTGAAAAGTTCCTTTTATATGTAAATTTTCAATCGGTTTCGTAATTAATACCTGTGCTCGTGCAGGTTGTACATTTTCTTTCAATAATTTATTTGCAAATCCGTTGGTAGCAATGAATAATTTTTTAGTAGTAAACTCAATCTGATTCGTTTTTACTTCTACTTCATCGTTGTTTTCTATAAATTCTTTAACCTGAATATTGTTGATAATTTTCACCCCTGAGGACAAAACTTTTTCTAACAACTTAGCCGCCATCTTACCAGTATCTATTTGCCCTTCAAACTGGTTGGTTATATATTGTTGATGAATATTTTGAAACCCAAACTTGTTATCATCAACCGAAAAAACATCCTTAGAAAACAACGGCTTTAAAAGCTCATTTATCGATGTTTTTTGCTCTAAACACGATTCGTGTAATTCTGTTGTTAAGAACAATTCATATCCTTTATTTTGTTGAAAATCTATGTTTTTATCGCCCAATGTGGTGCGTAAAAGCTGTAAACCTTGCCAACGTTTTTTTACCAAGCTAAAAACCTCTTCTTCGGTATGTGTATTTAAATCATCTATCAGTTCAGATAAACTTCCAAAACAAGCAAAACCTGCATTTTTAGTGCTGGCTCCTTGTGGTAACACTCCTTTTTCTAAAACTAGAATTTTTGCCATGGGGTATTTTTCTCTTAATTGTAATGCACAATTTAACCCCACAATTCCACTTCCTACTACAGTAAAATCAACATTTGTAAACCACTCTTTTAGTTCCCAGTAACTGAAATTCAACTTCATATAAATCTGATTATATTTGTGACTTGGCACACTCCTTGAATGTCTAAATTTAAACATTAAAAAACAACTCTATGAAATTAATTGGAATCTTAATTTTAGCTCTAAGCTTTACTAAATGCGCAAGTGTAAAAATGGAGAACAATCATCCTTTCAAAATAGAATCTGCAAGTTATTCTCATGTAACAGGAGGTGTAAAAGGTAGTTATAACTCTACTAACTTGATTATTAATTTTACTGCTGAGAAGCCAGTTGACTTTCAAAAAGTATATTTTCAAAATAGGATTACCAAGGCTATTGTTGAGCAACATAACGATAAACAATACATTACTGCTCGTTATAAAACCTCATCTAATGAGTTAAATGATCTTATTTTACATGCTGACCCAAAAAAAGAGTTTGGTAACACTCCTGCAGAAGAATTTCCTTTTGAATTAAAAGAAAATGAAGCAATGGTTTCTTATATTATTGAAGAGAAAACACACTACGTTAAAATAGAAAACATTATAAAAAAAGATAAGGTCTTTATGCAATAAAAACCTTAGTATAGAATAACTTTAAACACCTCAAAAAAGAGGTGTTTTTTATTTTTGGCACGTAATTTGAAAACCTATAAGCATAACCATAAAATGAATGCTTATGAAACGTATAAAATTACTTTTAATACTACTTATTGGTGGTGTAACACTTACGTCGTGTGTTGTAAGAAATGAAATTGTAGATGATGGTTTTTCTTTAAACGAATATATTTCAAGTTATGATTTATGGTATGTAGATTATCACAGAACAACTGGTAGTGGCGAAGTTCCTTTTTTATCAAGAGCTTTTACTATTTCTTTTTTAAACGGAACCATGTATGCAAATAATAATATTGTTGATATTGGTAAAACAGGAAATGGTTTAGGTATAGCTGTTGGTAACTATAGTACATACGGAACAATTTTAGAAACGCGTCATGATATAGATGGATATTTTGAATTTGATGTAGTACAACTTTCTAATAACGAAATTAGAATTGATGATTTATCACAAAATGTAAGTTATTATCTAGTAGGGTATCAAACAGATACATTTGATTATGACATGTTGTTCTATGAAAATATTGAGTATTTTTTACAAGAGTTTAAAGCTTGGGAAAGAACTGATGAAACTGGAGGTACTCCAAATCCTTTTGATAACGAGCATTATCTAAAATTTACTCATAAAAATGATGTGACATTCTATTCATCACATGACCCTTTTGGCACAAATGTTGATTATATAAACTGGGATTTTGAAGGAAGTTATATTGTTAGAAATGTTATAGGAGAAAACAATCTAAAATATTTAACACTTAATTATGATAACGGAGATACTGAAGAGTTTGATTTAACCGTTATAAATGACGAAACAATACGATTAAAGCACGTAAGTTCAAGAACAACATATATTTTTTCTGGTATAGAATTTATCCAGTATTTAAAAGCAGAAAAAACAAGTACTACAAAACCAGCTGTAAGGAGTAGCGGTAGAAAACGTACTAAAATAAAAAGAGAAACAGTTCCTAAAAGGAAATAAAAATAAAGTTTGGTTAGTTGATTTTTGGTTGGTGTAGTAGCCAACTAAAAGAAACCGCTCCGCTAGGGGCGGTTTTTCATTTTATAATGGTAGCTTAACATAAAAAATATTACCTTTATACAAAACAAAAAACCATGCAACAAACTGCTTTAATTACTGGAGCAACCTCAGGTATTGGTAAGGCAACCGCTCAACTTTTTTCTAAAAATAACATCAACTTAATTCTTTGTGGTAGACGTGTTGAAAAGCTACAAAAACTGCAACAAGAATTATCAAAATTTACCAAAGTACATATACTTCAGTTTGATGTTCGTTATAACGAAGAAGTACAAAATGCGATCAACAGTTTACCTGACGAATTTAAACATATTGATATTCTTATTAACAATGCTGGAAATGCTCATGGATTAAACAGCATTCAAAATGGAAATATTGACGATTGGGACGCTATGATTGACGGAAACGTTAAAGGCTTATTATACGTTTCAAAAGCTATTATTCCTCAAATGGTAGAACGAAACAATGGTTTCATTGTAAATATTGGCTCTATCGCAGGAAAAGATGTGTATCCTAACGGAAATGTGTATTGTGCGTCAAAGTTCGCTGTAAACGCTTTAAATAAAGGAATGCGTATTGATTTGAATCAACACAACATTCGCGTATGTGCCATTCACCCAGGATTGGTAGAAACTGAGTTTTCTGATGTTCGTTTTAAAGGAGATTCTGAAAGAGCTAAAACTGTATATCAAGGATACAAAGCACTACAACCTGAAGATATAGCAGACATTATTCACTTTGTAGTTACTCGTCCGTATCATGTAAATATTGAAGATTTAATTGTATACCCTACAGCGCAAGCTAGTGCAACTATTGTGAACAAAAACGCTTAAGTTGTGATTAACAAACGTCTTTTAATTAAAAACTTACTGTCTCATAACGACGAGAATAGTTTTTATGATAAAAAACAAAAATTATCCTTTGGTTCTAAAGAAGGAAAAGCTAAGTTTATAAAACACGTTTGTGCACTTTCTAATTCAAACCCTAACAACAACTCATATATTGTTATTGGTATTGAGGATGAAGAAAATAAAATTATAGGAGTTGATTTTTATGATGATAGCAAAATTCAAAATTTGGTAAATGCTTATCTGAATAATCCACCAAAAATAGAATATGAAAATGTTCCTTTTCCACGTTTGCAACGCCACAAAGTAATTGGATTAGTAACTATTTATCCTACCAAATTAATTACCTCTTTAGCCAAAAATGTCTGGAAATATCGTAAAGGAACTATTTTTTATCGTAGAGGTAGTAATTCTATGCCTGCTGAAGAAGGTTTTATTTTAAAGAATAACAACAAAGCTATTGTTGAAGCCATTGAAAAAAACGCAAGTAACAATATTCAACTTACCCTTGATGGCGTTTTCGACTTTATTAATAGGCACAAACCAGAATATAATCCGCAATACAAAGTATTTAACGAACAGTTTGTGCTTTGTTGGGCAGGAAAAAAGAAAATTATAAATAATGAAGCGTTTTTTACTCGTGTTGATATTGAGTTGGTAAACGAACAAGTACGTTTGTTTTTTTCTTCGTTAGATGATGTACAAATTAGTTACAACGAACAGTCTTTTATTATCACCGAATACATTGTTTTAGGGATTGATAAGAGTGAAAAACGCTATCCGTTAGAAAAAACCATTATTAACTTTAAAGATAACGGAAAGCATGATATTGTTACGGAATTTTTATTTGAAGCTCCTCAATACCATAACGATATTTTACAACTTATTTATGATAATAATAATAGTATTGTCGCTAAAATTATGAACGACAAACCTCTTTCTGTTATTGAACATGAAGATGTATATCGACTACCTACTACCTATCTAATCTGTTATTTAAATGGATTTGAAATTGCTCCTCTACAACTTAAAAAAGCAAAAAATTATATCAAAAACTTAGAAGATAAAACTACCTATATTAAATACAAAGAAGCTATGCGAGTAATACGAAAAGTAAAATATCATTAAGAGATTTTTAAGACCTTATCTTAAATAATTGTTAAGTGTCTGTTTTTGGTGAAACGTTTTGTTTTAATAGGCGTCTTTTAGCTGTAACCTAATCATAAAAACACAACATCATGAAAAAATTAATTTTATCAGCTTTAGCAATTACTTTATCCTTCGGAACTATTACTGCTACTTCAACTCCATATGAAACACCTGTTAAAACTAACCTAGAATACCCTAATGTAAGTACTTTTTGTAAATTAATTAGAGCTGGAAACTTTGAGGCTGTAAAAGCTATGGTTGAAAACGGAACAGATATTAACAGAAAGTCTACAGGACTAACTCCTTTAATGTTTGCTGCTAGATATAACAAAGCAGATATTGTTCAATTATTAATTGATAACGGAGCAAAATTAAAAACAAAGTCTGAAAGAGGATATACTGCCTTAGAATATGCTAAAATGTCAAAAGCACATGAGTCTTATAAAGTTATTGCTAAAGCTTTAGGAAAGTAATATAACCAAGACTTTGAGTCGACCTAGTATAGGTTGATAGTTTTTATAAAGTATTAATTTAGATCTTTGAAATTTAGCTTCAAAGATCTTTTAGTATAAGCTATACTGATTCTTTTACAAGTTTGTTTAAATCTTTACATTTATAAATAAAGAATTCTTAATAAATATTAATACAAATAATGTTAGAATGATGAAAAATACGAAGTAAAGAGTTGATATTGTATAATACAAAAGAACGTATTTATCATATGAAATGCTAATACCTACATAAAACAATAAGCAAAATAAAATTAGAATAAAAACAAAATACAGATAAGACAACTTTCTTATCTGTATTTTAATTATTTCTAATTCTAGAAAATAGTAACGCTTTAATACGGTTAAGTTTTATTTTTATCCTTTAAAGCTAGCTTTTAAGAACTCTGAGTTCATACGAGCAATGTTTTCTAAAGAAATTCCTTTCGGGCATTCAATTTCACAAGCTCCAGTATTAGTACAGTTACCAAAACCTTCTAAATCCATTTGAGCAACCATGTTTTTAACACGCTCAGTCGCTTCAACCTGTCCTTGAGGTAATAAAGCATATTGAGATACTTTTGCTCCAACAAATAACATGGCAGATGAGTTTTTACAAGTAGCAACACAAGCACCACAACCAATACATGTGGCAGCATCCATTGCTTTATCAGCATTTTCTTTAGGAACCAAGATAGCATTGGCATCTGTGGTGTTTCCTGATGTGTTTACTGAAATATAACCGCCTGCTTGTTGAATTCTTTCAAAAGAACCTCTATCAACCACTAAATCTTTAATTACTGGAAAAGCAGCAGCTCTAAATGGTTCAATTGTAATAGTATCTCCATCGTTAAACATACGCATGTGCAACTGACATGTAGTTACTCCACGATCTGGTCCGTGTGCTTCACCGTTAATATACATTGAACACATTCCGCAGATTCCTTCACGACAGTCGTGGTCGAATGCTACAGGCTCTTCACCAGCATTAACTAATTGTTCGTTTAATACGTCCATCATTTCTAAGAAAGACATATGCTCAGAAATATCGGTCACCTTATATTCGACCATTTTTCCTTTATCACTTGCGTTTTTTTGACGCCAAATTTTAAGTGTTAAATTCATAATTCTCTCTTATTTGTATGAACGTTGTTTTAATTCAATATCGTTAAACTCTAATTCTTCTTTGTGTAATACAGCATCAGCTGGCTCTCCTTTATACTCCCATGCAGCTACATAAGCAAAGTTTGCATCATCACGTTTTGCTTCTCCTTTTTGAGGTCCGTCTAATTCAACAGACTCTTCTCTAAAGTGTCCTCCACAAGATTCAGTTCTGTTTAAGGCATCTTTAGCAAATAATTCTCCTAACTCTAAGAAATCAGCTACTCTTCCAGCTTTTTCTAATTCTGGGTTCATTTCATTAGCCTCTCCAGGAACTTTTACGTTTTTCCAGAAATCTTCACGTAACTCTTTAATTTCAGCCATCGCTTCTTTTAAACCTTGTTCGTTACGTGCCATTCCACATTTTTCCCACATAATTTTTCCTAATTTTTTGTGGTAGTAATCTACAGAATGCTCTCCTTTATTGTTAATGAAGAAATTAATACGATCTTTAACCGCTTTTTCAGCTTCTTCAAATTCTTTAGTTTCTGTTGAAATTTTACCTGTACGGATATCATTAGATAAATAATCACCAATTGTATAAGGTAACACGAAGTATCCGTCAGCCAAACCTTGCATTAATGCAGAAGCTCCTAAACGGTTAGCACCGTGATCAGAGAAGTTTGCTTCACCAATAGCATAACAACCATCAATTGTAGTCATTAAGTTATAATCTACCCAAATTCCACCCATGGTGTAGTGAGTTGCAGGATAAATCATCATTGGTGTTTTGTATGGATTGTCATCTACAATCTTTTCATACATTTGGAATAAGTTCCCGTACTTAGCTTCTACTATTTTTTCACCTTCAGCAATAATTTTCTCTTGTGAAGGGTTTTTAATTCCATGTAATTTACATTGCTCTTTACCGTAACGCTCAATAGCTGATTTAAAATCTAAGTAAACAGCTTCACCAGTAGCATTTACACCATAACCAGCATCACAACGCTCTTTTGCAGCACGAGAAGCCACATCTCGAGGTACTAAGTTACCAAAGGCAGGATATCTTCTTTCTAAGTAGTAATCTCTATCTTCTTCAGCAATTTGAGTTGGTTTTAATTTTCCTTCTCTAATAGCTAATACATCTTCCATTTTCTTAGGAACCCAAATACGACCATCGTTACGTAACGATTCAGACATTAGGGTTAATTTAGACTGATAGTCTCCCGAACGAGGAATACAAGTTGGGTGAATTTGTGTATAACAAGGATTCGCAAAGAAAGCTCCTTTTTTGTGAACTTTCCAAGCAGCTGTAGCGTTAGATCCCATTGCGTTAGTTGATAAGAAATATACATTTCCATATCCACCAGAAGCAATTACTACTGCATGTGCAGAGTGACGCTCAATTTCACCAGTAACTAGGTTACGAGCAATAATACCACGAGCTTTTCCATCAACAATTACCAAATCTAACATTTCATGGCGATTGAACATTTCAATCTTACCACGAGCAATTTGACGGTTCATTGCAGAATATGCTCCTAATAATAACTGCTGACCAGTTTGTCCTTTCGCATAGAAAGTACGAGATACTAATACCCCACCAAACGAACGGTTATCTAATTGTCCACCATAATCACGTGCAAAAGGAACTCCTTGAGCAACACATTGATCAATAATATTTGCAGAAACCTCAGCTAAACGATAAACGTTTGCTTCACGAGAACGGTAATCTCCACCTTTTACTGTATCATAAAATAAACGGTAAAAAGAATCACCATCACCTTGATAGTTTTTTGCTGCGTTAATACCACCTTGTGCTGCAATAGAGTGTGCACGACGAGGTGAATCTTGGTAAGCAAAAGCTTTAACGTTATATCCTAATTCTGCTAACGTTGCAGAAGCAGAACCACCCGCTAAACCAGTACCCACTACAATAACGTCAATTAAACGTTTGTTAGCAGGGTTTACCAAGTCAATTTTATCTTTATAAGTTGTCCATTTATCTTTTAATGGACCTTTTGGAATTTTTGAATCTAAAGTTGCCATACTTGTTTCGTATTAGTGATTGAAATGATGAAATAATGCAATAATTACGAATCCTAACGGAATTAAGATTGCGTAAAGCTTACCAAAAGTTTTCAATCCTTTAGTATATTTATTATTTGCTCCCACAGATTGGAAAGCAGAATTAAATCCGTGTAATAAGTGTAATGCTAAGAAAACAAAAGCAATTACATAAGCACCAACTCTAATTGGGCTTAAAAACTTGTGTTGTAGTTCGTGGAAGTATCTAAACTCACCATCGTGTAAACCACTCCAGTCACCTTGAATAAATTTGGTGTTGATTTCTGGAAACCAAAAATCGATAAAGTGTAATACAATAAAAGCTAAAATAGCAGCACCACTGTAAATCATGTTTCTACTCATCCAAGTAGAGTTTGCAGCTCCATTATTTTTAGCATAGCTAACCTTACGAGCACTTTTGTTTTTAATTTCTAAGACGAATCCCATTACAAAGTGAAATACCACACCAAATATTAAAATTGGTTGCATTACATATTGAATTAACGGGTTTGTTCCCATAAAGTGCGACAGTTTGTTAAATGTAGCTCCGTTATCTGGAAAAATCGAAGTAATGTTAATTGCAAAATGTTGTAATAAGAAAAACATCAGGAAGAATGCCGAAAGTGCCATGGCAAACTTTCTTCCGATAGAAGATTTTAGTAATCCGCTCATTATTTTGTTTATTGATTAAATAATAGCACAAATTTAAGAGGATGACAGTACTTGAACAAACTTTACGAATTGTTTTCTTAAATATTTAGAATGGGTTTAAATAGTGATTTAAGAAAACAGTTTTTTTGATATTTGTAGAGGAAAAAATGAGAGTGAATTTAAGCTTTTTTTCATGTATGGGGTTTCAAAAACCGTATTTTCTAAATGTTAAATTTACTCTTGGGTTTAAATATTCAGGGTTTTCGGGTAGGCTGTGTTCGTAGTATTCTTGACAATCTTTTTTCATAACTAATAAACTCCCATGCTCCAGAAGTATATTGTTTTCAATCATCGTTTTATTTTCTCGAAGATAAAACATACGTTCTTCACCTAAACTAAGGGAAGGAATAATATCAGTATTTCCAAAAGCAACTTTATCTGAATGATAATCAATGCCAGAATTTCCATTAGGATAATAAATACATACACAAGTTTTAAATTCTTGTCTAGTGTGTTCTTCAACTTGCTTTTTTAAAGGAAGCATATATTTTGGCCATATCATAGTGTTTCCCCAAGCTGATTTTTGAAAAACATTTTTCTCCATTAAATCAGGGTCAATAAACATTAATTTACCAAAGTTGTATTTAATTACCTCATCAGATGAAAGTCTCATTTCCATCATATTTGTAAGTTCAGACAGGCTTATTAATTGTTTAAATAACTCTGTAGCATCTTTTTCAGTTAAAAAATTAGGGCTGTAACTGATAACATTATTAAGGCTGGTTGACATTTTATATTATTCGTTGATGGTTAGGTTCATTATTGATGCCAGTTCTTCAGGTTTTTCAAGAGGAACCATATGACCACAATTTTTAATCATTACGTATGTTCCTCTTTCAGTTTTATTGGCAAACTCTTTTAGTTTTTTTGGGTTGATAAGCGCATCATTTTCGGCAGCAATAAAAAAGATAGGGATGTTTAAATTTAAAACTTCTTGTGAAATATTTAATCTAGTTGAAGTTGCTTTTAACTGACGAAGTAGTACGTCTTTTCCTAAATCGGCATCCATTTTTTTAATAACAGAAATAATTTCGGAATTACGGTGATTATCTGGGTGTAAAAACTGTTGAATTCTTGCTTGAGAGATTCCTTTGTAGGTGTGTTTTTCTAAAAAGTCAATAGTGCTTTTTCTTAGTTGAATTTCTGAATCACTCAATCCATCAGTATTGGCAGCAACTACAACTAACTTTTTTACTTTTTCAGGATAATGAGCACTAAAGTTCATAGCGGAAAACCCACCTAAAGAAAACCCAATGATAGTGGCTGGTTCTTCAACGTGATTCAGTATCATTTGATTAATTTCCTCAAAAGAATTAGCAGGAGTAATATCAATATGGACTGGCAATATGTTTTTTAGTTTAGGAAAAACATATTGCCATAAATCTACCGTACACATGGTACCTGAAATTACATATACTTTTTGCATTTATCTATTATAATTAGAACTAACCAAGCATTTGTTATTCTTCCACTTGCCGATTAATGTTTTTTTAGGAATTATCTCATTATTACAAGTTAGAAAATTACCGTTTTTATCTTTTTTAATAATTTTTAATTTTCCTTGATGAATGGCGTTGATTACTCTGTAGATCAATCCATTTTTAGGAAGGTTGTTGCCCTTTTTGGATAAAGTTAAACCAACTTCGTTGTTAAATAAATCCATATCAGAAGAAATTTGATCAGGAATAACACCGTCCTCTAGTTTTCGCTCTTTGTACGTTTTATAGTTATCTTTTTCGTGAGCTTTGCCAAGTGAACGAGCAGCATTTTCACCAATTGATTGTTTTAATAAAGCCATCCAAAAAGCATGACGAAATGCATCTACTTGTCCACCTGCATGATCGCCATCTAACAAGGGAGAAACTCTTAGAGAGTCACTTACTCTTGATGCTTCACGTGAAACAATAAAAGCTTTTTTTGCTTTAAAAGGATGGAGTAGTACCCATGTTTTTTGAGCTCCTTGTAATTTTTTAAATTGTTGCCAGTTGGATTGTGCAGTGGTATAAAAAGGCAGTAAAAGAACTAAAAAAAGCAGTTTTTTAAGCATAAAAATTAATTTTTACTGCTAATTTGCTCTTCTAATTCAACAATTTTACTTTCTAAATCGTGTAATCTATCATAAACATCAACAGGTTCAGGCATTTGTTTAGAGGCGAACATAGTTACATACCAAACTTCCATAATTTCCTCAGCATTTATGGTATAAGTAGGGTAGTTACCATCTTTATTATCACTTTTTAAAATAAGTTTACCTCTTTCTTCTATTCTATTAATTACACGTTTTAAAACAATACCATCATTCTTACTTACAATTACATATACACGACCATCTTTAATATCATGTAAATTTTCAACATATTTTCCAAAAACTAAATCTCCATCAAAAAAAGTACGCACCATAGAGTTTCCTTGTACTTCAAAACAACGAAAGGTACCATTATTAAGATGAGGCATATTAAAAGAAGGAAGTTGTTCTATGTAATTTGAATCTCCATAACCATTTAAATAACCAGCTCTTGCTTGTATAGGAACATAAACTACATTTTCATTACCTGAAGAATTCACAGAAACAACCTGAGGAACTCCAGAATATGTTTGAATATTTGTAGGTTCTGTTTTTAGCATTATATCACTTTTTCCAAATAAATAATCAGGATTAATGTTAAATTCATTAATAATAGAAGTAAGAACATCGTAACCAGGTTTTGTTTTTTTTCTACTACCGTCAGATTGAGGTCTCCCATTAATAATGCTATCTATAGTAGTTCCAGTAACACCTATTTTTTTTGAAAAAGAAAAGTTATTTAAGTTAAAAGCATCTCTAATTGCTGCTATTTTTTCGGAAATTCCCATAACATTTTATGTTTTTACATATTGCAAAAATAATTAAACTTTTGTTTGTTTAAATGTGTAATATGTTTTATATTTGCCTCGCTAATGAATTGCTAATATACAAAAAAATTGTAATAATCAAACATTTGTGTGGTTTTAGCGATTGTGTTTTTAAGATTTCAACTTGATTTTCTTCACTTTTTTGAAATCTATACTCGTTTATTCAAACATTTTTTTGAATAAAACCAAAATCAAGAAAAAAGAACTGTTAGAAAAGCAACTAAACAGGGCTCTTTTTGAGCTTGATTAAAAAATTAATTAAATTTTATAAAAATGAGTAAAAAACCAATCAAATCAAACCTATTTAGGTTTGTAACATTACGTAGTCCACAATTAATTGAAGACAAAGAAACTGGATTTGTTTCCTTTCCAGAAGAAAAAAAAGCAGAAAGTTTAGCTTTTCAAGCAATACAAGGAGCTACTACAGATGAAGAAAGAAAAACAGCATTAAAAGGAGCTTATAGTACGAATTTTACACCAATAGCTAGTAGGGTAGAGATTAAAAATTTACACGAAGCGTTATATCAGTTTTCTGGATGGTTAGTGTGCAATAAGACAGTATTATCGTATGCTGGTATTGATGCTAATTTATATGCAGCACAAGAACTTACTGTTGATGAAGAGTTAGTTTTATGGGAAAACTTATTTCATCAAACCATTAATAAGGAATCGGCTATCGTTCGAGAAGGACTGATTCAAATGTTGGTAGCGAATAAGTTTTTAAAAGCATTTAATGTATTTACTAACAGCTTTTCACAAGAAACAGAGGGGGAAATTGTTTTTACAGAAGAAAATGAAAAAGAATTTGTACGTAGAGCGAATGCAAGTGTTATTGTGCCTAAAGAAGTGGTTATTTCAGATCAACAATTTGAAGGAGGAGCTACAAACATAAGTCCTAGTTCATCAGAGTATTTGACATCTAGTTTACAGGTTGAGATGGCTAAAACACGTTTACAACAATATGAACTAGGTTTAAAGGAAATTGAAAAAGCTGAGTATGTTTATAATAAAAGTGAGCAGGTACGATATAAAGAAGCTTTACAAGCTCATGAATTAGCTGTAGAAGATATAAAAAACGCAGCTCAACCAACGATTCAAACAATTGTAGACGCTAAATCAGGATTTGAAAAAAGATTAGAAATATATCCAGATTTAGAATTGCCTAAGTTTGAATTTGAAAAAGCAGAAGAGATTAGTAGAGCTGCGGACGGTACAACGACAACTACTTTTCAGTATTCAGAAGGGACTAAAGATTTATTAAATTCTGAAGGACTCAAATTATATGATAATTTTTATGAGGCAAAAACGGTTCTTAGACAAAAAATAAAAGAAGAGAATCAGAAAATTTTAGAAAACACTCCAGAAAAAGTGAGAGCTGTTTCTATTCAAGGAGGTACTCTAAATTATAACCTTAGTAAAAGTACACCACTGTACTCTTATTCGGGAGATGTTTTTGGTCAAATGGGGAAAGGATCAAAAATTATTATGTTTTTAAAGGTTGAAGATTCTACTAATGTAAGAGTAACAGAAGCAAACTATACTTTAGATGATATTGATGCTCAAGTACCATATACCAGAACTTCATTTAAGAGTAGTCCTGCTAGTTTTGATAATACATTGTTACGAATTGAGTTATTTCCAGAAAATTTACAACAGTTAATTTCAGGACCTGTATTTGGTTTGAACGGTAGTTTTGTTTTAAGTAACGGAGTGTCGTTAGAGTTTAAAAACATAATGTTTCAGGTTAAGTTTGATGATGGGTACTATGAAATAACTAACAATTTTGTTGGTCAATGTATAGTTAGTGGTAATGTCTCTGAGGGGTCAAGTGCTGATGGAAAAGGTGTTCTTTATGGAATATCTCAATTAGGAGTAGTAGATTTTAGGCGAGTAGAACAAGAGGTGTGTTGCTATGTGCCCGGAGAAGTGTCGCATATAGAAAATATCATGGCACGCGAATATAAAGAACGTTCTACTAGAGATTTAAGAGTTTCAGAAACAACAACGGAAACAGCAACAGAAAAAGAAGTAGAAAACCTAACAGACACTACCTCAACAGAACGTAATGAAATGCAAAACGAAGCGTCGTCTATTGTAAATAGTGATAATGCTACTAGTTTTGGGGCTAATGCTAGTTATTCTGGTTTTGGTTTAAGTTTAGGAACAAGCTTTAATACTTCATCTTCTAATTCTTCTTCAGATTCAAACCTACAAGCACAAACGTATGCGCAAGAGGTAACTGAAAGGGCCTTAGAACGAGTGGTACAGAAGATTAGTACCAAACGTACGTCTCGTATATTGCGAGAGTATGAAGAGAATAATACTCATGGATTTGATAACCGTAAAGGAGATAAGCATGTCACAGGAGTGTATCGTTGGGTAGATAAGATTTATAAGAATAAGTTGATAAATTATGGTAAGCGCTTAATGTATGAATTTGCGTTACCAGAACCAGCTAAGTTTTATATTGAATCATATTTGAAAAATGGAGAAGGAAGTGAAAAAACTATTGAAGGGTTAATTATTCCTAAAAAACCGATACATCCGAGTGAATTGACAAACGGTATTCAATCTGCAAAAGATTTAGGAGAGACAAATTATCAGAAGTTTGCGGCAGAGTATAGAGCAGAGGTAGAAGTTTATCCGATGGAATCTATCTTTTTGGGAGAATCTTTCAATGTGGATATAACAAAAGACCATGGTCAGATAGAAACAGGTTCAGGAAAAGGGTCAATAAAAATTCCTAAAGGATATTATTCAGTTAGAGGAAAAGTCGATTTTTCTTCAATTGATGACGGAGATGGTATACAAAAAGGGTTCTTTGTTAGTTTAGGAGATACAACATTTTCGGATACTACAAAGTGGTCTCCACTTGACGCTGAATTTGGATATAGACCTACAAGTAAGTTTGTAGAATCAATTCCTGTATCATATCTGATGGGTAATTATTTCAGTGGAAAGATTAATGCTTCGATTGAGTGTAGATTAACAGAAGAGGCTAAGAAACGATGGCAAAATGAAACTTATAAAGCTATTATGGATGCTTATAATGAACGTTTGTTAGAGTATAATGAGTTTGTACAAAATCAAGTTGTAGATAAAGAACCTAATGAAAAGAAAAAAGAATTGAGTTCTCAAATCAATCGTAGTATCGAAAAGCGTGAGTTAAAGCGTATTGCTATCGACTTAATGACAAAACCTTTTGATGTTGTTACCGCTCAGGATAATTATAAAGAGAATGGTAAAGAAGCGGATGCTAAGCATGTAGCGAGAACGTCTAAATTTCAAAAGCATGCTGAAACAGTTAAGTTTTTTGAACAAGCATTTGATTGGGAAATTATGGCGTACACATTTTATCCTTATTTCTATGGAGCAGAAGGTAATTGGGATGCTAATTTTGAGCACAACGAAGGTAGCGACCCTGTTTTCCAAGCCTTTTTACAAAGTGGTATGGCAAGATCAGTAGTACCTGTACGTCCAGGTTTTGAAGAAGCTGTAAACTGGTATATGAAAACTGGTGAAATTTGGAATGGTCAAGGAATGGTTACCGATATGGATGACGATTTATATGTTTCTGTTGCCGAAGAAATGCAAACTATTGAAGGTGAAGTAGAAGGCACTTGGGAAACCCGTGTGCCAACAACGTTAACTGTGTTACAAGCAGATTCTGTAGTATTAAATGAAGGAGGTTTGCCGTGTAATCCAGACTGCGAAGGTCAAGGTTTATTTGATGTAAGTACCTATAAGATAGGAGATGGACCAGATGGTGTAGATTACGATATTGTAGGCGATACCAACAATGTAGCATAAGTGCAGTAAAAATGTTTGTTTAACAAACATTTTTCTATACACACAGTCACAAACCTCATCCTATATTTTTTTATGTCATTGCGAAAAAAATGAAGCAACCTATGTATCAAGAGTTTTAAACTTAAAGGGTTACCAAGTATAGCTCGTAATAACACTTCTAATACTCTTCTCTTTGCTTTAAAAGAGAAGAGCTGGGTGAGGTTTGTTTTTTACTAATCATAAAAAACAAAAAAATATGCATGCTCATGAATATGGAAGCAAACATTTTAAACACAAAACCAATTTTAAAGATTTGGTGGTGTTTTCAGATGTTCAGCAACAAAAAATAAAAGAAACCGCAGTTCCAAGTCCCAATATATATGTAGAAATAGAAAAAGGAGTAAAAACTGCAAATAAATGGTTACTACATTTTAATAGTCGATTGTCTGGTGAATATGGAGATTTTTTTCTAGAAAATAATTCGCCTTATGGGCAAATTAATAAACTGCAATATGAAGAAAATGATGAAAACTTTGCATTTATTCAAAATACCATTGTTGATTTTCAAAACGGAACATTGCCTTATTATAAAATTAATGAAAAGTTTTATATCCAACTTGATAATAGTATCGATTTAGAGGAGGTAATTGTAAATGCAACCCCTTCACCAACTACCAGAGATGTTAAAAGTATCCAATATGAAGCTTTTACAACTGTATTTATTTCTGAAGATGGAGCGCAATTATTACAAGCTTATGAAGCGATACAAAATGTAAGTGCACACGAGGTAGTTATTTTTATTGAACGCAGTTCAGGAAGTAACCTTTTCGGAACAGTGTTTAGAATAAAAAAAGGGAAAAATGTAAATTCTCTTATAGAAACGAACAGAATTCGCATAGCGAAAATTGTTAGAGCTTATGGAGTAGATGTATTTACGAACGAGCTAAGTAAAATGCTTGAGCAAGAACTTAAAAAATCAACAGAGAGCGATTTTTATTTGGTATTGAAAAAAGGAGGGCAAATAGTACGTTGGGGAGCGGATGTTACTTTAAGTAACTTGTCTAAATTCTTAAAAAGCTCAGGTGAAGAAATAGGTAAGTTACAGTTAGGTGAAAACTATTGGAAAACAACGGATGAAGGAAAAGAGAACTCAAAATACAATCCGTTATTACCAAAACTTAATATTAATGAGAGTTTTTCTTCCGAAGAATTGGCAAATTCAATTTATAAAAATTATGTAGTTCCCATTGAAGCCCCTATTGTAACGTTTGCAGAGCGATTTAATAAACATTGGTTGTTTAAAGAGCTTATGCCTTTTAAAAGTGAACGTATTACTAAGTTATTTAAGCACGTACCAGGTATACTTAAAGAGTTTTTAGATGGTGTAAAAGAAAACGCACAAAACACCTACGATTTTATTAACGGATTGTTAGTAGGGCTTATTAATAGTATTATTGATTTCTTTAAATCTATCTTTGATATTTTAGCTATTTTGGTAGATGTTTTAAATGGCGTTATCCAAACAGGAAAGTTCTTTGAAAAACCAGGTCATTACCTACGTTTATTAGCAGAAGGTTTTGAAAACCTTATCGATTTAGTACTCAATACCTTTACGTTAACAAACCTAAAAGCATGGATGCAGTTTTTAATAGAAATGCCTATAACTACTGCTAAACTATTAATAGGTTTATTTGCTAAGGCATCCAATACAAAAATCACAATAGATCCAGGTGCTTTAGGGTATTATATAGGATTTTTGGTTGGTTTTATAGCTTCGGAAGTAGTACAGTTTATTGCTACTGGAGGAACAGCCAATATAGCCAAAGCAACCAAAGCAGTATTAAAATCGTATCAAGAGTTAGCGAATGTAGTAGCTAAAAAAGTGGTAAAAACAGCAGAAATAACAGTAGATGTAGTTTTAGCTGCGATTAGAAAGCTTAAAGAATTTGCCAAAAACTTTGTAAAACACTTAGATGATCTTAAAAAATGGATTGGTGAGTTGGTTGTTAAGTTTCAGGCTAAGGCTTTAGTGATTGATAATGTAGCTTATACATTAGTAGATCCTGTAAGTATTTTTGTAGAGACTGTATTTAAAATATTTAAGGCAAGTGCTTGGAGAAAACTGAATGGTCTTGGGGTAAGTATGATTAAAAATGAAGACGGATTGTATTCATTTTTATACGATGGTAAAAATATTGCAGCAGATTTAACTAAAAAGCAAGCAGAAGAGTTCTTAAAAGAAATCTTTACTAAATTCAAAGGTAAAACAGATGATGCTATTAAAAAATATTTGGATGATATAAAACGAATTTTTTCTGAGATAACAGAAGATGTGTTAAAGCACGCAAATCATGGAGAGTTTTCTTTGCCTGCTAATCCTAAGAGAAGCATGTTGCCAGGGAAAATGAGAGTAGGTGGGCATGGTCAGGATAATTTGGTTTTCTTAGATGAGATAGGAAGAAAATATAGGGTTGAGCATACCTATGAAAACGGTGTAAGAATTGGTGGTGTAGAAGGTCATGATAAGAGAATTAAGAAGTTGGTTGAAGGAAGAAATAATACAGGACAATCATGGTTTCCTAAAGATTGGAATAGTGCTAAAATTGAAGAAGCATATAAATATGTTGTTAGGAATAATTTAGATGCATTTAAACAATTACAAGATGGACCACCTCCACTATTTGATGTATATGATGGTGTAAGGGTAGGAGTTATTAAAACTAAAGGAAAACCAGCAACTATTTTTCCAGATAATGCTATGCAACCAAGAAAAAGTGTACAAGAATTAGAAATTAACCCTTTTTAAAATTAAGATAATGAAAGAATTAGTAGAGAAAATAAAAAAAGACGTTGAGTACATGGAAAGCACTCATGTAAATGATCCCAAAATAGATGTTTTACTAGATGAAATAGAGCAGGTGTTGTTAAAAAAGCCTAGTGTTACTATAGAGTTGTTAAATCAGTTAGATCTTGTATCTATCGAGTGGATATGTTCTAGATTTGAAAAGGTTTCTTATGAGTTACAAAGTAAAGAGTTTATAGATTGTCTAGACGGTTTAATTGATAAGTTTTCACCGAATATTAATGGTTTTAAAAATGAAGTTATAGAAGCTAAAGAAGCTTATCAAGCTTTATAGATTAAAAATATTTTTATAAAAGCTTAGTTAGATTTGATAGAAGTTTTAAAACCGTCTAAAATTTTAGGCGGTTTTTTTTATGTAAAAAGTTATAGTGAATTTTCAATAATACCTCTAAGTTAAAACATAATGCAAAATATTTGTAATTTGTTTTGTTTTTAACTGTAATATGTTGTATATTTGTCTTGCTTTTCTAACAGTTCATTATTATTTATTAATCTTTAATGTAAGCAGAAACGAAAAAAAGTTATGATTAATCCCTTTCAGGTCTAGAAAAAAGAAAAAGAATCAACAACTTACAAGTTTTGTCTGCAAGCGCTTTAAAAAAATTAAACATTTGTATGAATAATTTAATATCAGTAGCGTTATCGCAATACGGAGTCAAAGAGGTGAAAGGCTCAAAAGATCATCCTCAAATTGTAAACTATTTTACTTCATTAGGTTTTGATGGAGGAAAATTTAAAGATGAAACCGCTTGGTGTAGTGCCTTTGCAAATTGGGTAGCCAAAAAAGCAGGTTATGAACACACTAACCAATTAACAGCACGCAGTTGGTTGTCGGTAGGAGACTCTACTACAAATCCAGAACCAGGAGATGTGGTGGTTTTATGGAGAGAAAATCCTAGTAGCTGGAAAGGACATGTTGGGTTCTTAATTAAAGAAACCAGACGATATGTGTATCTATTAGGAGGTAATCAAGGAAATAGTGTAAGTATTAAAGCATATCCTAAAAACAGGGTATTAGACTTTAGAAAACTAAAAAAGAATGGATAAATTTTCGCATTTCATTTTTTGGTTGCTTGCTTTACTGTCGCCTTTAAATGGAGTGTTAACTACCATGATGTTACTAATAGTAGTTGATTTTATTACAGGAGCCTATGCTTCTTTAAAATTACAAATACCTATAAAAAGCGAACGAATTGGACATACCATTTCTAAGTTTGTTATTTATAACTTGGTAATTATATCAGCTTATTTTTTAGAAAAACACATTGTAAATGAAGTTCCTTTTTTAAAAATAATAGCAGGATTTATAGCTATTACCGAAACAAAGTCAATTTTAGAAAACTACAACAAAATTTATGGAGTAAACCCCTTTAAAGCATTGCACAGTTTGTTAAAACAAGCGGGTATGCAAGGTACCTTAGAGCAAACAACCGAAAAACAAAAAAACAACGACAAAGAAAAAGTTTAGTCGCTAACACTTTTTTTAGCGACTCTTTTTTATCAAAAACAATTTAAAAACGATAAAAAAGAACAAAAATGAAACAAAACAAAGAAACATTAAAACAATTTTTTGAAACAGGCGACAAGCCAACCCAACAACAATATTCCGATTTAATTGATAGCTATATCGATGCCAAACAACCCGAAGGAGAACCCAACCGAAGGTTTGTAATTGACGAAACAGGAGAGGTAAGTGTAACTTCTGAACAGCAAGTTCCAACTTACCAAGCAGGAACTAATATTATGATTGATGAAACAGATCCTTTACAGCCAGTGATTAATGCAGCTCCTAGAGTTAATATTACTGAAGGTGTATTTACACCTAGTTTTTTTGCTACAGGATCTTCATTTTCAGTACAACAAGTAAAAGGTGAGTATTATACTATTGGAGACCGTGTTTTTGTTGATATAATATTATCAGGCGTAACGTCTGATGGTCAAGCTACTTATGGAGAAGTATATATTGCACCTAACATTGATGGTTTTCCTATTGGTGTATCTGTCTCAGGAACCGTTTATAATATACAAGCTCATGAGAATTATGGTTGTTATGTAAGACATGATTTAGGAAGAGTAAATATTAAAGATAGGGTTTGGGATAATGAAACGTTATACATAAACTTCTCATATACATCAAAGGAGATATTAAGCTAATTGTATTAAAAATTAATATTTGAAATAATTACAAAGTCTAGCCCCTAACAAAAACAGTTTTTAGTGGCTCTTTTTTATCAAAAAAACTTAAAAACGATAAAAAAGAACAAAAATGAAACAAAACAAAGAAACCTTAAAACAATTTTTTGAAACAGGCGATAAGCCTACACAACAACAATATGCCGATTTAATTGATAGCTATATCGATGCCAAACAACCCGAAGGAGAAGCCAACCGCAGATTTGTCATTGATGAAACAGGAGAGGTTAGTATTGCTTCTCAGCAACAAGAACCTGAATATACGTTGTCACCTATTTCAGGAACTAATACTGTTGATTTATTAAAAGGCGGAGTAAGCGTTTCACAAATTGACTTAACACCTTATTTAGATAATACAAATTTAGTACGATTAGTATCAGGGACTGTTGATACTAATGGGTTAGCTACTTTTACACGTGGTGATAACTCAACATTTACAGTAGATTTTAGTGGTTTGAATTCTGGAGTAATAGATCCCGAAGATGTAACCTTAGACTCTTCTTTTGATAAGCAATTATTTTATAATAAAACAACAAAAGAGTTTGGATTTAAAACATTAATAGAAAAAAATCCTAATTATTTAGTGGTGGACCCTAACTATTCAGGAAACTCAGCTATTGGAGACTATAATAGTCCTTTTACAAATATTAAAGATGCTTGTGCAGCAGTAGAGTTATACGACTCGACCTTAGAAACTAAGTTTACTTTTTATTTAAAATCAGGACAACATACATTTGATACCTTATCTAGTGGTTCGCCAATGCCTAAAAATATTGAAATTTATACAGAGGCAAACACTACTTTGATAATAGACTCTCCATGTGTTTTAAATAATTCAAAATTTAATTTTGGAAATGGAGGGCAACTATTATTTACAAGTTATGGTTATTTATCATATTCCGGTGTTGGAAGTCATTTTATAAGTTGTGATACTATAGGAGTGCATAAAATAGATTTGAGAGGGGCAGGTACACAAGTTTATAGTATTAGTGTTAATAATAATTTTAACGGGGATATAAATATTAATGCAAATTCTGTATTAATAGGGTTAGATTCTACTGACTCTTTAAGGGTAGATAAAAGATACTTTATTGGTGTAATTACAGGAAGTAAAATTAAAGACTTTAGTTTAAAAGTTAATACTTATGATGCTTCAGGAATTGTAGGGCAATTCAATAACTATATGGTTAGAAATATAAATAATGAGTATGGGAATATTGACATATCTGTTAATACAGTTGTTTGTTCTGACAGAAGTGGTAGATTAGTATTAACACAACATTGTGTGAAACAATCAGGATATTTAAATGTTACTGTAAGTGAGGTCACTTGTAATGATTTAAGCTTTATTATATTAGAAACTGCTGGAAATATTAATAATGCAAACCTACACTTAGCTAATGCTAAAATAAATGGTGCAGTATATTTAATAAATAATACAGATTTTACTAATGTAATAACAGCAGATGATTTTTTTGGAGTGACTATTACAGGTTCAGCAACTTGCAATCCTTTTAGTGGAGTTAATAGTTATTTTGAAAGTTTATTTGCACAGAGTCAACTCCTAACACCTGCCTCTGGAGTTAAAAGAGGTTTTATACATTTAAAAGATTTAAAGTTAAATTTTGTAGATACTCCTACTTACGGAGGTTTTCTGTTTGTAGTAAAAAGTAATAAATCAACTGTAGATGCAGCTAAAAATCAAGTTAGATATATATTAGAAGATTGTGAAATAACTACTAATAATAAAGAGTTATTTAGAGTTTTTGATAATGGAGAATCTACATCTAGTGTACAAAATACAGTTCCTCAAGTAGAATTTTTAGGTGTAAATAGATTTGATGTTGGTACAGCAACTAATCTTTTTAGATATGATGCAGCATTTTATTGGGATAAAACCCAAAATTTATTAATGAATTATGGTATTATATTACATAATGCTGTAAATTCTTCTTTTGGAGATAAAAGAGATATAGTGACTTCAAATACAAGATATATTCACAAATTAAATTAAAAAAATAGATAAGATATTTGATTGGTTTGAAAGTTAAAAGCGGAACATAATAATTATATATAAAGTAAGCATTACATGTATATAGTTCTTCAGCAAAAATCATTACTATAAACCTTTAACAAACTACAAAAGTCTAGCCACTAGCAAATCCAGTTTTTAGCGGCTCTTTTTTATCAGGAAAATAATTTAAAAACGATAAAAAAGAACAAAAAATGAAACAAAACAAAGAAACCTTAAAACAATTTTTTGAAACAGGCGATAAGCCAACACAACAACAATATGCCGATTTAATTGATAGTTATATAGATGCCAAACAACCTGAAGGAGAAGCCAACCGAAGGTTTGTCATTGATGAAACAGGAGAGGTTAGTATTGCTTCTGAGCAACAAGCACCTGAATATACCTTATCACCTATTTCAGGAACTAATACCGTTGATTTATTGAAAGGCGGAGTAAGCGTTTCACAAATTGATTTAACACCGTATTTAGACAATACCAATTTAGCACAATTAGTATCAGGTACTGTTGATGCTAATGGATTGGCAACCTTTACACGTGATGATAATTCAACTTTTACAGTAGATTTAAGTAGTCTATCAGGAGGAGTTAATGGAAATTTTGTTACGATTGATACTAATCAAACAATAACAGGTGTTAAAACCATTGGATCGAGTTTATATACAGAATATATTCAAAGTAATGATTCTGTAAATGTGGCAAAAAATATAACATCAGGAGGAAGGATTAGGACAGGAGGGAATGCCTTAGATTTTACTGAGTCTGGAAATGCAGGTTCAGCCACCATTGAGGCAGATATTGTAGGGAGCACAGTTCATACACTTCAAGGTAAATCTGGTATTATAGCTCATTTAAATGATATCCCACAATTACAAGCAGGTTCAAACATTACGATTGATGCTACAGACCCTCTACAACCTATAATTAATGCGACAGCAGGCAGCGGAGGAGCTACCGATTTATCATATGATGCAGCCACAAGAACGGTAGCTTCTAGCACAGGAACAGATGCAGTAATTCCTTTAGCAGATGCCACTAATGCAGGCTTACAAAAAGCAAATTTTTATGAGGAGGGTGCTTTCACTCCAGTACTTGGAGGAGGAACTTATACTAATGGTAGTACTACTGGCTCATCTTATGTTAGAATAGGTAATTTAGTTCATTTGTATTTGCAAATACAAAATATAAATGGGACAGGAAGTACATTAGATTTAAACATAGGTGGTATGCCTTTCCCTGCATCAGCTTCTGGTTACTGGATTTCTTCAAATATGACTCTTTTTAATGGAAGTAATTATGCAAATCCAGATAAACTATTAGTAGATTTCAATGTAGGTTCTGGAACGCTTAGATTTAGAGAATTAAATGGCTCTTATATTGAGAATGTTAATTTTTCTAATGGAGAAGTTAGGTTGAATATAACTTATAGAACTAATATATACACCTCATAACCAACAACCAAAGTCTAACCCCTAACAATCGTTTTTAGTGGTTCTTTTTCCTGTTAATTTTTAGTGTTTGGTGTCATTTCGACGAGATATGAGGAGAAATCTCATCTTTAAGAGATTTTACGTCACTCATTCTTCGCTCTTTGAACTGACAAACATTTTTCTAATACCAGTTATAATTTCAAGTTGTAAAAGGTATAAACCCTAAAACAAAATAGCATGAATTTTTTTAATCATAAAACCGACAGGTTATTATTGGGTGTCATTATAGTGCTGTTATTTATCAATCTTTTTACTAAGAGAAATCAAAAATTAGTACCTCAAGAACCTAAAATAACTGTCGTAAAAGACACCGTTTGGCAAACCAAAATAGATACGTTTAAGGTACAAACCATTAAATACCAAAAAGTGTATGTCCATAAAAATGATGTAACCAAGATTGTAAAAGACACCATTTTTATCAAAGACACTAACGACTATGTAACCGCAAAAATATACCGAGATACTTTAAAGAATGCCGATATAGAAATTTATAACTACGATTTGGTAAAAGGAAAATTGTTAGATAGTCAGTTATCGTATAAACTCAAAGTACCCCGAGAAATAACTATTACCAAAACGATTGAGCATCTAAAAACCTACAGAAGTGGCTTGTATCTCTTTACCGACATAGGAGGAAATCCACAAACCTTTGACAACCTTAGTTTCGGATTACAATACAACCGAAAAGGAAAATGGTTTGCTAGTTACCGATTAAATATCAACCAACTCAATCAACCTACCCACAATATAGGTGTAGGCTACCGATTGTTGAATTAAAAGAATTAATTTTCAACCATAGAAGTTAAAAATTCGCTTTAAAACCCGAATAATTGATGATTCGGGTTTTAAAGCGAATTTTAAGTTTTAAAAACTTGTCAGCTCTCTCTATTTTTTTCGACAAACAATAAAACTATGTATAAATGGCGGTACAAGATATTCAAAACTACTCCTATCAAAATATTTTTTCGTTGCAAACAGTTCAGTTTGAAGAATCATGTGTAGTAAACTCACCACAGCAAATAAATCAATACAAAGTATTTTGGATAAAAGAAGGAACAGGTAAGTATAATATCGATTTTAAAAGTTACTCTTTTGAAGATGGAGTATTATTTTTTTTATCACCAGGACAAGTATTTTCAGTAGATTCCGAAAAAATTAAAGAAGCCTATCAACTTAGTTTTACAAGAGATTTTTATTGTATTCAAACACACGATGCAGAGGTATCATGTAATGGAGTATTGTTTAATAATATATATGAAACACCTTTTGTAGTACCTTCAGAAAAAGAAACGCAAAAATTAGATTTTATTCTTCAAAACCTAAAAGAAGAGTTTGAGTTAGAAGAAACAGCCCAATACGATATGCTACAATCGCTTTTAAAACAGTTTATTGTATATTCAGTACGAATAAAAAAAGAAAAAGATGTTGTAAAAGAGAGTGTAGAAACCAAGCTTTTTAAAGATTTTAGCCTATTGGTAGAGCAAAATTTTAAAAAGATACACCGAGTTACAGGATATGCTTATCGGTTAGGCTTATCACCAAAATCACTAACAAAACACCTTCAAAAAATAGGAACGGAAACTCCAAGCGACTTTATAAAAAACAGAATTATTACCGAAGCAAAAAGACTGTTGTTGTATACAGATGATTCTATTAAACAAGTTGCTTTTGATTTAGGATTTAATGATCCTGCGTACTTTTCTCGGTTTTTTACCAAAGCTACAGGGCAATCGCCAAAACAATTTAAAAGAAGCTATAGCTTATAAAAGAAAAAACCACGCAATGCGTGGTAAACTACACAACTAATAAAGTTTTTTGTTACACTAATACAAACAACCTTTTCGACGCCTTAAAAGTACTACTATAAACGTGTTGTTACGTTACCTGTATTTTACGAAACCATAAATAAAAAGCTAGTTTTTTGTAAGAAAAATGTTAGCAAAAATAGCTTGTCCAAGTTTTAAGAACCTTTGTCCATTTTTTAAGGTCTATTCCTGTCGCACCTTTGTATCAGAATTCAAGAATAACGAATTATGAGAACAGAAATTAACCAATGCCCTAATTGTTGGGGATATCAAGAATACGATGATCAGTTTCCTGAAAGAGAATTATGTAACTGTGAAAAAACAAACTAAAAAGACAACTTTAAAATAGTAAAATTATGAGTACAAGAATTGAAACTTTAAACCCAGAAACCACAACAGGAAAATCAAAAGAATTGTTTGATGCAGTTCAAAATAAGTTTGGATTTATTCCAAACCTAATTAAAGTAATGGGAAATTCACCAGCACTTTTACAAAGCTATCTAAGCTTGGGAGAATTAAATGGAAGCGGGAATTTTTCAAACAAATTTAGAGAGCAATTAGCATTAGTTATAGCAGAAGAAAATGAATGTAACTATTGTTTATCAGCACACACGGCAATAGGAAAAAACAATGGCTTGTCAGAGGAAGAAATTGAACAAAACCGACAAGCAGAGGCTTCTGATGCTAAAACCAAAGCAGGCTTAAAATTTGCACAAAGTGTTACAAAAAACAAAGGAAATGTAAGTTCAGTAGAAATAGCTGAGGTAAAAGCAGCTGGGTATAACGACGGAGATATTTTAGAAATTGTATTAAATGTTGTAGCCAACACCTTAACAAACTATGTAAATCATATAGCAGAAACTGAAGTTGATTTTCCAAAAGTAGAAGCAGGAAAATTCACACAAAGTGCATAAAAAACGAATAGCTCTTGTGGCCTTATTTACAAAGTGTAGTTACGGGGTTTTAGGTTACAGAGCTATTCATCTATAAAAAGTAAAATCATAAAAATCAATAAAAATGAAAAAAGTAGTAGCTATTTTAGTATTATTAGTAGGGTTTGCATTTACAGCAAATGCACAAAAAGCAAAAACCATTTCTTTAGAGCAAACAAAAGGAAAATTCACTCAAAAATCGTTAACACTTTCAGAAGGAACTTATGTTTTTGAAATTTCAAACAAGAATGTAGGACACGATGTAGGGTTTGTATTAGCACCAAAAGGAAAAACAGAAGAAAAGCATCATATAAAAAACGCGTATGTAACTTCTTTAGTAAAAAACAACAGTAAGTCAAGCTCTAAAAAAGTAACTTTAACAAAAGGGGAGTACGTGTACTTTTGTCCGCTTAATCCAACACCTCAATATACTTTAACAGTAGAGTAGTGTTTTAATAATTGATTAATAATAAAAACCCGTTTTTACGGGTTTTTTAATTCAATTTTACAAATCTACTTCCAAGTCCATCGTAGTTATTGTCAGAAATTTCTAAAGTATTTGGTTTTATGAACCTAATAATTCCTGAGAGGACAATTCCTGAAAATTGCTGATCGTTGGAAAGTTGTATAAAACGTTCTTGTTTATTTGAATAAATTGCCTTTTTCATTTCTAGGGTGTATGTACCTTTTGAAATGAGGGAGTCATTTTTTGATATAGAAAACTGATTGTTTTTCAACAAGGTTAATTGTACGTTTTTGTTGAGTGTTTCGGGAGTTTTATGGATATGGTTTCCAAAACCACCATCAGTATTGGTCCAATTCCATGTTCCGACCAAATCGGAATTATCAATCTTGTTTATTTGAGTTGAAGCACAAGAAATCAATGCAAAAGCGAATATATAAAGTAGGGTTTTCATGGTAAAGGATTTTTGTTCACTCTTTTATTTTTTGTTCTCTTCCAATTAGGAAATATAAAAAAGCACCAAAAAAGTTAGCTAATAAAACAACGAGAATCCAGACAATTTTATTATTTCCTTTAAATTTACTTTTTAAAATATCAATAAGCGCAATTACTGTTGGAATAATTCCAAGTAATACCACAACTAGAAGTATTATAATTTGCCATACTCCAATCATTCGTAAATAAGCCATCATAACAATATTTTGAGTACTAAAATAGTAAAAATAACAGGAATAAAATAAAAATACTTTCTTAATGTAAAAGAAAAACGCCATTAAGTTTCCATAAAAAGGAGCTTTAATGACGTTTTTAAAATATGGGAAGTGATACTATTTATTCATAATATCTTCTATTTCGTCAGCTTCAATAGGTATGTTGCGCATTAAGTTAAATGGCTCACCATTTTCTTGAACAACAACATCGTCCTCTAAACGAATACCAAAACCTTCATCAGGAATATAAATACCAGGTTCAACTGTAAATACTTGGTTTGCTTGCATTGGTTCATGTAACAATCCGTAGTCATGCGTATCTAAGCCCATGTGGTGAGAAGTACCGTGCATAAAGTATTTTTTGTATGCTGGCCAGTTAGGATCTTCATTTTGCACGTCAGCTTTGTCTAATAACCCTAAACCTAATAATTCCGAAGTCATTAATTTACCAACCTCAACATGGTACTCAGCCCAAAGAGTTCCTGGAACTAACATTTTTGTAGCGTCGTTTTTTACACGGTTAACAGCATTGTATACCGCTTTTTGCCTGTCGGTAAAACGACCAGAAACAGGTATGGTACGAGTCATATCCGAAGAATAGTTAGCATATTCAGCTCCAACATCCATCAGTAATAAATCACCTGCTTTACATTGTTGGTTATTTTCAATATAGTGCAATACGTTTGCATTGTTACCAGAAGCAATAATTGGGGTATAAGCGAATTTCTTAGAACGATTTCTGATGAACTCGTGAATGAATTCTGCTTCTATTTCATATTCCCAAACACCAGGTTTTACGAAGTCTAACACACGTCTGAATCCTTTTTCAGTAATGTCACAAGCCGTTTGAATTAAATCAATTTCGATTTGATCTTTTACCGAACGTAAACGTTGTAAAATTGGGTTACTTTTTGCTACTGAATGTGCAGGATATTTGTTTAATAACCATTTAGTAAAACGAGCTTCACGAGTTTCAGTTTCAACACTAGCACGGTAATGTTCGTTCGTGTTGATATAAACCGTATCAGCTAAAGCCATCATTTCAGCTAGTACTTTTTCTAAGTCTTGTAACCAGTATACGTTTTTAATACCGCTAGTCTCTAATGCTCTTTCTTTGGTTAGTTTTTCACCTTCCCATACAGCAATATGCTCGTTAGTTTCACGTAAAAATAGTACTTCACGTAGATTTTCTTTCGGACAATCAGGAAATAAAATTAATATACTTTCTTCTTGGTCAACACCACTTAAAAAGAAAATATCACGGTGTTGTTCAAAAGGTAACGTGCTATCGGCACTTACAGGATAAATATCGTTTGAGTTAAAAATAGCTAAACTACTAGGCTTCATTTGAGCCATGAAGTTTTTACGGTTTTTTATAAATAATTGACTGTTTATTGCGTCGTACTTCATAATGTTTCAATTAAATTGATAAGATTCCCTCAAAAATACGGAAAGAAACTATGCAAATATTAGCCATTTGGCGCTAATTTATGTTTTTTCGAATTCTACTCATATGGCGAGTAGAAATTCCCAAAAAAGAAGCTAAATAATGTAGTGGAACTTCTTGAAGTAGTTTAGGTTCGTTTACGAGTAGTTTTTTATAACGCTCTTCAGGAGTTAAAGTCAGTAAATCAATGCGGTAATCGTCAATCAAAAAAATTTGATGTTCGACTAAGTTGTAATAAAACTGATAAAAGGCCTTATTATGTTTCATTAAATGTTTAAAATCACTTATGTTAATAATCCAAAGCTTGCAGGCACTCAAAGCTTTAATGTTTTTAGGAGAAGGAGTTTGTTGTAAAAAACTTTTTAATGATGAGGTAAAACTATTTTTTAAAGCTAAATAAGTGGTCTTTTCTTCTCCTGAAACCGAGACAGCATGTTGTAAAATGCCACTTTCTATAAAACAAAAATAGGAACAAACGTTTCCTTTTTTAACAAAAAAATCATTTCTAGATAAGGAAAACTCTTTAAAACAGTCAATAATTTCTGGAATTAACATATTTAAGACTTCATTATTTATAATGTTTTGTATGTGCTGTGTAATAGCTTTTTTAGAAGCATCCATTTATGGAAATAAATTTTTAGCTTAAAAGTATAAAAAAGGATGCTTTTTACAGCATCCTTTGAAATAAATTGTATTGATAATTGATTTTAACTCAACTAATCTGGTATAGGCTTTTTATCTAATATTTTAATAACTTCTTTAGTTTTTCAAAGAATTAACATAGAAGCTTTTTAGTAACGAAACTTCAAAAAACGTAATAATTAAAGAAGTAAAATTGTTAACGAGATGTTTTGTTATTATTTTTCCTATTACGATTATTTCGTTTTCTAGGAGTATGTTTTTTAGTGTTTTCTGTTGACACTTTTTTCTTTGAATTAGAAGATGTTTTAAGTGTTTTTTTAGTCGGTTTGTTTCTAGATTGCTGCTTTGGTCGCTCAGTAGTTATTTCATTTTTTATAGTAGATAAATCAAAACCTTCTAATTCAGAAATAGCTATTTTTTGCCCTAATAACTTCTCAATACTTTTTAAATAAGCTTCTTCCTCTTGTGCGACCAAAGAAATTGCTTCGCCACTAGCACCAGCTCTTCCTGTTCTACCAATTCTGTGTACATAGTCTTCAGGAACATTGGGAAGTTCAAAATTAATAACGTGTGGTAATAATGGAATGTCTAATCCACGAGCAGCAATATCGGTAGCTACCAGTACTCTGATAGAATTATCTTTAAAGCCTTTTAGAGCTTTGGTTCTTGCTCCTTGACTTTTGTTACCATGTATAGCTGCTGCTGAAATTCCTCGTTTAATTAGTTTTTCAGTCAACCTATTAGCACCGTGCTTGGTTCGAGTAAAAATTAATACCTGGCTCCAGTTTCCTTTTGAAATTAACTGACCAACCAATTCTGTTTTCTTGCTCTTCGGAACTTTGTATAGTTTCTGATTTACTTTTTCGGCAGTTGTATTTTCAGGAGCTGTTTCAACTAAAACCGGGTTGTGTAAAATACCTTGTGCTAATTTTTTTATTTCTTTTGAAAAAGTTGCCGAAAACAATAAATTTTGACGTTTTTGTGGTAAAAAAGAGATGATTTTTTTAATATCTCGTAAAAACCCCATGTCTAACATTCTGTCGGCTTCATCTAAAACCAAAACATCTACACGTTTTAAAGAAAGTTGATTTTGTTCATGTAAATCAATTAATCTACCAGGAGTAGCTACTAAAATATCTATTCCTTTTTTAAGAGTAGCTATTTGAGAACTTGGTTTTACACCACCAAAAATAGCGGTAGATTTAATGTTTAAATGCGTGCTATATTCGCGCACATTATCATATACTTGAGCTGCTAATTCTCTTGTAGGAGTTAGCACTAATGCTTTAATTGGACGGTATTTCGGATTCTTTTTTTCTGATATGTTTTGTAAAATAGGCAAAGTAAACCCTGCTGTTTTACCGGTTCCAGTTTGTGCAGAGGCTAATACGTCTTTACCTTCTAAAATAACGGGAATTGCTTTTTCTTGAATAGGAGAGGGAGTTTCGTACCCTTTTTCGGTTACAGCTTTCACTAAAGCTTTTGATAAACCTAACGATGTAAATGTCATATATAATTCTTCAGTAGTATTTAAAGAAAATACTACTATGAGCCAGCAAAGGTACTGCTATTTTATTGGGCTTCGGCTATAAATAAAAAAAGCCTTACCTAAGATGCTTCTATATTAATATAACTGATTTAATGAGAGAACTAAAAACAACAATTAAGAAAAGTTGTTATGGTTTCCCTATGTGGAATAAAGCATCTCCCATATTAATGATTGGAAAATTATTTTTAGCAATGATATAGCCATCGTAAGGTGATTTTACGGAAAAGTTTGTTTCTCCATAGGTATCCATAATATACCCTAATATTTGTCCTTTTATTATTTGATTACCATTGTTAACAACAGAAGTAAATAAGCCAGCTACTTTAGCACGAACCCATTTATGTTTATTAATGTGTATTGAAGTAGTGTTTTTAGGTATTTCTATATTTTCACTTATCATTTTAAAATGTTTTAAAACACGAAGTGTTCCGTTAATACCTTGTTTAATAGCATGCTCTTCAAGCCGTAACGATTCTCCTCCTTCATAAACAATTACAGGAATATTATTTTTATAACATTGATTTCTAAAAGACTTCGGAATAAGTTTAGAGCCAAACATAAATGGAGCATTGAAAATATTGGCTAGTTGAACTCCTTTTTTATCTTCAGGAGTGTATCGTATTTGTGGGAAGTTATTTCGTTGTTCACCTCCCGTATGAAAATCAATAGCAAAATCTACATTATTGGTAATTTCTTTCATTAAATAATACGCCATTCTACTAGCTAAAGAACCCGTTTTTGAACCAGGGAAACTACGATTTACATCTTTACCATGCATGTCTCTCGACATATTTAAAAAGCCAAACACATTAAGTAAAGGAACCACGATAACACAACCTCGGTGAATTTTGTACGATTTATCAATTAACATTCTTCTGACTAATTCAATACTATTTACTTCATCTCCGTGTAGACCACCCTGTAGTAGAATAGTAGGACCTAATTGATTACCATTAAAAATATACACAGGAATTTCTATTAGAGTACCTGTAGGTAACCTATCAATTGGAATCTTAATTAATTTAGATTCGCCTAAACCAATTTTTTGTCCACGAATTTCTATGATTTCGTTTTTAAAATTTTGTTCGAACATTTTCTTCTAAAAATTTAATAATAACTTTAGCAATATTGTCTTTGGTGTAGGATTCAATTCCTTGTAAGCCAGGAGTTGAGTTGACTTCAATTAATAGAGGTCCTCTTTTTGATCGAATCATATCAACGCCAGCAATAGGAAGTTCTAAGTGTTGAGCTGCTTTAATAGCTATTTCTTCTTCTTCGGGAGTTAATGTAACCTTGTGTCCGCTACCTCCTTTATGAATGTTAGAACGAAAGTCCCCCTCGAGCCCTTTACGTTTCATAGAAGATACCACTTTGCCATTTACAATAAAAGCACGAATATCTTCACTGTTACTTTCCTGAATAAATTCTTGTAGTAAAATACTGGTATTTGTTCCGTGCATAGTATCAATAATAGACATCGCAGATTTTTTGCTTTCAGCTAAAATTACTCCAGAGCCATGTGTTCCTTCTTGTAGCTTAATAATTACAGGAGAACCACCTAATAAATCTATTTGCTCACCAATATTTTCAGCGTCAACAGAAAAAACAGTCTGCGGAATAGGAAGTCCATTTCTACTCATTATTTGTAAAGTACGAGCTTTGTTCTGTGCATCAACAATACCTAAATAACTAGCAGTACTATATACTCCGTTCATTTCAAACTCTTTTACAACTGTTGTTCCATGTTTCATGGCTGAAACACCTATTCGAGGAATAATAACATCAGGAATATCAATAATATTTTTACCGTTGTATAGAATAGCAGGTTTACCATCGCCAAGTTTTATAAAACATTTTAAATGGTTTATAATTTCAACTTTATGTCCACGACGACTTGCCTCTTTATATATTCTTTGTGTTGAATAAATCTGGTCACTAACAGAAAGAATAAAAATAGTCATAACCTAAAAATTTTGAGGTTAAACAAAGCTACTAATTTTTTGTTTGACAAGAACTTCAAAAAGAAGTCTCTCAATATTCTGTTAATTTTTTTGAAATAGTTTTTGCTTACAGTATTTTCACTTCTTCTAAACCAAATTATAATGAGAACCTTAGCCAAAGCTTTAATAGCTTTATTTCCGTTTACAGTAGCTGCACAGCAACCTACATCTGCAGAGAAAATACAACAAGCTTTACAACAAAAAGAAGCATTAACTTTAACTTCTACAGTAAAAAATATTCCCTTTAAAAATATAGGACCTACAGTGATGAGTGGGCGTGTAGTGGATATTGATGTAAACCCAGCAAATACTACAGAGTTTTATGTAGGTTATGCTTCAGGAGGAGTATGGCATACTAATAACAACGGAACAACTTTTACTCCAATTCTAGACAACTCTCCTACACAAAACGTAGGAGATATTGCTGTAGATTGGAAAAATGGAACAATTTGGGTTGGTACAGGAGAAAATAATTCTTCTCGATCATCGTATGCAGGAATCGGAATTTTAAAATCTACCGATAAAGGTAAAACTTGGACAAACGTTGGGTTACTCGATTCACATCATATTGGACGAATTTTAATCAATCCAAAAAATCCTGATGAAGTAATAGTAGGTTCTATAGGACATTTATATTCATCAAACAATGAAAGAGGAATTTTTAAAACTACAGATGGAGGAAAAACCTGGATAAAAACCTTATTTATTGATGAAAATACTGGAATTATAGATATTCAACCTGTACCAAATAACTTCAATATTTTATATGCTGCTGCTTGGGAGCGTGAACGTAAAGCATGGAATTTTGATGGAGACGGAAAAAATTCTGCAATTTATAAATCAACAGATGCTGGGAGTACATGGACTAAAATTTCTGATAATAATGGTTTCCCTAATGGAGATGGAGTAGGAAGAATTGGTTTAGCAGTATATGATCAAAACACGGTATATGCTTTTCACGATAGTCAATTCCGAAGAAAAAAAGATGCTGCTAAGAAAGAGAAGGGAGCAGGAGCCTTAACAAAAGAGGAGCTTGTATCAATTTCGGCAGATGAACTTTTGAATATGAAAGACAAAAAATTGAATTCATATATCAAAATGAATGGTCTTCAAGAAAAATATCGTGCAGAAAATATTAAACAAATCATTCGCTCAAGTCCGGGAGAAATGAAGCCAAGTGATTTAATTGGTTATTTAAAAGATGCAAATGCAGCGTTATTTGATACTCCAGTAATAGGAGCGGAGGTTTTTAAGACTACTGATGGAGGAAAAACATGGAAAAAAACACATGAAGGGCATTTAGATGATTTATACTATTCGTATGGGTATTATTTTGGAGAAATTCGTGTTGATCCTCAAGACAAAAATGGAATCTATGTATTGGGAGTTCCAATTTTAAAGTCGAAAGATGGTGGAAAAACATTTACATCTATTAGTAAAGAAAATGTACATGCCGATCATCAAGCATTATGGGTGAACCCTAAAAAACAGGGACACCTAATTGATGGAAACGACGGAGGGCTAAATATTTCATACGATGATGGTGAGAGCTGGATTAAATTAAACCAACCAGCAGTTGGGCAATTTTATACTGTATATGCTGATAATCAAGAAAATTATAAGGTGTATGGAGGATTACAAGACAACGGAGTTTGGGTAGGAAACCACAATGCAAAAATTGATAAAAGCTGGCATCAAACAGGAAAAAACCCTTACGAAAGTTTAATGGGAGGTGACGGAATGCAAGTTGCAGTTGATGACAGAAATCCGAATATTGTGTACACAGGCTATCAGTTTGGAAACTATTATCGAATTGATAGAGCAACAGGAAAACAAACTTATATTCAGCCGAAACCTAAAAAAGATAAACCAGTATATCGATTCAATTGGCAAACTCCTATCCAGTTGTCAAAACACAATCAAGATATCTTATACTTAGGAGGGAATAAGTTACACCGTTCACTAAATAAAGGTGATGATTGGGAAGAAATCTCAGGAGATTTAACCAAAGGAGAAAAGGAAGGAAATGTAGCTTACGGAACATTAACTACTATTTCTGAAAGTCCATTTCAATTTGGATTAATCTACGTAGGTTCTGATGATGGATTGGTACAAGTAACTAAAAACGGAGGAGGAAATTGGGAGAAAATCTCTAATTCTTTACCCCAAAATTTATGGGTAAGTCGTGTAATAGCTTCAAAATATAAAAAAGAGCGTGTATATGTTACGTTAAACGGATATCGTTTTGATGATTTTACACCGTATGTATACATGTCTGATGACTATGGAAAAACATGGAAAAATATAAGTAGTAATATTCCAGCTTCTGCGGTAAATGTGATTAAGGAAGATCCTAAAAAAGAGAATGTCCTATACTTAGGAACTGACAACGGATTGTATGTTTCTTTCAATCAAGGTTCAACATGGGAAGCTTTTAGCAACGGATTGCCAAATGTTGCAGTACACGATTTAGTAATTCAACCTAAAGCAAAACATTTATTAGTAGGAACACATGGGCGTAGTTTGTACAAAGCGAATATTACTTCTTTACAAGAATTTGATAACAAAGAAGCTATTTTCAGTATTAAGGATATTAAGAAAAGAAAATCTTGGGGTAGTTCTTGGAGTAAATGGTTAGAACCAAATACACCAAAAATCACAATTCCTTTTTATGTAACTACAAATAAAGAAGTTGTGTTAGAAATATATTCGGGTAAAGTTTTGGTAAATACTATAAAGGCTAAAGCAACAAAAGGATTTAATGAAGTAGTGTATGATGTTTCTTTTTCTGAAAAAGGAAGAAAAAAGTACTTAAAGAAAAACAAAGAAGCTAAGGTAAAAAAAGCAAAGAATAACAAGTATTATTTACCTAAAGGGAAATATAAAGTAACAGTGGGTGAGTTAAGTCAAACATTTGAAGTTCTTTAACAAAGAGATTATAAAAGAGAAAAACAAAACTGTTTTTCTCTTTTTTTGAAATAAAATTTACACAACTTAATAAAGAAACATTACTATTTTTGCGGTATGGGAATAATACGTGTAAACGACATTCGTGTTTTTACAAATCACGGATGCTTAGATGAAGAAGCAAGAATCGGTTCGGAATATAGAGTTGATATTGAAGTAAAAGCTGATTTACAAACATCTGCAAAAACAGATAATTTGGTTGATACGGTAGATTATGTGCATTTGAATAAAATTGTAAAAGAAGAGATGGCAATTCGTTCTAAATTACTAGAGCATGTTGCTCAACGAATTTTAAGTAGAATTTTTAAAGAAATACAACTTGTTGATGAAGCGGAGGTTAGCGTAGCAAAAATTAACCCACCCATTGGAGGAAATGTTGCTGAGGTTGCAATTGTTTTATCAGAAGTGCGTAAAAAGTAAAAAAAGCTTGCAAAAAAAGATAAAAGCTGTAAATTTGCAGTCCTTATCAATATAAGGTGTCGTGGCCGAGTGGCTAGGCAGTGGTCTGCAACACCATCTACAGCGGTTCGAATCCGCTCGACACCTCAAAAAGCTCATCAATTATTGATGAGCTTTTTTGTTTTCCTTAACAAATTAATTCGTTAAAATTCTGCATCTTTGTAGCTATGCGAATTTATCCGATAGAAACAGGAAACTTTAAATTAGACGGAGGCGCTATGTTTGGCGTAGTTCCGAAAACAATTTGGCAAAAAACAAACCCTGCCGATGAAAACAACATGATTTCAATGGGCATGCGATGTATGTTGATTGAAGATGGAGATCGTTTAACGCTAATTGATACAGGAATTGGTAATAAGCAGTCAGATAAGTTTTTTGGATACTACTATCTGTATGGAGACTTTTCATTAGATACTTCTTTAGCAAAACATGGTTTCCATAGAGATGATATTACAGATGTGTTTTTAACACACCTACATTTCGATCATTGTGGAGGAGCAATTCAATGGAACAAAGATAGAACGGGGTATGAACCAGCTTTTAAAAACGCACGTTTTTGGAGTAACCAACGTCATTGGGATTGGGCAGTACACCCAAATGCGAGAGAAAAAGCATCTTTTTTAAAAGAAAACATCTTACCAATTGAAGAAAGCGGACAACTAAACTTTTTACATCTAAACGCAAAAGATTATGTTGGGTTTGATGTGTTGTTCAAAGATGGACATACCGAAAAACAAATGCTACCGAAAATAGAATATCAAGGAAAAACATTGGTGTTTATGGCAGATTTACTACCAACAGCAGGTCATATTCCTTTGCCTTATGTTATGGGGTACGATACAAGGCCACTACTTACCTTAAAAGAAAAAGAAGCTTTTTTAAACGAAGCAGCAGATAAAGAATTTTACCTGTTTTTAGAACATGATGCTTACAACGAAGTAATAACCGTAAAGCATACAGAAAAAGGAGTTCGTTTAAAGGAAACATTTAAGTTTACAGATATTTTTAATTAAGATAGAGATTATGAGAGTTTTAAAGCCCGTATTTTACTCGGCAATTGCAGTGGCTACCTTGGCTAGTTGTAAAACAGTAAGCAAAATCCCTGTGCCAGCAGGAAGTAATACCGTAGTGAACATTCCAGCGAAAAAAGCTGAATTAACAGACTATGAGCAAGAAAACTGGCAGCATTTAGACTTGGCTACAGATACTATTCCAGGAATGAGTGTAAATAAAGCCTATGAGTTTTTAAAAGGGAAAAAGAATGTAGAAGTTGTAGTTGGTGTCGTTGATTCTGGAACTGATTTAAAACATGAAGATTTAGTTGATGTAGCTTGGGTAAATACCAAGGAAATTCCTGAAGATGGAATAGATAATGATAAAAATGGATATGTTGATGATATTAATGGATGGAACTTTTTAGGAGACTCATACAAAGAGCACTTAGAATACGAGCGTATTTTAATGAAACCAGAAGTTGCAAGTGCAGAACTATTAGCTGAGGTGAAGAATTTTCATGCGAAAAAAGTTGAAGAAGCAAGAGTGAGAAAATTAAATATGGAAAACCGTTTAGCAAATGTTAAAAAAGCACAAGAACAAATAAAAAAGCACCTTAATAAGGATGTATACTCAGCTGAGGAGATAATGAGTATCAATACTAAAGATAAAAACGTAAAAGATGCAATTAGTATAGCTAAAATGTACTTTGGCTATGGTTTTTCTTCATTAAAAGAAACCAGTGATTATTTGTCTAGTGATATTAAAAAATCTATAGCTACGATAAATGAAGATAACTTAAAAACAGATTACCGTACTGTTGTTGGTGATAATGCGTATGATATTAACGATAAACCAGGATATGGAAATGGTAATACAGGTCATTCTGAAAAAGATGAAGCGCATGGTTCTCACGTTTCAGGTATCATTGGAGCAACAAGAAACAACGATAAAGGAATGAACGGGGTTGCCAATGTAAAAATCATGGCTGTACGTTCAGTTTCTGAAGGAGATGAGTACGATAAGGATGTAGCCTTGGGTATTCGTTATGCAGTTGATAATGGAGCGAAAGTAATTAATACAAGTTTTGGAAAGGCTTTTTCACCAAACAAAGAGTGGGTTTACGATGCAATTAAATATGCAGCATCTAAAGATGTATTAATCGTAAATGCAGCAGGAAATGACGGTAAAAATATTGATGTAGAGAAAACTTTCCCTAACGATGCACCAGATTTAATGAATGAAGTTGCAGATAACTTCTTAACAATCGGAGCAATGAGTGCAAACTATAATGAAGAATTACCAGCAGCTTTTTCAAACTATGGTAAAAAGAATGTAGATGTGTTTGCACCAGGGGTACAAGTGTATTCAACAACTCCAGACAATGAATACAAGAAGTTTAACGGAACTTCAATGGCGTCTCCAGCAGCAGCAGGAGTTGCTGCATTAGTGCGTTCTTATTATCCTGAGTTAACAGCGAGTCAAGTAAAGCATATTTTAATGAATTCAGGAACGAAGATAGACTTGGAGGTTAATAAACCAGGAACAGGAGCTAGATATGGTACTGCGCCTGTAAAAGTTCCTTTCTCAGAATTATCAGTATCAGGGCGTGTTGTAAATGCATACAATGCAGTAAGAATGGCTGATAGAATGGTAAACGGAAGAAAATAAAACCAGTATAAACAAGCTAAAAAAGAGCATTATTTTTTGATGCTCTTTTTTTGTTATAAGAAAACACATGCAACTAGAATTCAACAAAAAAACACAGGAATTAACAATAAAAGATGAAGTGCCAATGCATTCATGGTTAATAATCTCTTTGATGTTAATTAATGGAATTAATATGGGAGTTCAGTTGTATTTAATGAGTTATAAAAACAATGAAACTCTTTTTGTTTTTATGTTTTTACTTGCAGTAGTTTCTGTAGTAGTAATATTTTATTACGTGGTAAAAAGATCATGGAAATCTAAATACTTACTTAATGAAATAGAAGGGATAGAAACCCGAAAAACCAACGGAAGAGAACGGGTTTTTCTAAAATTACGTAATGGAAAAAGACGTAGTTTTCCAGTATTAAAAAATGAAAAAGAACTAAGTGATTTTAAGAGAACACTAACCTTAATGGGGATTAAATCAGTTTAAACATGAAGAAAATAATTTTAAGCCTTTTATTGTTACCGGTTATTTCTTGTGCTACCGTAAATAGTACAAAAAACAAAACTGTAGCAAAGACAAAAGTACACAAGCAATCTAGCCAAGGGTATTGGCAGCAACATGTTGATTATACTATTGATATTGATATGGATGTTAAAACATACCAATACAAAGGAACACAGAAATTGGTGTACACAAACAATTCACCAGATGCGTTAAATAAGGTATTCTATCATTTATATTTCAATGCGTTTCAACCAAACTCACAAATGGATGTTCGTTCAAGAAATATTCAAGATCCAGATAGAAGAGTAGGAGATCGTATTAGTAAATTATCACCTTCAGAAATAGGATACATTAAAGTAAGTTCTTTAAAACAAAACGGTTCGGTAGTAAAACACGAAACTGTTGGAACGATTTTAGAAGTTACATTAAACAAACCAATTCAACCAGGAGAAAGTGTAACGTTTGATATGATTTTTGATGCGCAAGTACCAAAACAAATCCGTCGTTCGGGTCGTAATAGTGCTGAAGGAGTTGCTTTGTCAATGACACAATGGTACCCTAAAATGGCTGAATATGATTTTGAAGGTTGGCATACACCACCATACTTAGGAAGAGAATTCCATGGAGTTTGGGGTAATTTTGATGTAACACTTCATATTGATAAAAATTATGTAGTTGGAGGAACAGGATATGTACAAAACCCACAAGAAGTAGGTCATGGTTACGAAGACAAAACAAAACCGTTAAACCTTCCGTCAGGAGATAAATTAACATGGAAATTCACTGCGCCAAACGTACATGATTTTACTTGGGGAGCAGATCCTGAGTTTATTCATGATACTTATAAAATGGATAATGGAATCGACTTACATTTCCTTTATAAGAAAACATTAGATGCTGAGTATTTAGAAAACTGGAAAAAGTTACAACCTAAAACAGCTGAACTAATGACGTATTTTAGTGAGCACATAGGTCAGTATCCATACAAGCAATACTCAGTTATTCAAGGAGGAGATGGAGGTATGGAATATGCAATGTGTACATTAATTACAGGACAACGTAAGTGGGGAAGCTTATTTGGAGTAACAGCACACGAATTAGCACATACTTGGTTTCAATTCTTGTTAGCAACTAACGAAAGTAAACATCCTTGGATGGATGAAGGATTCACCACTTATATTTCAAACAAAGCAGAAAATGAAATTTTAGGAGAAGGAAAAGAAAATCCACATGCTGGATCTTACCGAGGGTATAATTACGTGGTAAAAAATAATATTGAAGAACCTTTAACAACACATGCTGATAGGTATCATACAAATACAGCGTATGGAGTTGCGAGTTATTCAAAAGGAAACATTTTCTTATCTCAATTAGAATATATTATTGGAAAAGAAAATGTAGCAAAAACACTAAAGAAATATTTTGAAGACTTTTCTTTTAAGCATCCAACACCAAATGACATTAAACGTACAGCTGAAAAAGTTTCAGGACTTCAGTTAGACTGGTATTTAAATGAATGGACGCAAACAACACATACTATCGATTACGGAATAAAATCAGTAAACGGAAAAGAAATTACCTTAGAACGTATTGGTCTAATGCCAATGCCTATTGATGTTGAGGTAACGTACACAGACGGTTCAAAAGAATCATTTAATATTCCCTTACGTATGATGCGTGGAGAGAAACCAACCAATGCTACAGTTATTACAGATTGGACTTTTGCACATCCAACATACACTTTTACAACAAAAAAAGAGGTGAAATCAGTTGAAATTGATCCATCAAAACTAATGGCAGACGTAAATCAAGAAAACAATTCGTTCGGAAAGTAAGTTCAAACCAAATAAAATTATTAAAACGGAAAATCTATACAGGTTTTCCGTTTTTTTATTAAAAAAAATAATCCATAATTTTCTTTGTGTAATTATCTCATAGATTCTATGTAATTTTGTTGCTTAAACCTTTTAGGAAGCTCTTAATTGATTCTATTTTAAGAGAGAACAATAAGAAGGTAACAAAAATAGAACACGTACATAATTTATAAAGATGTCAGAAGAAAAGAAATCATTGAATTTTTTAGAGCAAATTGTTGAAGAAGATTTGGCAAATGGAATGCCAAAAGAAAATTTGCGTTTTCGTTTTCCGCCAGAACCAAACGGATACTTACATATAGGACATACAAAAGCTATTGGTATTAGTTTTGGTTTAGGAGAAAAATACAATGCTCCAGTAAACCTTCGTTTTGATGATACAAACCCAGCAAAAGAAGAGCAAGAATATGTAGACGCTATTAAGCGAGATGTAGCTTGGTTAGGGTATCAGTGGGAAAAAGAATGCTATTCTTCTGATTATTTCCAACAATTATATGATTGGGCAGTTCAATTAATTAAAGACGGAAAAGCATATGTAGACAACCAATCTTCTGAAGCAATGGCAGAACAAAAAGGAACGCCAACGCAACCAGGAGTAGCAGGTCCAAATAGAGATAGAAGTATTGAAGAAAATTTAGATTTATTCACACGTATGAAAAACGGTGAGTTTGAAGAAGGTTCTCATGTGTTACGTGCTAAAATAGATATGGCTTCACCAAATATGTTAATGCGTGATCCTATAATGTATCGTATTTTAAAGAAAGAGCATCACCGTACAGGAAGTGACTGGGTAATTTATCCAATGTACGACTGGACACACGGAGAAAGTGATTATATAGAGCAAATCTCCCATTCACTATGTTCATTAGAGTTTAAACCTCACCGTGAACTATACAATTGGTTTAGAGATAATGTGTATGAATATAGTCAATCAGAATACCCATTACCACCAAAACAAAGAGAATTCTCACGTTTAAACTTAAGTTATACCGTAATGAGTAAACGTAAGTTGATGAAGTTGGTTGAAGAAGGAATCGTTTCAGGATGGGATGATCCACGTATGCCAACTATTTCAGGATTACGTCGTCGTGGTTATACACCTGCTTCTATACGTAGCTTTATTGAAACGGTAGGGGTTTCTAAACGTGAAAACGTTATTGATGTAGCATTACTAGAGTTTAAAATTAGAGAAGATTTAAATAAAACAGCAAATCGTGTGATGGCAGTGTTGGATCCAGTAAAAGTGGTAATAGATAATTATCCAGAAGATCAAGACGAGATTTTAATTGCTGAAAACAATCCAGAAGATGAAAATTCAGGTACAAGAGAAGTTCCATTTTCAAGAGAGATTTATATAGAGCGTGAAGATTTTAGAGAAGAAGCAAACAAAAAATTCTTCCGTTTAAAATTAGGAAAAGAAGTGCGTTTAAAGAATGCGTATTTCATCACGGCTAATAGTGTAGAAAAAGATGAAAATGGAAACATTACGGTAATTCACTGTACATATGATCCATTAACAAAATCAGGAAGTGGAACAGAAGAAAGTAAGCGTAAGGTGAAAGGAACCTTACACTGGGTTTCTATAAAACATGCAGTAAAAGTTGAGGTGAGAGCGTATGATAGGTTGTTTTCAGATGAAGCACCGGATAGCCATAAAGACAAAGATTTTATGGAATTTTTAAATCCGAATTCGCTAGAAAAAATTACGGCTTATGTTGAACCAAGCTTACAAACAGCAAAGATTGGAGATCGTTTTCAGTTCCAACGTTTAGGATATTTTAATGTAGATGATGATTCAACAGCAGAAAATTTAGTATTCAATAAAACGGTTGGACTAAGAGATAATTGGGCAAAGAAGAACAAATAGTCCCTAAAGACATAAAAACAAATAAAAAATGCTGCTTTTTAACTTAAAAGCAGCATTTTTTTTAACAAAAAAATCAATTTTCACTTTTCATTAGAATATGTATCTTTACAGATTAAGGATAGTTGTTATAAAGTAAATTTTATACGACTGAAAATCAAATAATAAAAATATTTTTTGATACTGTAAATGCACAGGTTTAAAAAATATTTCAAAAAAATATATTATCGTATGAGTTGTAGCAGTTGCTCAACTAACAAAAGCGGTGTGCCAAATGGCTGTAAGAGTAACGGAAATTGTGCAACAGGCACATGTGGAAGTGGAAATAAGCTCGCTGTTTTTGATTGGTTATCGAACATGACTTTACCTTCAGGTGAAGCACCATTTAATATTTTTGAAGTCCGTTTTAAAAATGGACGAAAACACTTTTATAAAAATCCTGAAAACTTAACCCTTTCCATGGGAGATGTGGTTGCAGTTGAAGGATCTTCAGGGCACGATGTTGGTATTGTTTCTTTAGCAGGAGAGCTAGTAAGAGTTCAAATGAAAAAAAGAAAAATTACTGCGGATAGTGATGATGTAAAGAAAATTTACAGAAAGGCATCTCAAAAAGATATTGATGTTTGGCAGGAAGCCAGAGGAAGAGAGTTAGAAACACAACGAAAAGGAAGAGAAATAATTAGCCGTTTAGGCTTAAAAATGAAACTTTCTGATGTTGAATATCAAGGAGACGGAACCAAAGCTACTTTTTATTATACAGCAGACGAACGTGTAGACTTTCGTCAGTTAATTCGTGACTTAGCTAGTGCTTTTTCTATACGAGTAGAAATGCGTCAGGTAGGAATGCGCCAAGAAGCAGCTCGTTTAGGAGGAATTGGTTCATGCGGTAGAGAATTATGTTGCTCTACTTGGTTAACCGACTTTAGAAAAGTAAATACAGCAGCAGCCCGTTATCAGCAACTGTCATTAAACCCATTAAAGTTAGCAGGACAGTGTGGTAAACTAAAGTGTTGTTTAAACTACGAATTAGACACGTATTTAGATGCATTACAAAGCTTTCCGAAGCAAGATAAAGTGCTAAAAACAGAAAAAGGAGATGCTGTTTTCGTTAAAATGGACATATTCAAAAAATTACTTTGGTATACCTACAAGGAGGAAAGTTTTAAATGGTATAAACTATCGTTAGATCAAGTTCAAGAGATTATAGAATTAAACAAAAATAATGAACTTGCGTTACCGTTAGAAGAATATGAATTGGAGATAGCTGAAGAGGTTTCTGTCGATTTTGAGAATGTTGTAGGTCAAGATAGTTTAACGCGTTTTGATGCACCTAAAAAAAGTCGTAAAAACAGTAGGCGTAGAAAAAGAAAACCAGCAAATAAAGCGGAAGTAGAGAAACAGCCACAAACAAATAAAAGGCAAAAGAAAAAACCACAAGGAAAAACGGAAAAAACTGAAGGAGGCCAAAAAACAGAAAAAAAGAGAGTTGATAATAGGAAACCAAGACCTAAAAACAATCCAAAAACTAGAAAGCCAAAACCAGAAAGTAAAACAACTGATAAACCACAAGGACAACAAAAAAAACCGAGAAATCCCAGAAGAAAAAACAACAATCAACGAAAAAGAAATAATAGCGATAATAAAAACAATACCAATAATGAGAAGTAAAATTGGCATCATTTTTTTAGTAGCCATACTATTAGCTTCATGCGACTCAAATAGTGAGTTTGACAATTATATTGCGCTTCCTAAAAGCTCATGGAATAAAAAAAATGCAATACAGTTTACATTTCCAATTAATGACTCTATTGGTAAGAAAAATCTTTTTATAAACCTTAGAAATAATAAAGATTATGCATACAGCAATCTTTTTTTAATTACGCAAATGAATTTTCCTGACGGACAAATAATCATAGATACATTGGAATATGATATGGCAGACGTTACAGGGAAATTTTTAGGACAAGGTTTTACAGACATTAAAGAGAATAAACTTTTTTATAAAGAAAACATAACGTTTCCCCGAAAAGGAGAATATACTTTTAAGGTTCGACAAGCCATGCGAAAAAATGGAAAGTTGGAAGGAATTGAAGAATTAGAAGGAATAACTCATGTAGGGTTTAGAATAGAAAAAATAAAGTAATGACAGAGAAAAAAACAACAAATTTTAGCAAGTACATTAAATGGTTTTGGGGTATCATTTTAGGAGGGTTCTTATTTGTTTGCCTACTATTTTTACTAGCTTCTTGGGGAGTGTTTGGTGCACTACCTACTTTTGAAGAGTTAGAAAACCCAGAGAATAATTTAGCTACAGAAATTATTTCAGCTGATGGTAAAACTTTAGGTAAGTACGCTGTTGAAAACAGAACACCTATAAAATATAAAGACATTCCACAAAATATGGTAAAAGCGTTAGTTGCAACAGAAGATGAGCGTTTTTATGAACATTCAGGAATTGATTTTAGAGGAACAGCAAGAGCCGTTTTAAAACCAGGAAGTGGAGGGGCGAGTACAATAACCCAACAACTAGCAAAAATGTTGTTTACAGGAAAAGCTTCTCGCAATATTTTCAAAAGAGTACTTCAAAAGGTGAAAGAATGGGTAGTAGCTGTTAAGCTAGAGCGTCAATACACTAAAGAAGAAATCATAACCATGTATTTGAATAAATATGACTTCTTAAATCAAGCAGTAGGTGTTCGTTCAGCAGCTCGAATTTATTTTGGAAAAGAACCTAAGGAGTTAGACGTAGAAGAATCAGCAATGCTAGTAGGAATGCTTAAAAACTCTTCCCTTTTTAATCCTTTAAGGAGAAAAGAGATGGTAAAACAACGAAGGAATGTTGTTTTAAAGCAAATGAATAGAAGTGAGTTTATTACTTTAAAACAAAAAGACTCATTACAAAAATTAGGTCTAGGACTTAATATAAACAGAGAAGGGCATAGTGACGGTTTAGCAACATATTTTAGAGAGCATTTAAGAAGTATCTTAAAAGAGTGGGTTAAAGAAAACCCAAAACCAAATGGAGAAGAGTATAATATTTATAGAGATGGATTAAAAATTTACACTACTATAGATTCTCGTATGCAAAAATATGCTGAAGAAGCGGTTTATGAACACATGGAAAACCTTCAATCATATTTTGATAAAGAACAAAAAAGAAATAAAAAAGCTCCTTTTTATGATATAGGGAAAAAGGACATAGAAAAAATAATAAGAAGAGCAAAACAAAACTCAGACCGCTATAAGCGAATGAAAGCAGCAGGTAAGTCTGAAAAAGAAATAGATAAGGTGTTTAACACAGCTACTGATATGCGTATTTTTACGTGGAAAGGTGAACGTGATACAGTAATGACTCCTTATGACTCAATACGTCATTATAAACACTTCTTGCGTTCAGGTTTGGTGTCTATTGAACCTCAAACAGGTCACATTAAAGCATGGGTTGGAGGAATTAATCATAGATACTTTAAATATGATGCAGTTGAGCAACAAAAACGCCAAGTAGGTTCTACATTTAAACCTTTTGTATATGCTACTGCAATTAATCAATTAAAAATGTCACCTTGTGATAAATTACCAAACACACCATACACCATTCCGAAGGAAAAATATGGAATGCCAGAAGATTGGACACCAAAAAATGCAGGAGGTAAATATGGAGGTGAATTAACGTTAAAAGACGCCTTAGCAAAATCAGTAAATGTGATTACAGCACAATTAATTGATAAAGTCTCACCTATAAATGTAGTTCGACTAGCAGAGTCTTCAGGAATACAATCCAAATTAGAAGCAAATCCGTCTATTGCATTAGGAGCAATTGATTTATCTTTATTAGAAATGGTTAGTGCATATTCAACTTTTGCGAACAAAGGGTTACGTGTTAGTCCACTAATGGTTACTCGAATTGAAGATAAAAACGGAACAGTTTTAGAAGAGTTTGTTCCTGAGACAAAAGAAGTGTTAAGTGAAGAGTCAGCTTATGTGATTTTAGATTTAATGAAAGGAGTAACTCAAGTAGGTTCCGGAGCTCGTTTAAGATCAACATGGACATCAGGAGGAGATGCAGTAACAGGTTTCCCTTATAAATTTACGAATCCTATTGCAGGTAAAACAGGTACAACACAAAATCAATCAGATGGTTGGTTTATGGGAATGGTGCCAAACTTAGTAACTGGAGTATGGACAGGAGGAGAAGATAGAGCAACACACTTTGCAGGACTAAGATATGGTCAAGGGGCAACAATGTCACTACCAACATGGGGAATATTTATGAGAAAATGCTATGAAGATAAAACGCTAGAGGTTAGTAAAGGAAATTTTGAAAAACCTAAAGATATAAGTATTAATTTAGACTGTTCAAAAGTTGAAGAAGCTAAAGAAGGAGAAGAAGAAACAGTACCAGACGATACGGATTTTTAGTAAATTGTAAAGTATTTAAAATCTCACCTAGTAGGATAAAGCTTAAAACAACAACTATAATGATAAATAAAAAAGTAAATAACGTACAAGAAGCATTGCAAGGTGTGCAAGATGGAATGACCTTTATGTTAGGAGGGTTCGGTTTATGCGGAATACCTGAAAATGCTATTGCTGAGTTAGTAAAAATAGGAGTAAAAGATGTTACTTGTATTTCTAATAACGCAGGAGTTGATGATTTTGGCTTAGGGTTGTTATTGCAAAATCGTCAGATAAAGAAAATGATTTCTTCTTATGTAGGAGAAAATGATGAATTTGAGCGTCAAATGTTATCCGGAGAATTAGAAGTAGAATTAACACCTCAAGGAACTTTAGCCGAGAAATGTAGAGCAGCACAAGCAGGATTTCCAGCATTTTATACTCCAGCAGGTTATGGAACAGAGGTAGCAGAAGGAAAAGAAACTCGTGAGTTTGACGGGAAAATGTATGTATTAGAGCCAGCATTTAAAGCAGACTTTGCTTTTGTAAAGGCATGGAAAGGTGATGCTGCTGGAAACTTAATTTTTAAAGGAACTTCAAGAAACTTTAACCCTAATATGTGTGGGGCAGCTACAATTACAGTTGCTGAGGTTGAAGAGTTAGTTCCAGTAGGAGAATTAGATCCAAATCAAATTCATATTCCAGGAATTTTTGTACAACGCATTTTCCAAGGAGAAAAATATGAGAAGAGAATTGAACAACGAACAGTAAGACAAAGAAGCTAGTTATGTTAGATAAAAACGGAATAGCGAAAAGAATCGCAAAAGAAGTAAAAGACGGATATTATGTAAACCTTGGTATCGGAATTCCAACATTAGTAGCCAATTTTGTTCGTGATGATATTGAAGTAGAGTTTCAATCAGAAAATGGAGTATTAGGTATGGGACCTTTTCCTTTTGAAGGAGAAGAAGATGCTGATATTATCAATGCAGGAAAACAAACTATAACAACTATGCCAGGAGCTAGTTTTTTTGATTCTGCTACTAGCTTTTCAATGATTCGTGGTAAACATGTTCACTTAACTATTTTAGGAGCTATGGAAGTAGCTGAAAATGGAGATATAGCAAACTGGAAAATACCAGGAAAAATGGTAAAAGGTATGGGGGGGGCAATGGATTTAGTAGCCTCTGCCGATAACATTATTGTAGCAATGATGCATACCAATAAAAGAGGAGAATCGAAGCTACTTAAAAAATGTTCCTTACCATTAACAGGTGTAGGTTGTGTAACTAAAATTGTAACCAACCTAGCGGTATTAGAAATTAAAGACAGTAAATTTTACTTATTAGAAAGAGCACCGGGAGTATCTGTAGAAGAAATTCAAGCAGCTACAGAAGGAACTTTAATAGTCGAAGGAGACATTCCAGAAATGAATATTTAACAAAATTATAGGATAAAAAAAAGACGTAAAGCGTTAAGCTTTACGTTTTTGTGTTTTAAAAATAGATGAAAATAATCTCATACAACGTAAACGGAATTAGAGCAGCATTAAAAAAAGGGTTTATCGATTGGTTACAAGCAGCGAACCCTGATGTAATATGTATTCAAGAAACCAAAGCTCATAAAGAACAATTAGATGTAACTGAGTTTGAAAACGCTGGGTATCCATACCATTATTGGTTTTCAGCAGAGAAAAAAGGGTATTCATCAGTAGCAATTTTTTGTAAAGAAGAACCAAACCATGTAGAGTATGGTACAGGAATAGAATCTATGGATTTTGAAGGGAGAAATCTTCGTGTAGATTTTGATGAGGTCTCTGTAATGAGTATGTATTTACCTTCAGGAACTAATAGTGCTCGATTAGACTATAAGTTCAACTACATGGATGAAATTTTAACCTATGCTACAGAGTTAAGAAAAGAAATTCCTAACTTGGTTATTTGTGGAGATTACAACATCTGTCATGAAGAAATAGATATTCACAACCCGAAAATGAAAGGAGTATCTGGGTTTTTACCAGAAGAGCGTGAATGGCTAGGGAAGTTTATCAATAGTGGATTTATTGATAGTTTCCGTCACTTGCACCCAGAAAAACAAGAGTATTCTTGGTGGAGTTATCGAGCAAATGCAAGAGCGAATAATAAAGGTTGGCGTATTGATTACAACATGGTAACCGAACCATTAAAAGATAAAATTTCAAGAGCATATATTTTACCAGAAGCAAAACATTCAGATCATTGCCCAATTGCAGTTGAATTAGATTTATAAAACCAACATGAAGAAATTATTAACACTACTACTTTTTACAACTTCAATTTTTGCGCAACAACCTGTTGATAGTCTTTTTATAGCTAAAGACAGTATTGATGTTGTGGTAAATGACTCTATAAACTTATCGCAAAACCAAGAGCTATTTTCTACAGAAGATTTAAAGATGATTGATAGCTTATTGATTGAAGAAAAATTTAATTCATCGTTGTTTGACAGTATTCAATATGTAATTAACGATAAAGATATTTTAGGAAATACAACCACAATTCTAACAACAGATTTATTAAAGAAAAGATTACAAGACCTAAACGTAAAAACACCGTTTCATTTAGAGTATAATCCTGCGTTAGAAAAAGTAATAAACAGTTATTTAAAATACCGAAAAAAATACTATCCAGCATTAATGGCTCGTGCTCAATATTATTTTCCAATGTTTGAGCAATACTTAGATCAATATGATATTCCGTTAGAAATGAAATATTTGGCTATTGTTGAGTCAGCATTAAGACCAGACGCTCGTTCTTGGGTGGGAGCTACAGGTTTATGGCAGTTTATGTATGGAACAGGTGTTCAGTTTGATTTGAAAGTAAATTCGTATGTAGATGAACGTCAAGATCCAGTAAAATCAACAAAAGCAGCTTGTCAATACTTAAGTCAACTATATAAAATTTTTGGTGATTGGGATTTAGCTTTAGCAGCATATAATTCGGGTCCAGGAAATGTATCAAAGGCAATAAAGCGTTCTGGAGGATATAAAAACTATTGGAATATCCGCCCTTTTTTGCCTCGTGAAACAGCAGGGTATGTACCAGCATTTTATGCAACGATGTATATTTTTGAGTATGCAGAAAAGCACCATATTTACCCTGAAGCACCGAAAATATTCAATTTTGAGACAGATACAGTTCGTGTAAAAAGAACCATTAGTTTTGATCAGATTTCAGAAAAAACAGGGATAGATTCTGATTTATTAGCGTTTCTAAACCCGTCGTATAAGCTAGATATTATTCCATATGTAAAAGAAAAAAATTATGCAGTTCGATTACCTCGAAGAAACTTAATGGACTTCTTAGAAAAGGAAAAAGAAATATATGCTTTAGCAAATGAAGATGACGCTAAAAGAGAAAAGCCATTACCAAAGTATTTTGAAATGGATAAACGTATTCGTTACAGAGTTCGAAGTGGAGATTATCTAGGTAAAATAGCTAATAAATTTGGAGTACGAGTAAGTGATATTAAACGTTGGAATGGTTTACGCACACATCATTTAAAAATAGGTCAGAGATTAAGTGTTTATCCTAAAAGAATGGCTGTTCCAAAGAAGGTTTCAAAGAAAAAATATAAAGCACCAACAGGTAAGCATGAGGTGTATGTTGTTAAAGAAGGAGATTCATTATGGACTATTTCAAAAAAATATCCATCAGTTTCTGTTGATGAAATTAAAAAATGGAACAATATTTGGAGTGTTAAGAGTTTGAAACCAGGAATGAAACTTAAAATATTTAAAAGCTAAAAAACAACTACTAAACACCACAAACTATGAATAAACTAATAGCATTATTTGCCCTGATTTTTATAACAGTTTCGTGTAAAAATAAAGGAGAGAAAAGCGACTATGTTTTACCAACATCAAATGGAAATACTAATAAAATATTAGTAGTAATTAAAGGAAATGATTGGGAAGGTAAAATTGGTGACGAAATTCGCTCTGTTTTTGGGGAGCATCAGGTAGGATTACCACAGCCTGAAACATTACTTTCAGTAGGACAAATAGACCCTATAGGATTTAAAGGTTTTATAAGGAATGCAAGAGCTGTTTTGATTCTTAGAGAAGGAGAAAAAGAAAAAATAGCAGTAGAAAAAAACAAATATGCTGAACCTCAAATTTTAGTTTATGCAACAGCTAAAAGTAAAGGAGCTTTGGTTGACTTGATTCGCAACAGAGGAAAAGAGATTATTAAATTATTTAAAGATGAAGATGTAAAATTTACTCAAAACATTTTTAAAAAAGAGAAATTAGACGAAAGCCAATTCAAAACAATAAAAAAATTAGGTATTTCATTAACCATTCCTGAAAGGTTTAAACTTGTTGAAGATACGGGAGACTTTTTATGGTTACGTCAACACTTAAAAAGCGGAATAGCAAGAGGAGATGGAACCAACAATATTTTAGTGTATAGTTATCCATTAGAAGATGAAAGCAAAGTAGAAGATAATATAACAAGAATGCGCGATACGATTGGTAAAAAATATATTCCAGGAAGTAAAGAAGGAATGCACATGATTACCGAACAAGCATATACACCATTTACTTTCGATGCAGAAATTGATGGAAGAAAAGCTTATGAAACTAGAGGTAAATGGGAAGTAAAGAATGATTTTATGGCAGGACCGTTTATTAATTACTCGATAATTGATAAAGAAAACAACCGTGTGCTTGTTTTTGAAGGCTTTACTTATGCACCTTCAGTAAATAAAAGAGATTTTATATTTGAGTTAGAAGCAATAGCAAAATCTTTAAAAATAAAATAAAAGATAAATCATAACAACGGTAGAAAAGCATCAATTTTTAAATTGATGCTTTTTTTATGTAACAAAAAGTTGTAGAAAAAGACAAATAAGATAATCAACCAAATACAAAACCAAATGATTGCACATTTTTTAAAGTTAGAGTGGAAGCAGTTTTTTCGCTCTTCTTATTTCGGAAAAAGTATTGCATTAAAAATTATCATGGGCTTTTTTGCATTGTATATGCTAGTTTCATTTTTAATGATAGGAATAGGAGGGTATTTTTTCATTAAAAAAGAATATCCAAATACAGATCCACTTTTTTTTGTGAATGGATTTCTTGTTTTTTTATTACTTGGAGATTTAATTTTTCGCTACTTAATGCAAAAATTACCAGTACTAAACATTAAGCCGTTTCTAAACTTACCGGTAAAAAAAGAAAAGTTAGTCCATTTTGTATTAGGAAAATCAGCAGTGTCATTCTTCAATATAATGCCGTTGTTTTTTTATGTGCCTTTTTCAATAGTATTAATAGGTCAAGGCTATGATATTATGGGGGTTTTAGGATGGTTGTTTTTAATGGTTATGCTAGTGTTAAGTGCTAACTACGTAAATTTTTTAATAAATAAAAACAATTATGCACTAGGAGTAATGATTGTTGTACTAGCAATATTGTTTTTTGGAAATAAATACCAGCTGTTTAACGTAAATGATGTGTTTGCTCCTGTTTTTCAATCAGTATATAACCTTCCTGCTTTTGCATTAATAGGAGTGGTTCTATTGATAGGTTTATATTATATAAACTTTAAATTATTAAGAGAAAAAGCATATTTAGATGACGCTATAAAAAGTAAAGAAGAAGTAGCAAAAGAATCAGACTTATCTTTTGTTGATAGATTAGGAGATGTCGCGCCATTTATTAAAAATGATATTCGTCAAATTTGGAGGAATAAACGTACCAAAACAGTATTTTTTATGTCGTTTATATTTCTTTTTTACGGAACTATTTTCTTTGGAGAAGAAACATATCGAGAAAAAATGCCTGCTTTCTTAGTCTTTGCAGCAATTTTTGTGACAGGAGGTTTTACGATAAATTATGGACAATTTATTCCTGCGTGGGATAGTGAGTACTACAACATGCTTATGAGTCAAAATATTCGTTACCGAAAATTCTTAGAAAGTAAATGGTATTTAATGGTTGTAATGTCAGGAGCATTATACCTATTGAGTATTCCTTATGCTTATTTCTATGGAGTAAATATTTTTTTAATGATAACCGCAGGAGCAATATTTAATATTGGTTTTAACTCGCTCTTTTTGTTATTTGCAGGTTCTTTTAACCGAAAACGTATAGACCTAAATAAAAGTGGGTTTTCAAATTATCAAGGAACCAGTGCAACCCATTTTTTAATCATAATTCCCATAATCGGAATTCCTATGTTCTTATTCTGGGTTTTCAACAAGTTTGTGAGTTTCAATGCAGGAGTTTTAGCAATTGCAATTGCAGGAGCTTTAGCCTTAGCATTCAAAAACTACTTTATGAACATTATAGAAAAAAGGTATATTAAAAGTAAGTACGCATCAATACATGCATTCAGCCAAAAATCATAACTAACCAAAAACTAAACAAAATGATATCTATACATAATATTTCAAAAACATACGGAAGTACACAAGTCTTAAACATAGAAGAGTTGAAGATTCCAAGCGGACAAGCTTTTGGGCTAGTAGGGAATAATGGAGCAGGAAAAACAACCCTGTTTAACCTGTTATTAGATTTAATTAGACCAACCACAGGAGAGATTGTAAATAATGAAGTAATTGTAAACAAAAGCGAGAATTGGAAAACGTTTACAGGGTCGTTTATAGATGAAACTTTTTTGATAGGATATTTAACACCAGAAGAATATTTGGATTTTGTTGGAGATTTACGCGGGATGAATAAAGCTGATGTAAAAGCTTTTTTAGCTCAGTTTGACGAGTTTTTTAATGAGGAGATTTTAGGAAAGAAAAAATACTTACGAAGCTTAAGTAAAGGAAACCAAAAAAAAGTAGGTATTGTTGCTGCAATGATGGGAAATCCACAAGTGATAATTTTAGATGAACCTTTTGCAAACTTAGACCCTACAACACAAATTCGATTAAAAAAAATAATTAAAAAATTAACAGAAAATAATGATGTAACTGTATTAGTTTCTAGTCACGATTTAAGTCATGTAACGGAGGTGTGTGGGCGTATCGTAGTCTTAGATAAAGGAAATGTTGTAAAAGATATAAATACATCACAAGAAACTTTAAAAGAGCTAGAAAGCTATTTTTCTGAATAAAACAAGGTAAAAATCACCTTATAATTATTATTTTTACCTCTTTACGTACAAAAAATGCAATTATTACGTTGTTGTACTGTAAAAGTAATAGTATATGAAAAAAGGGGTAAAGATAATAGTATTCAGTGTTTTAGGAGCTATCGTGTATTCGTGTAGTGTTAAAAAGGATGCTTTTTTGAATAGAAGTTACCATGCCGTTACTACTAAATACAATGTGCTTTTTAATGGGGAACAAGCGTATTTAAAAGGACTTGAAGAACTTCAAGAAAAGCACGAAGACAATTTTTCGAAGCGCTTACAATTAGAACCTATAACTTTTGATGAAAGTAAGTTAGCTACAAAAGTACTTACACCAGGTACAGGGTTTAATACTGACGAGGAGGAGGAAGACAAAAACCTAACTCCTTTTGAAAAAGCAGAAGAAAAAGCAATAAAAGCCGTTCAAACACATTCAATGAATATTAATGGCTATGAAAAAAATAGTCAGATAGATGATGCTTATTTATTGTTAGGAAAGTCAAGATATTATACCCAGCGTTTTATTCCAGCATTAGAAGCCTTTAACTACGTAATAGTTAATTATCCAAAAGCAAATTTAAATTATGAAACAAAAATTTGGAGGGCGAAAACAAATATTCGTCTAGGTAATGAAAAAAGAGCTATAGAAACATTAATGTTGTTATTAGATGTTTTAGATGAGAAAGAAAAAATAAATAAAACGGTAAAAGAACAAGCTTATACAGCCATGGCAATGGCATATGAACAAACCGATACCATTCAAAAAATGGTAGATTATTTAAAATTAGCAACTAAAACACGTTACAATAAAGAGCAAACAGCAAGAAATATGTTTGTGCTAGGTCAGGTTTACAGCGAATTAGATAGAAAAGACTCTGCAAGAATGGTGTTTCGAAGATTATCAGAATTTAAAAGAGCACCAGACAAGTTCCGTATTCGAGCAAATATTGAACTTGCTAAAAATACTCCAAATGATTCAACATCAATATTAATGTTGGCAAGGTTAAGAAAGCTGATTAAAAACTCTGATAACCGCAAGTTTTTAAACGAGTTATACTACCAAGCAGGGGTGATTCAAGAAGGGAGAAATAATCCTGAAGCGGCAGCAGAATATTATAAAAAATCTTTACAAGCGAAGCATAACAACAATTACCAAAAAACATATGCATATGAACGCTTGGCAAATATAGCTTTTGAAAAAGAGAATTATTTGTTAGCAGGCTCATATTATGATAGCGTATTGCAGGTGGTTTCCAAAGAGTTTGATCAAGAAAAAAGAATTCGTAGAATTCGTAGAAAGAGTAAAGGGTTAACAACTTTAAGAAAATATGAGGAAACTGTTAAAAATAACGACAGTATTCTTAGTTTAGTTGGAATGACGCTAGATGAAAGAACTTCTTTTTTTGAGACATATATAGAAAAAATAAAGAAAGAAGACGAAGAAAAAAGACAACAAATGCTCAATGCTCAGAACTTTGGAAATGGTTTTGGAGGCGGTGTATCTATAAATAATAGTGCAAATAAAGGGAAGTGGTACTTTTACAATACTCAAGCATTAGGATTTGGAAGAGCAGATTTTCAAAAAATATGGGGAACACGCCCTCTAGAAGATAACTGGCGATTATCAGACAAATCTATTAGCGTCACAGAAGATGTGTCTGATGATACTAATGGAAAAAAAATCAACAAAAGATACGAGCTTTCAACATATCTTGAAGCTATACCAACTGATGACAATGTAATTAATGACCTTGTAAAAGAGCGAAATGATGCATTATATCAATTAGGACTAATTTATAAAGAGCAGTTTACAAACACTACACTAGCAATTAAAAACCTAGAACGCTTAAGACAGGTGAGTATAAATAATAAGTTGGAACTGCCAATAAGTTACCACTTGTATCAAATATATAAAAAGCAAGGAAATGTAGCTAAGTCAAATGATTATAAGAACATTATCCTAGAAAAGTATCCAGAAACAAGTTTTGCTCAAATAATTTTAAACCCAGATAAAAAACTTGTTAAAAAGAAGAAAGAAGATGAGGTTTTAAATAAGTATAAAGAAATATATTATTTATATAAAGAAAATAAATTTGAAGAGGTTGTTAGTGAAATAGATAAATTTTCAAGTACACTAAAAAATTCAAATTTAATCCCTAAATTCGCACTTCTAAAAGCCTTGGCGATAGGTAAATATCAAGATAAAGAGACCTATAAAAAAGCGCTAGAGTTTGTTGCAGTTAGTTATGCTACTACTCAAGAAGGTAAAAAAGCAAAAGAAATTATAGAACTATTAAATAAAGCATAACCCCTTAAATTCCCCGAATATGTTTGGTAAAGAGAGTAAAAAAACAGGAGAAAACAAAGTTGCAGAGAGAAACATTATAGGAAAAAACACTAAAATAATAGGTGAGATTATTTCAGAAGGAGATTTTAGAATAGATGGAATATTAGAAGGAACCATAGAAACTAAAGGAAGAGTAATAATTGGAAATACTGGTTTAATTAAAGGAAAAGTTGAATGTACTAATGCAGATATAGAAGGAGAGTTTTCAGGAGAGCTTTTTGTTTCAAACACTCTTACAGTAAAATCTTCAGCAAATATTAATGGTGATGTAATTATAGGAAAATTATCTGTAGAACCAGGAGCAGAATTTAATGCCACTTGTGCCATGAAAGGAGCGGTAAAAGAATTAAATAAAAATGAGCAAGGACTCAAAGAAAAAACCGCTTAATAAATACATACGATTCACAGGAGTCGCACTTCAAATGGGATTAACTATTTACCTAGGAAGTTTGCTAGGTAAATGGTTAGACCAAAAATATCCAAACAACAACCAACTTTACGTAAAAATTTGTACACTTGCAGCAGTTTTTGGTGCTATTTACTCTGTAATACGCCAAGTAATTAAGATAACCGACAATAATGAGTAAACGAATTTTAGTATTTTCTTCTATTATATTAGTATTAGGTATAGGAGGCTTCTTTTTAAACAGTTTTTTGCTTTCTAATGCGGGTGTAACACTTTCTTTTTCTGTATTACAAGTATACTGTTTTAATGTAATAGCAACTATTTTAATTTATTCTTTAATAGAATGGGTACTTGGATATTTACCAAATGAAACAGGATATTTATATTTAGGAATGTTAATGGTAAAATTCGGAATTTTTATTTTACTATTCCAAAAGAGTATTTTTTCAGAAGCAGGGTTAACAAACCCAGAAAAAGCAACCTTATTAATTCCTATTATGGTGTTTTTAGCTATCGAAACTGTAGCGTTGTCAAAAATACTTAACACTAAATAGATGAGTTGTTTATGGCGATGTGTGGTGTTCTTTAAAACTAAGCAAAAAAAGGGTTTGTAGTTTTAATTAAATGTGTACCTTTGCACCGAAATTTACAGACCCAAAATCTATATTTAGTAAAGGTATGATGGTAGCAAACAAAACTATCAAGTTTTTAACACTTTTAACACTTGTGTTTTCATCGTTAACTGCATTTGCAGGTGGAGACGATACAACTTCTAATGATAGTGGTAGAATTAACACTAAAGAGTCAATAGATGCTTATATTAAGCATCACTTGGCAGATTCTCATGATTTTAACTTGTTTTCATATACAAATGATGCAGGAGAGCGTAAGCATATAGGCTTTCCATTGCCCGTTATAGTGAAAACTACTAAAGGAATTAAGTTTTTCATGTCGTCAAAATTTCATCATAACGATGATGGTACATTGGTTGTGGATGCAGGTGATGTGAAATTGGTGAAAATACATAGTAAAATATATGAATTAAATGCGGGTGAAGAAGTGGTTGCTTTTGATGAGGAGCATCATGCTACTAACGCACAGAAAGTATTGGATTTGTCTATTACCAAAAGTGTGTTTGGTATGTTTTTGGCAGGTTTGTTAATGTTCTTTGGATTTAGAAGTTTGGCTTCTGGGTACAAAAAAGGACCAATACCAACAGGTGTAGCACGTATATTAGAACCTTTAGTTTTGTATGTAAGAGATGAAATTGCACGTCCTAATATTGGAGAGAAACATTACCGTAAATTTATGGGGTTCTTATTAACGGTGTTTTTCTTTATTTGGGTTTTAAACTTATTAGGATTAACCCCGTTAGGTTTTAACGTAACAGGTCAAATAGCAGTAACAGTTTGTTTAGCCTTATTTACATTTGTTATCGTACAATTTAGCGGAAATAAAGATTATTGGAAACATATCTTCTGGATGCCAGGTGTGCCAGTCTTAATGAAATTAGTATTAGCACCAATTGAGGTGTTGGGTATGTTAACTAAGCCATTTTCTTTATTTGTGCGTTTGTTTGCGAATATTACTGCAGGACACTCAGTAGTTATGGGTATCGCAGCGTTAATGATTTTATTAAAAGCAAAGTTTGGAACAGCGGGAGCAACAGGAATCTCTTTCTTTTTAACCTTGTTTTTAACTATTATAGAGTTGTTGGTAGCTTTTCTACAAGCTTATATTTTCACCATGTTATCATCGTTATTTATTGGTATGGCGGTAGAAGAACATGACCATCACTAAGAACTAGAATCAAAAATTTGTTTAATTATATATAAATCAATTATTATGACACTTAATTTAGTTGGAGCAGGATTAATCGTAATCGGAGCAGGATTAGGATTAGGGAAAATCGGTAGTAGTGCAATGGAAGCTATTGCTCGTCAACCAGAAGCTGCTGGTAAAATCCAAACTGCAATGATTATTATTGGAGCATTATTAGAAGGTTTAGCATTCGGTGCTTTACTTTTAGGATAAGCAACAAAAAACAAACAAATTCCTGTAACGGTTGGTTGCAGGAATTGTTTACACAATTAAACAAAAACACACAAAAATATATATAATAATGGGAATATTTAATGACTTTTCTGTAGGGTTGTTTTTTATGCAACTAGTAATTTTAGCTTTATTAATCTTTATAATGGCAAAGTTTGCATGGAAGCCTATTTTAAATGCGTTAAATGAGCGTGAGGAAGGGATTCAAGGTGCTTTAGATGCTGCAGAAAATGCACGTAAGGAAATGCAAAACTTGCAAGCGGATAACGAAAGATTAGCAAAAGAAGCCAGAGCAGAGAGAGATGCAATGATGAAAGAAGCTCGTGAGATAAAAGATAAAATTATAGCTGATGCTAAAAAAGAAGCAGAGGATCAGACTACTATAATGATAGATAATGCAAAAGCTACAATAAAACAAGAGCAACAAGCAGCTATCGCTGAGTTAAAGAAAACAGTAGGTAACTTATCTATCGAAATAGCTCAAAAGGTAGTAAGAAAAGAATTAGCTTCACAAGATGAACAATTAAAGCTTGTGGAAGGAATGTTAGAAGAGGTTACTTTAAACTAATCAGTAGATGAAAGAATCAAGAGCAGCATTACGTTACGCCAAAGCAATTTTAAATTTAGCTAAAGAATCAGGAAATGAAGCTTTAGTAAATGATAACATGAAGTTAATCGTAGATACAATTGCCGAAAGCGCTGATTTAGATGTTATGCTTAAAAGTCCTGTAATTAAAGCTGCAGATAAGCGTAAAGTTTTAAATGCACTTTTTGGAGATAAAGTAGACAACATAGTAAAAGGGTTGTTTAATTTATTAGAGGAAAATAAGCGTATGGTGATGTTAGACCCTATTGCTAAGCAATATGCAGTTATATATGATCACTATAAGAACACAAAAATTGCCAGAGTTACAACCGCAGTAGCTTTAACAAAAGAGTTAGAAGATAAAATACAAGCTAAAATTGTAGCCCTTACAGGAAACAATGCAAGTATTGAGAATATAGTAAATCCAGAGATATTAGGAGGATTTATCTTACGAGTTGGAGATGTGCAGTATGATGCAAGTATCTCTAGTCAATTTAATGAGTTAAGGAGAGAGTTTGACAACGGTCATTACATTCCAAAAATTTAATTATACATCAAAAGAAATAAGATGGCAGCAATTAAACCAGCTGAAGTATCAGCAATTTTAAAGGAACAATTAACAAATTTTGAGTCTAAAGCTTCATTAAATGAAGTAGGGACTGTATTACAAGTAGGTGATGGTATTGCACGTGTTTATGGATTATCTAACGTACAATACGGAGAATTAGTAGAATTCGATAACGGATTAGAAGGTATCGTATTAAACTTAGAAGAGGATAATGCAGGTGTTGTATTATTAGGAGCTTCTACTTCAGTAAGAGAAGGATCTACTGTAAAACGTACAGAAAGAATTGCTTCTTTAAAAGCTGGAGAAGGAATTGTAGGACGTGTTGTTAACACTTTAGGGCAACCAATCGATGGTAAAGGACCAATCGAAGGGGAAACTTTTGAAATGCCTTTAGAGCGTAAAGCACCAGGAGTTATCTTCCGTGAGCCTGTAACTGAGCCAATGCAAACAGGTATCAAATCTATCGATGCAATGATTCCAGTAGGACGTGGTCAACGTGAGTTAATCATTGGAGATCGTCAAACAGGTAAATCAACTGTTGCTATTGATACTATCTTAAATCAAAAAGAATTTTATGATGCAGGACAACCAGTGTACTGTATCTACGTAGCTATCGGTCAAAAAGCTTCAACAGTAGCAGCAATTGCTAACATGTTAGAAGAAAAAGGAGCGTTAGCATATACAACTATCGTTGCTGCAAATGCATCTGACCCTGCACCTATGCAGGTATATGCACCATTTGCAGGAGCTGCAATTGGAGAATATTTCCGTGATACTGGTAGACCAGCTTTAATTGTTTATGATGATTTATCTAAGCAAGCAGTAGCGTATCGTGAGGTATCTTTATTATTAAGAAGACCTCCAGGACGTGAGGCTTACCCAGGGGATGTATTCTACTTACACTCAAGATTATTAGAACGTGCTGCTAAGGTAATTGCTGATGATTCTATTGCAAAAGATATGAATGATTTACCAGAATCATTAAAATCTAAAGTAAAAGGAGGAGGATCTTTGACTGCATTACCAATTATCGAAACTCAAGCAGGAGACGTTTCAGCATATATTCCAACAAACGTAATTTCGATTACTGATGGTCAGATATTCTTAGAGTCTGATTTATTCAACTCAGGGGTTCGTCCAGCAATTAACGTAGGTATTTCTGTATCACGTGTAGGAGGTTCGGCTCAGATTAAATCAATGAAGAAAGTATCTGGTACACTAAAGTTAGATCAAGCTCAGTACCGTGAATTAGAAGCATTCGCTAAGTTTGGTTCTGACTTAGATGCTGCAACTTTAAATGTAATTGAAAAGGGTAAGCGTAACGTAGAGATCTTAAAGCAAGCTCAAAACGATCCTTATACTGTAGAAGATCAGGTAGCTATTATTTATGCAGGTTCTAAGAACTTGTTAAAAGATGTGCCTGTAAACAAGGTAAAAGAATTTGAAAAAGATTATTTAGAGTACTTAAATGCGAAGCATAGAGATACTTTAGATACTTTAAAAGCAGGGAAATTAACTGATGAAGTAATTGATACTTTAAGAGACGCTGCTAAAGAAATTTCAGCTAAATTTTCAGCTTAATAAAAACAAAAAAGGCATCCCCGTGTTACAACGGGGGTTTTATAAATTTTAAGTTCAATTAAATGGCAAACTTAAAAGAAATACGTAACAGAATTACTTCGATTAAATCAACAATGCAGATTACCTCTGCCATGAAAATGGTATCGGCTGCAAAGTTGAAAAAAGCTCAAGATGCAATTACAGCAATGCGTCCGTATTCATCTAAGCTTACCGAATTATTACAAAGCTTAAGTGCTACATTAGATAGCGATGCAGGTGGAATATATTCAACAGAAAGAGAAGTAAATAAAGTATTGTTAGTTACTATAACTTCAAACAGAGGTTTATGTGGAGGTTTTAATTCATCTATCATTAAAGAAACAGTTAAAACAATTAACGAGAAATATAATAATACTGCTGTTGAATTATTAACAATTGGTAAAAAAGGAAACGATATTCTATCAAAAGATTACACCGTTGTAGAAAATAGAAACGATATTTTTGATAACTTAACTTTTGATAACGTTGCTGAAGTTGCTGAACAGTTAATGAATTTATTTGTAGATGGTTCTTACGATAAAATAGAAATCATTTACAACAGATTTAAAAATGCAGCGACTCAAATACCACAAGTAGAACAATTCTTGCCAATTCAACCTATAGAAGGAGAAACAAATGCTAATTTAGATTATATTTTTGAACCGTCTAAAGAGGAGATTATTTTAGAATTAATTCCTAAGTCATTAAAAACGCAATTATACAAAGCAATTCGTGATTCATTTGCTGCCGAACACGGTGCTCGTATGACTGCAATGCATAAAGCAACAGATAATGCAACAGAACTACGTGATGAGTTATTATTAACTTATAACAAAGCACGTCAAGCTGCAATTACAAACGAGATTTTAGAAATAGTTGGTGGGGCAGAAGCTTTAAATAACTAGAATAATATTTTCAATCATTTAAAAGGTCAAAGCTTATTTAAGTTTTGACCTTTTTGTTTTCTAAGCTATTCTTATATAGATATAAGTATACTAATAAAGGAACCAACCCGTGAGGAAGCCTATATATTGTTAAGTATAAGTATTGGTGCATAATACTCAAAGAAAAATCATAGTGAAAAGCGCTAAAAATTCTAGCCAAAGCAGTTACACCCCCCCAAAAACAAGCATATAGCAGGACTGGTTTTGAAAGTTTGGGAATAAATATAGCAATAGCAATGATAAAATCTAAAACACCAGCTACGAATAATAGGTTTTTAGCCATTTCTTCTTGTACAGGTAAGATGTTTAAGGTCATAGTAACAAAATTACCAGGTAATGGATAAAAAATACCAATAGCGTACATTCCATGACATATAAAAGCTAGGGCGATAAAAACTTTAAGATAAAAAAGTAAAAGAAGTGCGTTTTTGTGTTTTAAGAAATATAATAAAGCAATAGGAACTCCAAACTGAATAGTGTGCTCAAAAAACATTATAAGGTGAAAAAACTTATTCTTGGTAATCATTAAAGCTAAAAAAATTAAACTTACTGCACCTAATTTTAAGATACAACGCATCCATTTTTTTGAATTTTCATTTATTATTATTGAAATGATTGCACATACTAAGTATAAAACACCAATACTTCTAGTTAAAATTTGGATAGCTAAATCTGTATTTAGGTTTGTAACATACGACTGCCAACTAATGTCAAAAACAAAATTAATCACAGGTTCTAATAAGTGTTGGTCCCAAAAGAAACTTCTGTATGGAGCATCCCAAAATAAATGCTGGTAAGCTCTACCGAAAAAAATAAAAAAAGAAGAAATTTTTAAAAAAGAAAGAAGGGTTTTAGTACTCATAAAGTAAGGTTTAAACAAAAGTAAAAATAGAGGATATCTAGTTTGTTAAAATAAGATTAGTAAACTATAAAAGAATAGTTAGGTTAATGTTAGTCAGGTTATTATATAATTAATTTTAATAAAAACAAACGATTAACTTGAAAGGTAAAAAATATATTTGTGATAACTAACTAGTAAACTTAAAAGCCCCCTCACCATGAAAAAAATTATTTTAACACTGTTATTTTTAGCAGTTTTTAGTACTTACGCCTCTAATGATAAGTACCGATTAATCATCACAGACAATCCAGCAGCAACTATAATGATTGGTTGGAACCAAATTTCAGGATCTAACCCAATTGTATACTATGGAACGACTGATAATGGAACTAACTGGTCAAATTATCCAAACTCTAAATCTGTAGACCGTTCAGTTTCTTATAAAGGAATGAGTAATACTTTTGCTAAACTAACGGGTTTGAGTCCTAACACAAACTATTATTTTGTAATTAAAGATAGCCAAGGGGTGAGTAGTCGATTCTGGTTTAAAACAGCTCCAAGCACCAATGATAAAATGTCGTTTATTGCAGGAGGAGATTCAAGAAACAATAGAACACCGAGAAGAGATGCTAACTTATTAGTTTCTAAATTAAAACCAACTGCAGTGTTTTTTGGAGGAGATATGACTAATGGAGACTCTAGCTCTGAATGGCAAGATTGGTTTAACGATTGGCAATACACAACAGCAAGTGACGGAAGAATGTTTCCTATTGTACCAACAAGAGGAAATCACGAAGGCTCAAATAATAGTATTTATAACTTGTTTAATGTTCCTTCAACGAGTGTTTATTACGATATCACATTTGGAAATAACTTGTATACAATTTATACATTGAACTCTGAGATTTCTGCAGGAGGGAGTCAGTATTCATGGCTAAGTCAAAAGTTGAATGCTAATAACTCTATTTGGAAGTCGGCTCAATACCATAAACCGATGCGTCCACACGTATCATCAAAATCAGAAGGAAATGATGAATACGCTAGTTGGGCTCAATTATTTTATGACAAAGGAGTGAACTTGGTATTTGAATCAGATTCTCATACAGTAAAAACTACATGGCCAGTAAAACCTTGTTCCAGCGGAAGTAATTGCGATGAAGGCTTTGTTAGAGACGATGTAAACGGAACCGTTTATGTAGGAGAAGGTTGCTGGGGAGCACCTTTACGCTCTTCGAATGATTCAAAAAACTGGACGAGAGATGCGAGTACCTTTAATCAATTTAAATGGATTTTTGTTGAAGAATCTAAAATAGAGGTTAGAACGATTAAGGTAGATAATGCGAGTAGTGTAGGTTCAGTTTCAAATCAAAATCCATTCACAATACCCTCTAATTTAGATATATGGAACCCATCTAACGGAAGTGTAGTAACAATTATAAGTAGTAATGTTAGCTATCCAGAAGTTACAATTACAAATCCATCATCAGGCGCATCACATACCGTAAACACTCCAGTAACAATTTCTGCTACTGCAACCGATAGTGATGGAACTATTTCAAGTGTTAAGTTTTACGTAAATAATACTTTAGTAGAAACTGATATGAGTACTCCTTATTCTTATAACTGGACACCAACAAATAATAACCAATCATATACTATTAAAGCAATAGCAACAGATAATGATGGATATGAAACTACTTCTGAAGAAGTTTTAGTTTTTGTAGGAAACGTTTCTAAAACTGTTACTTCAACAATCAATAGTACCAATGATGATGCTGAACAATATGAATCGTCAGGGCAAATGTATATGAACAGTTCTGATTTAGAATTGGTTTATGATGGAAGCTCAAAAGGAAACCAGCATGTAGGAATGCTATTTAGAAACTTAAATATACCTGCAAATGCTACGATAACGAATGCGTATATACAATTTACAACAGATGAAACAAATTCAGGAAGCACATCATTAACAATCAAAATTCAAGATTCGTCAAATGCACCAGATATTACTTCTCAAAGCTATAATATAACTTCAAGAAGTTATTACAGTCAATCGGTTGCTTGGAATCCTAGTTCTTGGAGTTCTGTTGGAGCATCTGGAACAGCACAAAGAACTCCTGATTTAAAATCACTGGTACAATACGTTGTGAACAAGTCCAATTGGAGTTCTGGTAACTCTATGATGTTTTATATTTCTGGAACAGGTGAACGAACGGCAGAATCATATGATGGAAGTAGTGCTAGTGCTCCAAAATTGATGGTTACTTATAGTACAGGATCTCCTGATAATGGTGGAGGAGAGATTCCAGAATGTGAGGATATAAACGTAACAATTACTTTTGATAAATATTCTTACGAAACTTCTTGGACCTTGAAGGATAACAATGGACAAACAGTGATAAGCGGAGGTGATTATACTCAAGGAAATGGAGAGTCTATTACTGTGTCAAAATGTATACCTGTAGGATGTTATGATTTTACAATTAATGACGAATATGGTGATGGTATATGTTGCAGTTATGGAAGTGGTTCATATGAAATAACAAATAGCAAAGGTGACGTATTAGCTTCAGGAGGAAGTTTTGGCTCATCTGAAACCAAACAAGTTTGTTTGAATACTTCTACTGCTGCAAAGGAGCAATTAAGAAGTAAAAAAACAGAAGAAACAAACAATTCAGAAATGAGTATTTATCCAAACCCAGCTGTTGATAGGATTTATATTAAAGGAGGAAAGAATACATTTTTATGGATTGCAAAAATAGTAGACGTATCAGGAAGAAAAGTAATAGAAATACCTGTAATTAATAACTCAATAGATGTTTCTACAATTTCAAATAACTCAATTTATATTGTTGAAATATATGATGAATTAGGACAAAAGAAACTTTCTGAAAAGATAATGAAGAAATAGATTTTGAAATAAAGAGTTAAAAAGCGAACCAAGTTGGTTCGCTTTTCTTTTATAATAAATCTTGAATTGTTTTTTTAATTGAATTAACATTTATTCCACAAACTTCTTGTAATTGTTGAATCGTACCGTGATGTATAAACTCATCAGGAATTCCTAATAGTTTCACTTTTCCTTGGTAGTTTACTTCGGAAGCATATTCTAATACTTCACTTCCAAATCCACCTTTGATAGTGCCATCCTCAACAGTGATAATGGTATCAAATTTGTCGAAAATAGTATCTAAAAGTTGGGCATCTAAAGGTTTTACAAAGCGTAAATCGTAATGTGCAACCAATTCTTTATTTTCAAGCTGATTAACCGCTTCAGAGATATTATCAGCAATAGTTCCTACAGACAACACAGCTACTTGATTTCCTTCTTTTAAACAAGCTCCTTTTCCTATTTCAATGTTTTCAAAAGAAAGCTGCCATTGTTCTAGTTTTCCCTTACCTCTTGGGTAACGAATTGCAACTGGATGCTCTAACCCTTGTTGAGCGGTAAACATCATATTACGCAACTCAATTTCGTTACGAGGAGCAAATATAATTAGGTTAGGTATACAACGTAAATATGCCAAATCAAAAACACCGTGATGTGTTGCTCCGTCTTCACCTACTAATCCAGCTCTGTCTAAACAGAAAATTACAGGTAAGTTTTGTAGAGCTACATCGTGAATTACTTGGTCGTAAGCCCGTTGTAAAAAGGTAGAATAAATATTACAAAAAGGAACCAATCCTTGAGTAGCCATACCTGCAGCTAAGGTTACAGCATGTTGTTCAGCAATACCTACATCAAATGTTCTATCAGGAAACTCTTGCATCATAAATTTTAACGAACTTCCAGTTAACATAGCAGGCGTAATTCCTACGATTTTTTCGTTTTGTTGTGCTAGTTCAACAATGGTTTTTCCAAAAACATCTTGAAATTTGGTGTATTTACTTTCTTCTTTAGGTAATACATCCCCAGAAACTTTATCAAATTTTCCAGGAGCATGATATTTTACTTGATCTTGTTCTGCTTGTCGTAACCCTTTTCCTTTGGTAGTAATTACGTGTAAAAATTTCGGACCTTGAATCTTTTTTAATCGATCTAGTTCACGTAGTAACTCTTCAAAATTATGTCCGTCTATAGGGCCTGAATAATCGAAGTTTAATGCTTCAAAAATATTATGCTGTTCAATCTCTAATCGAGGGGCTTTGATTTTTGTTAGATAATCTTTTAACGCACCTACCGATGGATCAATTCCAATCGCATTATCATTGAGAATAACCAACAAATTAGCATTAGTGTCTCCCGCATGGTTTAACGCTTCAAAAGCCATTCCACTTGCGATAGAGGCATCACCAATCACCGCAATATGATGCTTTTCAATGTCTTGTAATTTTGAGGCAATTGCCATTCCTAAAGCAGCTGAAATAGCAGTAGAAGAATGTCCTACACCAAAAGTGTCGTACTCACTTTCTGAGCGTTTAGGAAATCCTGAAACTCCGCCAAATTGACGATTAGTATGAAAAACGTCTTTTCTTCCTGTTAAAATTTTATGTCCGTATGCTTGATGTCCTACATCCCAAACTAGTAAATCGTTAGGAGTATCAAATAAATAATGAAGTGCTATGGTTAGTTCAACCACACCTAAGCTTGCACCTAAATGCCCTTCTTTTGTGGAAACCACATCAATAATAAACTCACGCAATTCCTTTGCTAGTTGCGGTAGGTTTTCAGGTGTTAATTTCCTTACATCCGAAGGAAAATCAATATTTTTTAACAGCTTTTTTGGCATAGGACAAATGTAAGAAAACTTTGTTGTAGCTTTGTTGTATGAGTAAACTGTATTTGGTACCTACACCGATTGGAAATTTAGAAGATATTACGCTAAGAGCACTCAATATTTTAAAAGAAGTAGACTATATTTTGGCGGAAGATACACGTACAAGTGGGAAGTTGTTAAAGCACTATGATATTGCTACACCTATGCAATCTCATCATATGCATAATGAACACAAAACGGTTGAAACGATTGTAAAACGTTTGCAGAGTGGTGAAACTTTTGCTTTAATTTCAGATGCAGGAACTCCTGCAATTTCAGATCCTGGTTTTTTACTTACCAGAGCTTGTGTACAAAACGATATAGAGGTGAAATGCTTACCAGGAGCGACCGCTTTTGTACCTGCATTGGTAAACTCAGGTTTACCGAATGATAAATTTGTTTTTGAAGGCTTTTTACCTGTAAAAAAAGGACGTCAAACACGTTTACAATTCTTAGCAGAAGAAACACGTACTATGATTTTTTATGAGAGTCCGCATAAATTATTAAAAACGTTAGCAAATTTTGCTGAATATTTTGGAGAGGACAGGCAAATATCTGTTTCTAGAGAATTGACAAAATTGTTTGAAGAAACCAAACGAGGAAGTGTAAAAGAAGTGCTATCATATTATACTGAAAAACCTGCTAAAGGTGAAATTGTTATTGTTGTTGAAGGGAAAAAATAGGTTAGATTTTTGTATTATTTATTTCTTAAATTTTTAATTGTTGGTAAATTTATATTCTGGATACTGTTCTTCGAGAAGTTTTTTAGCTTTATTGGGTATGATTATTAAACTTATGTAACCAATAATAATTGCTAGTGTAGTAACAAAAGCTATGATTACAGAAGTAAAACCACTTAGGTTTTCATATGAACTAGGAGTTATAAATTGAAAAATGTAAAATAATAGAAATACAACATTTCCATGATTTTGAGTTTGTATAATATCCTCCAACATCCATTTTTTTCCTGTTTTTTTGAATTTTACATTTAATTTTTTCCTTTTTTTGAACAACATAAAAAACTCTATTAGGATAACTATAAAGAAAAATCCATTAAATAAATTTTTAGAAAAAGAAAACTGTAATAAAAGATAGAAGCAATAAAACATAGAGAATGTTAATACTATTTTAGGAATAGAAAACCACTGTTTTACAAAACCTAAAATAATTAGAAAATATTTTTTATTCATCTGTTTTTGTTTTTCTTCTACTACATTCATAAATCCAAACACACCAAATTTTTTAAACGATTTATCGCGAGCTTGCTCAAAAGTTAGTGTTGGATTTTCTTTCCAAATTTGTTCAATATCGTTAGCAAGATGGTCTACTAACTCAGTTTGCACATCATAATGCTCAACAAAATGTTGACGTGTAAACTTGTATAATTGTTTTATATGTTGGTCGGTTAGTTGCATAGCTATTGAATTAAATACTGATATTTTTTTTCAATAAAATCTCTTTTTTCTAGAAAACTTTGAGAGAGTAAGTAATTAAAAACAAAAGCAGTTAGATAAACATATATAGCACTTTTTTGATAATTACCATTATAAAAAATATCTAAAAAATTAGGAAAGTTTAAAGCAATAATAATAACAACTGAGCTTACAAAAGAGTAAGTTTTTACAATTTTAAGAAGCTTATATTTCTTTGTGAAATTATAGGAAACATATGACGTATATACAAGATTTAGCATTAATGAACTAAAAATAAAAACAGAAGTTTCTTTAACATATTTAGGACCAAAAAAGAAGCATATAAACGAAAAGAAAAGTATAACGAGTACATTTTTAGGATATATGACTTTTTTTAAGATGTCTTTTAAAATAGTTTTAGTATAATACCAATGTAATTTTTTAGTTTGTTTTTCATATCGGTTTTTTAGAGCTTTTTTTCTGCTCAACATATACTTTATAAAAGGTACTTGAAAACCTTTGCCTTCAAAAAAAGCATTCGTATCTTCAACTGTATTTTCAATATCAGTAGCAATATGATCTACCATTTCAAAACGGATCTCGATATATTCAATTCCTATTCCTTCTAAGAAGATATCTATTCTTTTAATTTGTTCTTTTGTTAATTCCATAGCTAAAAAAATTACTCCAAACTAAACTTAGGATTTACCAATTGTTGCATGGTGTTTAAAAACTCCTGCATTTCAGAAAGACGATTAACTGTTTCTTTTGTGCCGCTTTCCGTGAGTTTATAATATTTACGTAAGCGATTGCCAACTTTAGCAACTTCAACATCCAACAATCCTTCAGCTTCTAATTTATGTAAAGCTGGGTATAAAGCTCCTTCAGTAATTTTTAATTCACCTTTGGTAAGCTCTTTTACTTTTTGTGTTATTTCATACCCGTACATTTTATCATTTTGAGCTAATAATTTTAAAATAATAGTTTGTAATGATCCTTTATATAGTTTTTGATTTCCCATGATTATGAGTTTTCTTATACCTAAGATTTTTAGGTATACAAATATACATAATTTACTTATGTATGAAAATCTTAAATGTACTTTTTGTAAAACCCTAACTTTTGTTCGTGTTGAGTTTGTTATTTTTGCTGTTCAAATTAGACTACATGAGTACTTTTTATAAATTAACAATAGAAGAAATAATAAAAGAAACAAAAGATGCTGTTTCAATACTTTTTAATGTTCCTGCAGATTTAAAAAGCAAGTTTCAATTTATAGCAGGACAATACATTACTTTAAAAACAATAATTAAAGGAGAAGAAGTTCGTAGAGCTTATTCTATATGTGCTGCACCGAAAAGTAATCAACTAAAAGTAGCAGTAAAGGCTGTTGAAAACGGGAAATTTTCAACATTTGCAACTACTCAATTAAAAAAAGGAAATGAATTAGAAGTAGCAGCTCCTGAAGGAAAATTTATATTAACTCCTGAAAACAACAAAAATTATATTGCTTTTGCAGCAGGTAGTGGTATTACCCCTGTGTTATCAATGATTAAAAGCGTTTTAGAAGATTCATCATCAACCTTTACGCTAGTTTATGGTAACAAAAGTATTAATGATACTATTTTTTATAATGATTTAAATTTATTACAACAAGAGTATCCTGATCGATTTAATTTACATTACGTGTATAGTAGAGAGCGTAAAGAGAACACATTGTTTGGAAGAATTGACAAAGGACACATAAACTACTTTGTAAAGAATCTTTATAAAGAAGTAGTATTTGATGAAGCTTTTTTATGTGGACCAGAAGAAATGATTAAGATAGCTTCTGAAACACTTAAAGAAAATGGTTTATCAAAAAGCGCCATTCACTTTGAATTATTTACAGCTTCTACAGCTGAGGAAAATACAGATTTAATAAAAGAAGGAGAAACAGAAATTAAAGTAGTATTAGATGATGAAGAGACTAGCTTTACAATGAAGCAAACAGATACTATTTTAGCTGCAAGTTTACGAAATAAATTAGATGCTCCTTATTCTTGCCAAGGAGGTGTTTGTAGTAGTTGTATTGCAAAAGTTACAGAAGGTAAAGCTGTTATGACCAAAAACTCTATTTTAACTGATGATGAGTTAGAAGAAGGTTTAATACTTACTTGTCAAGCGCATCCTACGACGCAGAAAGTTGTAGTAGACTTTGATGATGTATAAGTAAAACCGTAACTTTATAAAATGGATTTTTACGACTTTAAAAACGCCTTCTTTGTTGGTGTTTTCATGGCTTTTATGATAGGGCCAGTATTTTTTATGCTCATTAAAACAAGTATTTTAAAAGGTGCTCGTGCGGCAATAGCCTTTGATATAGGTGTGATCTTAGGTGATATTTCATTTATGTTAATAGCCTATTTTGGAAGTAGAAGTCTGTTGGAAAAAATAAAAGATGATCCACGCTTGTTTCTTATTGGAGGATTGGTGCTTATTATTTATGGGTTAATTACTTATTTAGATAAAAATAATAAGAAAGAAGCAGAAGCTCCTGATGTTGTTTTACCAGAAAGCAATAATTATTTAAAGCTTCTTTTTAAAGGTTTTTTCCTAAATTTTATAAATATAGGTGTATTAGCCTTTTGGCTTGGTTTAATCGTGGTTATAGGACCAACATACGATATGAATCCTAAGTACTTAGTTTGGTATTTTGGTACTGTAATAGCAGGCTACGCAATTACAGATTTAGGAAAAATATTACTTGCTAAACAATTAAAAAGTAGGCTAACTCCATTAGTTATTTATCGAATAAAACGAGGAATGGGAGTATTGTTAATTGTTTTTGGTGCTGTATTAATGCTAAAAGGATTTATTCCTGAAAGTAAGATTGATAACCTGATAGAAAAAGTAGAATCAATAGATTAAAAACCAATAATTATTTTGGCTATTGAAAAGTAGATTAAGATTCCAAAAATATCATTACTTGTTGTAATAAAAGGTCCTGTAGCAATAGCTGGATCTATGCCTCTTTTATCTAAAAATAAAGGAATAAAAGTACCCACTAAACCAGCAACAATAATTACTGCAAATAAAGAAGATGAAATAGCAGAGGCAATTGTTATGTCTCCTTTCCAAACCCAAATAAAGAAAAACAAAATAATAGCTAAAACAAGTCCGTTTACAGCAGCTAAAGACATTTCTTTTAATAACCTATTAGTAACACTTCCTTTTACATCATCATTAGCTAAGCCTTGAACAATAATGGCAGAAGATTGTACCCCTACATTACCAGCCATAGCAGCAATAAGAGGTGTAAACATAAAGAGAACAGCATTATCTTCTAAAGCACCTTCAAAAAAACCCATAATTCTTGCTGCTCCAATACCTCCAATTAAACCTAAGAATAACCATGGTAATCGAGCTCGCGTTAATTGTAAAATGCTATCTTCGGAGTCAACATCTTGAGTAATACCTGCGGCTAATTGATAATCTTTTTCAGCTTCTTCTTTAATTACATCAACAATATCATCAATAGTAATTCTACCTACCAAAACACCTAATTCATCCACAACAGGAATAGCTTCTAGGTCATATTTACGCATGATGTTAGCTACATCTTCGGCATCGTCGTGTACATGAACAAAATCTACTTTTGGAATGTAGACATCTGAAATTTTAGAACGAGTAGATGCCATTAACAAGTCTTTCAAAGACAAACGTCCTTTTAGCTTACCTTCATCATCAACTACATAAATAGAATGAACTCTAGTAACCTCTTCTGCCTGCAGTCGCATTTTTTTAACACAAGTAAGCACATTCCAATTCTCATTAACTTTTACAAGCTCTTTTGCCATTAAACCCCCAGCAGAGTCTTCATCATAACGAAGTAGCTCTACAATTTCTTTAGCGTGCTCTCTGTCTTCAATTTTTTGAATAACAGCTTGTTTTCGCTCTTCAGGAAGTTCGGCAATAACATCGGCAGCATCATCGGTATCAAGTTCATTAACCTCTTCGGCAATTTCTTTGGCAGAAAGTTGTTCAAAAACTTTTTCACGAACCCCTTCATCAACTTCCATTAATACATCTGAAGTTGTTTCGCTATCTAATAAACGTATAATGTAAACTGCTTCTTCAAAAGTGAGTTCATCTAAAACTTCAGCAATATCAGCATAGTGAATATCTGAAAAAACTTCAGAAAGAGCTGTGTCTTTTTGTTGCTGAATCAGTTCTTTTACGTTTTCTAATAAGTCTTTTGTGATTTCTAGTGCCATTACTTGCAATTTTGCTCGATTATCGAGGTTTTGAATATGTTGAAATCTAATTCAAAAAGAAGACTTGTTCTTGTCTAAAAAGGACTCTTAACTATTATTTTGAGCTATTTTTTGTGTCAACTCAATGAATTTTTGCACCGATAATTGTTCGGGACGCATCGCAAATATAGGGTCTTCTTTTAAGGTATCCGAAAGATTAAAAGATTTTAAACTGGAACGTAACATTTTTCTTCGTTGATTGAAAGCTGTTTTTACCACTCTAAAAAATAATTTTTCATCAACAGGAAGTGTATAGTTCTCTTTTCTGATAAGTCTAATAACTCCAGAATCTACTTTTGGTGGTGGATTGAATACAGAAGGAGGTACGGTAAATAAGTATTCAGCATTGTAAAAAGCTTGTGTTAATACCGAGAGTATTCCGTAGGTTTTGCTTCCTTTTTTTTCTGCAATTCGTTGAGCAACTTCCTTTTGAAACATTCCTGAAAACTCAGGAACAAATTCGCGGTTTTCAATAGCTTTAAAAACGATTTGAGAAGAAATGTTATAAGGAAAGTTACCAATAATGGCTACTTGTTGCTTATCAAATATTTTGGTAAAGTCTTTTTTTAAAAAATCACCTTCAATAATGGTAAACTTCTCTTTTGAAGTGTCTAACTTAATATGTTCAACAGGAAATGTTTCTTGTAAATAGGTTACCGATTCTGAATCTAGTTCCATTACGGTAACCTTAGTTTTTTTTTCTAATAAATACTTTGTTAAAACCCCCATTCCAGGACCAATTTCTAATACATTATTGTATCCGTTTTCAGTTAAAGTATCAGCTATTTTTTTTGCAATGTTTTCATCGTTTAAAAAATGCTGTCCTAAATGTTTTTTAGCTCTTACGGTCATTTTTATTGTATCTATTTGGTTGGCGATTTTATTGTTAACGCTATAAATGTTAGTCCAAAACCTATCCCACTAATTACTCCACTAATGGTTTCCCAAGGATTATTTTCATAAGTGCAATACCCCATGACTCCACCTAAAGTTGCTATGAGTATGCCTATTATTATAAGTAGTTTTTTCTTTTGATAGATTTTTTCTTGCATCTCTAGTTACTATTCACTGTAGGATAAAATTCATTTACTATTTTCAATTCAGTTCGAAAAGCAAGCATTTTATCAGCAAACTTTTTTAATCCGTCATTACGTAGTTTGTCTGCGCTATATTTATAATAGTTATCTAAATCTTCACGTGTTTTCGCGGTATATTGAATAGAGTAGGTAATACCTCCCATTTCTTCCTCAACCAACACTTGTGTCATTTTAGCACTTAAAAAGTGTCCTGTAGCTAATACTTCAGGTATATGGCTTTCAATCCATGTTAACCATTCTGCATGTATACTTTCGTCTATATTTATTGTTACATTGTATATGTACATTTCTTTTAATTTGGAAGTTTGAAAATAAAGTAATTGATAAATTTTCAAACTTGGTTTATTAAATATCGTCTCCTCTTAATTTTCTAAATTTTTTTCGAGCTTCTACTAGGTAGATACTCGACGGGTGGTCAAAAATAATCTTTTGATAGTATTCTTTAGCCTTTTCTAAGTTATTTAATTCGTTATTATATAATTCAGCCATGTGATAATATACATCGTCAACGTAAATGCCTTTTTTATCTAGGGCTATTATTTTAGTGTAATTTAAAATAGCCTTATCATATTGTTTCTTTTTAACAAATAATTGAGCTTGTTTAAATAAGGCTTCATCTTCAATAGGTTGCCCACTGTAATTAGTAATTATATTACTTAAAATAGCTATTGCTTCGTCATTTTTATTTTGATAAGCTAATAAATCAGCTTTCGCATATTCTTTTAAACCTGTACCAATGCTATCTTTAGGCTCGTTATCTGAAATTGTTAAGAACAAATCGGCAGCATCATTGGCAATAAGCTGTGTAGCAGATCCTTTTAGAACTTTTAGTTGAGCTTTTGCCCAAGTAAAATCATTTTTAAAGTAGGAAGCTTGCGCTACTTTAAAGCGGGCTTCTTGACCTATGTAATTATTTTTGAACAGTGTTTGAACTTGAGAAAAATAAATTAGCCCTTTGTTAAACTTACCCATATAAACAAAAACATCACCAAGTTTAAGTTTTATAGTTGCTTTTATAAATTTTGAATTGGTAAAGTTTAAGGCATTCTTTAAAATGATAGATGCTTCTTCTGGATTGTTTTTTGTAAAGGTTAAGTAATTAGCATACTCTATTTGTGTGAAAAGTGTTTTTGAGTTAATTCCGTATTCTTTGAAGATGGAATTAAAACGCTCCTCTACATCAGGTTGTTTTGTCTCAATTGCTATTTTTAGGTTGTTGTTTATGGCATTGAACTTATCTCTTGGGTAATTCGTTTTCTCAATAATAAGATCAAAGCACTCTTTTGCAGTTTCATAGTCTTTATTCTCTAAAGCTATTTTACCTAAATCATTAATTTTACCCAAATTATCAGGGTTTCTTGCAAGTAATGCTTTGTTTTGAATAAGGGCTTTGCTGTATTGCTTTTGCCTAATAAATAACCAAGAAAGTAAATCGTTCCAAATATCTTTGGGGTTACTTATCGACTTTCGTAATAGCGCTTTTTTAAACAAAATGTTATTTTCCTCTTCGCTATCATCAGTTAAATATTTACCAGCATAACGTTTTACATTGTTGAGGTAGCCTTCGTTTTTATCAACCAGATCAATATACGACTTGAACATTTGTTCAAAATCTCCTTTTTCACCATAAATTTGTGCTAATTGAAATCCATAATTAGCTTTTGGGTTAATTTCCATTACTTTATTAAAAGCTTCAATAGCTAAATCTAACTTGCTGTAATTTTTAAATAAACCAGCTATTAAAGAACCATAATTAGCTTTTTTATTAATGGACTCAATTGCTTTTTGATAGTATTCATTAGCATCTTCTATTTTTTCTTGTCGTTCACTATTATAACCTAGAATTACATATAAGTAAGATAAATTGGGTCGTTCTTTTAGTTTTTGAGTGAGTAAATTTTCAGCAGCTATAAATTGTTCTGTTTCTTGATAACAAGTAATTAGTTTTTTTAAATAGGTTGTATTATAGGGGCTTTGATCATACAGCCTTTTGTATAATTGAATGGCTTTTTCATACTCATTATTTCTAAAATAATTTTCAGCAATAATAAACTCATTTTGTTGTGCGTGACAAAATAAGCTTAAAATGAGTAAATTAAATAGAATAATGATTTTCTTCATTTTGGAAAAGTTTAAGCGTTTTGCTTTATGTTTAATTCAGCTAAGAGCGGTTTTATCTACCAAAAATACAGAACATAATTGTTAAAATACTATTAAAAGAGATGCTTTTTTAAATAGAAGTGTAACATTTTGGCACGAACTTTGTCTTATTAATAAAACAACTAAACAGTGTAAACTATGAGAAATTTTACGACACAATATGAGTTAGCAAAGCAGAATGCAAATGAATTTATGAGAAAAGGGCAAATACCTCAGTATTTTGAAGCTTTGTTAGAAATGAATAAATACAAGAGATTAATGGTAGCAGTAGTTGCCAATTAAACATATTTTTTTCAATGGGGATTGATTAATTAAAAATCCCAAGCATCGTAATTGAGGCTTGGGGTTTTTTCATTTTTTATATTATAATTGATTAATCAATTATATCAAAACCACAATAAGGAACTAGTACTTCAGGAATTTTAATTCCATTTTCAGTTTGGTAGTTTTCTAAAATACCAGCCAATACACGAGGTAAAGCTAAAGAACTACCATTTAGTGTATGTACTAATTGACTTTTACCTTCTTTATTTTTGAAGCGTAACTTTAAACGGTTTGCTTGAAAAGTTTCAAAATTTGAAGCAGAACTAATTTCTAACCAACGCTCTTGTGCTGTTGAGTATAATTCAAAATCGAATGTTAAGGCAGAAGTAAACCCTGTATCTCCACCACATAAGCGTAAAATACGATATGGTAATTTTAACTCACGTAAAATATCTTTAATGTGTTCTACCATTCCGTTTAAAGCATTGTATGAATTGTCAGGGTGCTCAACACGAACAATCTCAACTTTATCAAATTGATGTAAACGATTTAATCCACGAACATGCGCTCCATAACTTCCTGCTTCTCGACGAAAACAAGGAGTGTAACCTGTAACTGTAATAGGTAAATCAGCCTCTTTAACTAAATCGCCTCTAAACATATTAGTTACTGGAACCTCAGCAGTAGGAATCAAATATAAGTTATCTCCAGTTACATGGTACATTTGTCCTTCTTTGTCAGGTAATTGTCCTGTTCCAAAACCAGAAGCTTCATTTACTAAATGAGGAACCTGTACTTCGTTATACCCAGCAGCGGTATTTTTATCTAAAAAATAGTTGATTAAAGCACGTTGTAAACGAGCTCCTTTTCCTTTATAAACAGGAAAACCTGCACCCGTAATTTTAGCACCTAAATCAAAATCAATAATATCATATTTCTTCGCTAATTCCCAGTGAGGTAATGCATTTTCTCCTAAATTAGGAACAATACCTTCTTTAAAAACTTCTTCATTATCTTCTTCATTCTTTCCTGCTTTTACTGATGGGTGAGGAATATTAGGGATTTGATATAATAATTCGTTTAATTTCTCTGCAGCTGAATTTAATTCTTCTGTTAACTGTTTAGATTGCTCTTTTAATTCACCTGTTTTTGCTTTTAGTTGATTTGCTTCTTCAACTTTACCAGACTTAAAAAGCCCGCCAATTTCTTTGGATATTTTGTTAGATTCAGCTAAAATAGTGTCTAAAGAAACTTGTGTAGTTCTACGTGTTTCATCAGCAGTTAATACTTCTTCAATAATTGTTTCGGCATTAGCAAAATTACGTTTTGCTAATCCGTCTAAAACAGTTTGTTTGTTTTCTCTAATAAACTGAACCTGTAACATCTTTTTAATTTTTTAAGAAAAGCAAAGATAAAAGAAGCTATAGACTTAAGCAATGTGTTTTGTGTACTAAATTTCTTCGAGCATTACAAAGAAGTCAGATAAAGTAATATTAAAATAGTCGCATATTTTTTGAAGAGTGGTGATAGTAACATTTGTTTTTCCTTGTTCTATTCTAGCTAGGTGTATTCCAGTATCAATATAAAATTCACTTGAAGTAATGTGGTATTCTTCTCTTAAAGCTTTTACACAAAGTGCTACCTTTTTTAAAGTAACCTCTTTTTTTGACAGCATCATTCTTTTTTTGATACAAATTCTTAAAAACATATGAAATACATAATGACATACTTGTCATTATATAGGGGTTAAAAAAATTAACTTTGCGTGTAGTTACGTCAATAATACTAATTCTAAAAATATTTGAAACCGGGGGGCTTTAAGTATAGTTTTAAGGTTAGGGTTTGACGTAACTTTTTAGAAAAAGTAACGAATTCTGTTTATCTTTTTTCAGTTGAGAAATTAAACAAGAAACAGAATCAAATTTTTGTTCATTTCTTAAATAGTAAAGTAATTCAATAGTTAATTCTTTACAATATAGATTTTGGTTAAAATTGAAATAGTGTACTTCAATTGTTTGGTGTTCACCGTCAACTGTTGGTCGATTACCAATATTCATCATTCCATAAATAGTAGTGTTTTCAATAATAGATTTTATTATATAAACACCTGTTTTAGGAATTAATTTATAATCTTCAGGGATATCAATATTTGCGGTAGGGAAACCTATTTTTCCTCCTAGTTGTTTGCCATTCACAACTTTTCCAGTAAGAGAAAAATTATATCCCAAGTAATTATTAGCTGTTTTTAAATGCCCGTTAGCAAGAGCTTTTCTAATTTTGGTAGAACTAACTGATACATCATCAATATCTTGAGCGGGAATTTCTTGAACAGTAAAATCATATAAATGAGAATACTCTGTTAATTGTTCAATATTACCTTCTCTATTTTTACCAAAATGGTGATCGTAACCAATAATCAGTTTAGAAATATTTAGTTGATTAACTAAAATATCACGAACAAAATCTAAAGCGGTAAGTCTTGAAAACTCTTTACTAAAAGGATGAATTATTAAATAATCTAACCCTAATTTTTCTAGGTGTTGAGCTTTTTCGGTAATAGTATTGATTAACTTAATAGAAACATCTTTTTGTAATACCATTCTTGGGTGAGGAAAAAATGTTAGTAACACCGACTTTTTATTACTAGCTTTTGCTTCACTAACTAACTTTTCAATAATCTTTTGATGCCCAATATGCACTCCATCAAAAGTACCGATGGTGATTATTGTTTTTTGAGAAGGGTTAAGGTCAAAAAGAGAATGTATAACTTCCAAGATAACTAATAAATTTAAGCAAAAATACAATTTGTATGAGATGATAAATAATAAAAATTTAAATAAAATGTAAAATTTGTTTTTGGTAAGTTTTTCGATGTATAATTAGTATAATTGTAAAAAAACAGGGTAAATATTCTGTAAATGAAAAAAAATTGTATTTTGCACTACAGTTAACAAATTACTTTACATTATGATGAAAAAACTATTACTTGTTGCATTTGTGCTATTTGGTACAGCAATAATGGTTGCTCAAACTACTATTACAGGTACGGTTAGTGATGCTTCGCTTGGCGGACCATTACCGGGAGCAAACATTAAAGTTTCGAGAAAGACAGTAGGAACGTCTACTGATTTTGATGGTAAATTTACAATGACGGTAACAGATACTCCTCCGTTTACTATTGAAATTTCTTCCTTAGGGTATCAAACAAAAACAGTTGAGATAACAAAAAACAACCAAGTTGTTGAAATTAGCTTAACAGAAAACGCAACCTCTTTAGATGAGGTAGTTGTATCAGCTTCAAGGACTCCAGAACGAGTTATGGAATCACCTGTAACAATTGAGCGTTTTGATTCAAGAGCAATAAAGAATACAGCTTCTGCTTCATATTATGATGGATTAGAAAATTTAAAAGGAGTTGATATTAACTCAGGAGGCTTAACATTTAAAACAGTAAATACACGTGGTTTTGCTACCTTTGGTAATGAGCGTTTTGTACAGTTAGTTGATGGTATGGATAATGCTTCACCAGCATTAAATTTTGCCATAGGAAACTTATTGGGAATCTCTGAAGTAGATGTAAAAAGCGTTGAAATTTTACCAGGAGCAGCTTCAGCTTTATATGGAGCTAATGCTTTTAACGGTATTATGTTAATGCGTAGTGAGAACCCGTTTAACGAGCAAGGTATTAGTGTTGGTCTAAAAACAGGCTTAACAAGTCAAGAAGCAGCAGGAGATAATGGATATTATGATGCTACAATTAAAATGGCACATGCTTTTGATGATTATTTTGCAGTTAAAGCTAGTTTTTCTTACTTAAAAGGAGAAGAATGGCATGCAACTGATTACAGAAACACAACAGGTATCGGTGGTACATATATTCCAGGTATGAATCATACTGATGATCCAAATTATGATGGAGCAAATATATATGGAGATGAAGTATCTGTTAATTTAGGAGGAGCAATAGGAAATGTTAGTAGAACAGGGTATAGAGAAGTAGACTTAATGTCTAACGAAGCTAAAAGTGTAAAGTTTAATGGAGCTATTCATTACCGTCCATTGGGAAATGACCGTGTTGAAATAATTTGGAATTCAAAATACGGTACAGGTAATACCATTTATCAAGGACAAAACCGTTATAATCTTGCTAACTTCTTTATGGAGCAACATAAACTAGAAGTAAGAGGTAAAAACTTTTTTGTAAGAGGGTATTATGCAGGTGAAGACGCTGGAGATTCTTATGATACTCGTTTTGCTGCAATAAATATAAACAGTAAATGGAAAGAGAACTCAGTTTGGTTTGGAGAATATGCAGCTGCGTATTTAGGATCCGTTCCTGGAGTACAGGCAAGCAATCATAATCAAGCAAGAGCTTTTGCTGATAGGAACAGACCAGAAGCAGGTTCTGCTGAGTTTACAAGACTATTTAATGAAGTAACTGCTGATCCAGATTTAATGACAGGGTCTAGATTTAGAGATAATACAAGTTACTATCATGCAGATGCAAACTTAAACTTACGTGATTACATTGATTGGGCTGAAGTTCAAGTAGGAGGTTCTTACAGGCAGTACAAGCTTAACTCTTTTGGTACTATTTATACTGATAGTGATGGGCCTATTAAATATGGAGAGTACGGTGTATATACACAAGTTCAGAAGAAAATGATGGATGACCGTTTGAAGTTTACAGGATCTATCCGTTATGATAAGTCTGATAATTTTGATGGAAATGTTACACCAAGAGTCTCTTTAGCCTATGCAGCAGGAGAAAACAAGAACCATAACTTTAGAGCGTCTTTCCAAACAGGTTTCCGTAACCCAACTACCCAAGACCAGTATATTGGTTTGGCAACAGGAGCAGGCTTTATTTTAGGAACAGCTCCTGACAATATTGATCGTTTTTCAACTGCTGTTCAAACAACTACAGGAACATTTACTTTAACGGGTCAAGATGCTCTTAATAGAGGGTATTCTGCTGCTTCAATTAGTAGAAAAGCGAATGAACCAAATAATCCAAATATTCCTGATCCTACATTAGTTAAGACAGCTTTAGTACAGCCAGAAAAAGTTAAATCTTTTGAAGTTGGATATCGTGCGGCACTTCCCTTAGGAGAAAACAAACTATCTATTGATTTTAGTACATATTATAATATGTATTCTGACTTTATTTCTAATAAAGATGTAGTTGTACTAGTAGACCCAAATACGCCAGCTACCATAAATAACTTAACTAATAGAGACTTAGTAAGAACATTTAGTGTAAAAACAAATTCAACGGCAGATGTTAATTCTTATGGAGTAGGGTTAGGATTAAACACAAAAGTATTTAACGGGTTTGATGTTGGATTAAACTATACATGGTCTAAGTTTGATTTTGATCAAGCTTCTGATCCTGATTTTGAAGCTGGATTTAACACACCAGAGCATAAAGTAAAAATGCAATTTGGACATACAAATTTATTTGAAAACTTTGGATTTAATGTAAGTGCTCGTTGGCAAAATGAATTTTATTGGCAGTCTACTTTCTTAGAAGGAACAATTGAAGAAAGAACAGTTCTTGATGCTCAAATTAATTATTCTGTTCCTTCAATTAAATCAGTATTTAAAGTAGGAGGATCTAATTTAACAGGTGAAGAATACTTAAGTGCGCCAGGAGTAGGAGCTGTAGGTTCTCAATATTACATTTCTTGGACTATCAATAACTAAAAAAGAAACAATGAAAAATACAATTAAATATACTTTTTTGTCTGCGTTATTTTTAGGGTTAGCCGCCTGTGACGTAGATAATACATTACCTGAGATTAAAGGAGAAGCGGAAAACAATGTAACACTAGAAGCTGGTAGTGTAGATTTTTCTAAATATGTAGCAGTAGGAGCCTCTTTTACAGCAGGATTTTCAGATGGGGCTTTATTTAAATCTTCTCAAGAAAACTCTTTTCCAAATATTTTAGCTAGTAAATTTGCTATGGTTGGTGGAGGCGATTTTACACAACCTTTAATGAATGATAACATAGGTGGTTTTTTAATAGGAGGAGAAGAAAAAGGAGAGCCAAGGTTTTATTTTAATGGTGATGGGCCAGCAAGGTTATCAAAAACACCTACAACAGAGATAAGTAATATACAAACGGGACCATATAATAACATGGGAATCCCTGGGTTAAAAAGCTTTCACCTAGGAGTAGAAGGTTATGGAGCATTAGCAGCTTTACCAAATGCAAACCCTTATTATGTAAGAATGGCATCTAACCCTATGGCAAGTGTTATACAAGATGTATTAGTACAGCAACCAACATTTTTTACATTATCTGAAATAGGAGGAAATGATGTTTTAGGATACTCTATAGCTGGTGGTGTAGGAGAAGATCATAATGAAACAGGAAACTTAGATCCAACAAGTTATGGAGCAAATGATATTACTAATTCAAATCTTTTTGCTTCTGTTTTTTCAAGTACCGTTGATGCTTTAGCAGCGGGAGATAGAAAAGGAGTCGTAGCTAATTTACCTTATATAACATCGTTACCTTACTTTACAACAGTTCCTTATGCGCCATTAGATCCTAGTAACCCTGATTTTGGAGCGCAAATACCAACATTAAATAATGTTTTTGGGGCTATTAACGGAGTTTTTGAAGCAATTGGTGTTCCAGAAAGATCAATTGTTTTTACCACAGATGCTGCAAATGCAGTTGTAATTAAAGATGAGTCTTTAGATAATAAGACAGCTCAAATTGTTGGAGCTTTATTAGCAAGTCCTACTTTCCCTCCTTTTGTGGCAAGTTTTGGATTACCTACTGATGCAACTACATTACAAAAAGTAGCAGGTTTATTAGGTACTTATTACGGTCAAGCAAGACAAGCAACAGAAGAAGACTTATTAGTATTACCAAGTAGTGCGATTATAGGTGAAGTTAATACAGATTCAGTTGCGTTTTTAATGTCACAAGGTTTATCACAAGAACTAGCAGGAATGTTTTCTGTAGAAGGAGTTTCATTACCTCTTGAAGATAAATGGGTATTAACAAAAGATGAGGTAAGTAGAGTTAAGAATGCTACGGATTCTTATAATGCAACTATTAAATCGGTGGCTGAAGCAAAAGGGTTGGCTTTTGTAGATTTTAAAGCTATTTTACAAGAAGCTTCTACTACTGGATTAGAGTTTGGGAATTATAATATGAATACTAGTTTAGTAACAGGTGGTTTAGTTGGTTTAGATGGAATTCATTTAACAGCTAGAGGATATGCGTTAATGGCTAATAAAATGTTAGCTGCTATTGATGCTACATACGGATCTAATTTTACCTTAGGTAAAGACGGTTTAGCTAAACCAGATGATTACCCAACAAATTACTCACCTACCTTACAATAGAGAGCAAAATAAAGTAAAAAAGCTGAAGATTAATCTTTAGCTTTTTTTTTGTCTTTATCAGAGTTGATAATATATTTTTTATACTTACCATCTTTATATCTATAGTAGATAAATAAAGGCATTAATATAAAAGACATGTATAAAACACCTAGTCCTATTACTACTTGTGCTTTAGGGTGCTCTGTGTTTAAAAGGTAAGCACCAGTTATCATCCAAAGTAAAAAGATGATGAATAATATTTTAAGTATAGTTTTCATTCGTATTTATTTCAAGAGAAGTTATTTACTATTGCAAAAGTAAAAATCCTAAACAGTTACGTTTAGGATTCTTGCTTTATTTTGACGTTTTTTAGATTTATGCTTCCGTTTTTTGTAACCAAGAGCGTACATCTACCTCTTGTTTAATAATATTGCTTAAATCTTCTATTTTAACTCGTTTTTGCTCCATAGTATCTCTATGACGAATGGTAACAGTGTTGTCTTCTATAGTATCATGATCTACCGTAATACAGAAAGGTGTACCAACAGCATCTTGACGACGATACCTTCTTCCAACAGCATCTTTTTCATCATAAACAACATTGAAGTCCCATTTTAAATCGTTAACAATTTTACGAGCGATTTCTGGTAAACCATCTTTTTTAACTAATGGTAAAATAGCTGCTTTGGTTGGTGCCAAAACTGCAGGCAACTTTAAAACAGTTCTTGTTGAACCATTTTCTAGCTCCTCTTCTTGTAAAGAGTTAGAGAAAACAGCTAAGAACATTCTGTCTAAACCAATAGAAGTTTCAATTACGTATGGTACATAACTAGTGTTGTCCTCGTGGTCAAAGTACTGTAGTTTTTTTCCAGAGAATTTCTCATGTTGACTTAAGTCAAAATCAGTACGAGAATGGATTCCTTCTAATTCTTTGAACCCAAAAGGAAATTTAAATTCAATATCAGCAGCGGCATCAGCATAATGTGCTAATTTGTCATGATCGTGAAAACGATAATTTTCTTCTCCCATTCCTAAAGACATATGCCACTTTAAACGAGTTTCTTTCCACTTTTCATACCATTCTTTTTGAGTTCCTGGCTTTACAAAAAATTGCATTTCCATTTGCTCAAACTCTCGTTGTCTAAAAATAAATTGGCGCGCAACGATTTCATTACGAAAAGCTTTACCAGTTTGTGCAATTCCGAAAGGAATTTTCATACGTCCAGTTTTTTGTACATTTAAGAAGTTTACAAAAATACCTTGTGCAGTTTCAGGACGTAAATATACTTGCGTTGAACTATCTGCTGACGCTCCTAATTGCGTTCCAAACATTAAATTAAATTGCTTAACTTCTGTCCAGTTTTTAGAACCAGAAACAGGACATGTAATGCCTAAGTCTATAATTAAATTTCTAAACCCTTCTAAATCGTTTTCTTCTTGAACTCTAGTTAATTCAACTGTTATCTCGTCAATTTGTTTTTGACGTCTTAAAACATTAGGGTTTGTACTTCTAAATTCATCTTCATTAAAAGCTTCACCAAAACGTTTTTTTGCTTTGGTTATATCTTTTTGAATTTTTTCGTTGATTTTTTCTCTAAAATCTTCAACTAAAACATCAGCTCTATAGCGTTTTTTAGAGTCTTTGTTATCAATTAAAGGGTCGTTGAAAGCATCAACGTGGCCTGAGGCTTTCCAAGTAGTTGGGTGCATTAGTATTGAAGCGTCAATACCTACAATGTTTTCATGCATTTGTACCATTGCTTTCCACCAATAATCACGAATATTCTTCTTTAATTCTACTCCGTTTTGAGCATAATCATACACTGCGCTTAAACCATCGTAAATTTCAGATGATTGAAATACATAACCGTATTCTTTTGCGTGTGATAATACTTTTTTAAATTGATCTTCTTGTTTTGCCATATTGCAAAAATAAAATAAGGATTTAAACTAAGGGTATGGAAAAAGAAAAAAGTGAAGAATAAATTAAGCTCTTCACTTTTTTATTAATAATTAATAGTTATGGTTTTATCTTAGCTTTATTGTTGTATTTCCAGAGTAAACACCATCAACAAAAGCACTAATTATATACTTTCCTTTTTTAATATCGTCTCTGTTTACTAATATTAAAGATACAAGACTTAAACGGTTATTGTTGTAGTTAACTTCTAAAGAGTCTGTGTATTGAACTTTTTGTCCGTTTTTTAAGTCAGTTTTACCTTTAGGAGCGATTACATTTTTGTTTTCATCAATAATTTGAATGTATACGCGTTTTTCACCAGCACTAGTAATTGGGTTTTCTAACAAATCGAAATTAATTCTAAAAGCATCAGTTCTGCTAGATCTACTTGTAGATGTTAGCTTTCCACTACTTCGTTCTTTCATTGCAATAGCTTTTACTGGACTAGTTTTAATAATTCCACCAATAGCTACTTTTGCCTCTAATTCTTTGTTTTTTTCTGTTAGAGTTTCATTTACACTATCTTTTTGTTGTAAAATTTCATTAGCAATAACATTTTCTTGTGTTAAAGCATCATTCGCACTGTTTAAAGAATCTATCTGAATGAAAAGTTTCTTATTCTCACGTTCTAAGCTAGCAATTCTACTTCTGTACTTTCTTATAAGTCCAAAGTTATCAGATTTTAAGAGCTTTATTGAGTCTCTTAAGTTCTTCATTTTAATTAGCTCTACTTCTAACCTGTCAGCTAAACGTTTTTTACCAACAACAACATCTGTGTAATCTTTAATCATTTCGTCTAGATCTTGTTGTAACTCAGCTTTTTCTTCTAAAAAAATATTTTGAAGGTTTTCATTTTCATTTGATTTTTGATGAGAATAAAAAAATAGGAAAAGTAATAAGATAATTAATACTAAAATTAAAACATTTTTGGTTTTTTGTTGATTCATAAGTTAAGGGGAAATTGATTATATTAAGTTATTTATTAAGGGGTGTTTTACTTTAATGCTAGAGATTTATTACCAGTATAAATACCGTTCACAAATGTATTTATATGGTATATTCCTGCATTAATTTTATTTTTTATATTGATAAAAGAAATCATAGATAGTTGTTCGTTATTGTATTCAGCTATTAAAATATCACTACACCATATTTTTTTATTGTTTTGTAAATTTACTTCTTTATATGGGGCAATCACATTTTTATTCATATCTGTTATCTGAATGTAAACTTCTTTTAAACCAGGTGGTGTTACTTTATTTTGCATTAACTCAAACTCTATTTTAAAAGCACTTACTTTTGTCGATTTTGAAGTAGATGTAAACTTTCCGTTTCTTTTTTTTCTCATTGCCTCTGCTTTTATAGAAGAAACTTCAATAAGTTCAGCAGTGGCTATTTTTTTCTTTAAAGCTAACTTTTCATTACTTAAAAAGCGATTTATGTTGGTAAGTTTAGTGTTTTGTTTTTCTTTTATTAATAATGCTTCTTTAACACTATCGTTCTTTATAATTAGTTTGTTATTTATAGTGTTTAAGTGACTTACTTCAGTAAAAAGCTTTTTGTTTTCTTCAATAAGTACTTTTGTTCTCTTCCTAAAATACCCAATAAATTTATAGTCTACTTGTTTTAGGTTTTTAATAGAATCTCTTAGTTGAATTACTTTGTTAAGCCCACCTTTTAGCTTTAATGAATATTCATTTTTTTTATAGCTAGCTTCTTCATAATCCTCAATAATGTTTGTTAATTCGCCCTCTAGTTCTTTTTTTTCAAGTTCAAAAATTGCCTTGAGTTCAGAATAGTCTCTAGCATTTTGATAAGACAAAAAACCAATAACAAGTATTAGTAAAATTAAGAAGGCAACAAAACTATTATTTTTTATTTTTGAGACTATCATCATTTTAAAGGGTATAAAAAAAGGGGACGCTCTGTGCTAATATACTATTTATTTTTTAACACATTTATAAATAAAAGCAGGTGGAAAGTTTAATGGTTCAAAGCTCAAATTTATGTTGTCTCCAAAAACTTCTTTTAGTTTTTTGTAGTAAGTTAAGCTATACTGATATTGAATAAATAGTCCAGATGGAGCTAAAAAGTTATAGCTTTTTGTTAAGATAGCGTGCGATATTTCTTTTGGGATTATGGTAAGGGGCAAGCTAGAAACAATGTAGTTGGCTTTTGAAAAACCAAGCTTTTGTATTTCAAGTTTTATGTTTTCTGCAGAAGCCTTTAAAACAACTAATTGTGGATGTTGTATTTTTTTTAATTCTCTATAGAAAGCATCATTTATTTCAAAACATATTAATATGGTGTTGGGTTGAAGTTTTTTTAGTAAATATTGTGTTATGGCTCCGTTTCCAGGTCCTAACTCTACAATAACTTCAGCAGACTTAAAATCAATTTCTTTTAGCATCTTGTTAGCTAGGTATCTAGAGCTTGGAACAACTGTGCCTGATGTTTTGTAATTTTTTACAGCTTCTTTAAAAAAATTAAACTTTTTACTCAAAATATAATTTATTGTTGTTTTTTGTATCTTCCTATGTTAAAAAAGGCTTGTAAAGATGCAATTTTTAAAAGAGATATTCTACTTATTCTACCCCAAATTATGTGTAAATTGTGAAAAAACGTTATTACAAAATGAAACACTTCTCTGTGTTATTTGTAAAAACGACTTGCCAATTATAGACGATAATAAGCATATAAATGTTACATTAATGTCAAATTTTTATGGGAAAGTATCAATACAAGCAGTACATTCTTTTCTTTTTTACAGGAAGAAAGGAGTTACCCAAAAATTGATCCATCAATTAAAGTATAAAAATCAGCCAGAAATTGGAATATTTATTGCTGACTGGTTTGGAGAACGATTAAAAACATTAAATACTTTTATAGATATAGACTATATTATTCCAGTACCATTACATTTAAAAAAGCTTAAAAGTAGAGGATATAATCAAGTAACCATGTTTGGAAAACGATTAAGTGATATTTTGAATGTAGAGTATAAGCCAGATATTCTTATAAGAACTTCCAAAACTAAAACGCAAACATTAAAACAACGATTTGAACGGTTTTCTAATAACAAAACAAAGTTTAAACTTGTAGATACAACACTTTTTGAAAATAAACATATTTTACTTATTGATGATGTTATTACAACAGGAGCAACATTAGAAGCTTGTGCAAACGAACTTTTAAAAACGCAAAACATAAAGATAAGTGTTGCTACAATGGCGTATACACAAAAAGACTAATACCATTCCATCTTAATTTACTACTTTTGAAAATGGATTTTAAACCAATAATTTGTGAAAAATAAACACTTTATTTTAGTAACTCTTTTCGCTTTTTTAATAAGTAGTTGTGCACGTAAAGGACGACCAGAAGGAGGTCCAAAGGATGAAACCGCACCAATAATGGTTACTGCAAATCCTCCTTATGAAACTATTCATTTTAAAGATGATAACATTCGTATTTATTTTGATGAGTATATTGTTTTAAAAGACCTACAAAAACAGTTGGTAGTTTCTCCGCCAATGAAAAATCCACCGTTAATTACACCACAAGGAACACCAAGTAAGTATATTAATATTAAAATATTAGATACGTTACAGAAAAATACCACCTATACTTTTAACTTTGGAAATGCAGTTCAAGATAACAACGAAAACAACAAGTTAGAGAGCTTTAAGTATGTGTTTTCAACAGGAGACTATATTGATTCTTTAAAAATTAAAGGTGCAGTAGCTGATGCTTTTGATAAAAAAGAGGTGAAAGAAGTTAGTGTTTTGTTATATAAGATTGATAGTACCTACAACGATTCTATTGTTTTTAAGAAAAAGCCAAATTATGTAACAAGCACGCTAGATTCTACAAATTTTGAGTTTAGTAATTTACGTGAAGGAAAATATTTAATGCTAGCATTAAAAGAGCCTTCAAGTGATTATATTTTTAATAGTAGAACAGATAAAATTGGTTTTGTAGTAGATACAATTACGTTACCAAAAGATACTTTGCTAAACAAACCTATTCGTTTTTTTAAAGAAATTCAGCCATATGAGTTTAAAAGAGGAAAAGAAGTAACAAAAGGAAAAATTCAGTTTGGTTTTGAAGGGAAGCAGGAAGATATGAGTATTGAACTGTTATCGGAAGTTCCGCAAGATTACAAGTCGTTTACTCAGTTTGAGGAAGATAAAGATACACTCAATTATTGGTATACACCTGTAGAGAGAGATTCATTGAATTTTATAGTAAATAATCAGAATTTTAAAGATACTGTTACAGTGTTTTTAAGAAAAAAGAAAATTGACTCTTTATCTGTGTCATCTAGTGTAAGTGGAGTTCTTAACCTGAAAGATACTATGTTTATTAAAACAAATAACCCAATTGTTTCTTTTGATAAATCGAAGTTTTCATTGATAGATAAAGATACTGTTGATGTACCTTTTGAATTGCAAAAGCAGTCGATTAATAAACTAGCTGTATTGTTTGAAAAGAAACCTAAATATGGATACATTTTTAAAGGCTTACCTAAAGGAATAACTGATGTTTTTGAAACTACAAACGATACGTTAGATTATAAATTCACAACGCGTACTGTGGAAGATTATGGAAGTATTGTTTTGGATGTTAAAAACGAAACAGAATATCCTGTTATTATTGAATTATTAAGTCAAGATAAGGTTGTAGAAAAAAGGTATCTTACTTCTTCTAAAAAGATAGAATTTATCTTACTAGAACCCAAGGAATATAGTGTTAGAGCTATAGTTGATGAAAATAACAATCGTATGTGGGATACTGGAAATTTCTTATTAAGAAAAGAGCCAGAGCAAATTATCTATTTAGAAACTGTATTTAAACTAAGGGCTAATTGGATACAAAACGAAACATTTGTAATAAAATAGATAATATCATCTTGAAAGAGTAAAGAAACCGAATAGAGAAGCAATTAGTTTCTTTATTCGGTTTCTTATTTACATTATATTTTACTGTTTCTAGAAAATATTACTGTTTTTACAACAATTCTTCACAATAAAAACCATAATGTTGTATTGCTTTTAAAATGGCATCAGCTTTAATCATTTGAGTCTCTACCCGAAGAATATTATCGCAATCTTCTAAGTCAAAATTCCAGCGGTCATTTTTGGTAATCAAACGATTTAAAGTAGGTTGAACAATTTTAATTTCATTGTTTTTTGTAATGGATGTCTTAAATACCAAAACTGTTTTCATTTTAGTTTGATTAACGTTCATAAAAATATGGAGGTTCAATACCTAAAGCGCGCAAATACACATAGGCTTGTCCGCGATGATGGATTTCGTTGTCAATAAAATAGAATATTGATGACCAAACCGTACCTTCATATTGACCAAATATTTTAATGTTTTGTTGAAACTGCTCTGGTTTTATCTGTGCCCAATAAGTATTTATTTCGTCAGTAGCCTTGTCCCAGAGTTCAATAATTTTTGCTTTTTTGTTACCGTGGTCAACCCTTTCAATTAATTCTTGAATTTCTCCAGTAGCAATTTCTTTAATACCAGGTCCAGCTATACCTAAAAGTTCCATAACCATATCAGCAAAAGTACGCATACCTCCTATAGAGTAATTAAAAAAGGCTTCCTCAGGAAAAGCTTCAATAGTTCTTCGGGTTAAACCTCGATGCCCTTGCCAATGTGCTAATAACTCAGAAGGTGTAATTACTTGTTCTAATAATGTGCTTGTTGTTGATTCCATAATTGTAATTTTTATTATTTGAAATCAAAATTAATATGGGGTGGTGACAGCTTTATGTCAGTAGAAAAAAATAAATCTTAAAAAGACTATTGACAAGCGGTTGTCACTTACTGTATGTTACTTTGTATAAAGTATAGTTATTATGTTGAAGCTAAAATTTAAAAAATACTTCAGCCTGAAATCCTATCTTTGGGAAATATGTTATAGCATTATGAGTTTAGACACGGTAAAACGTTTTGATAGAATTGTGGCAATACTTATTCAGTTACAATCTAAACGTATAGTAAAAGCACAAGAATTGGCTGATAGATTTGAGGTGAGCCTACGTACTATTTATCGTGATATACGAACCCTTGAAGCATCAGGTGTGCCCATAATAAGTGAGGCTGGTGTTGGTTATTCTATTATGGAAGGGTACCGTTTGCCTCCTGTTATGTTTACTAGAGAAGAAGTAGGAAGTTTTGTGGCTGCCGAAAAACTAATGCAGAAGTTTGTAGATAAATCATTAGGGAATTATTATGAGTCTGCTATGATGAAGTTAAAATCAGTGTTGCGTGGTCGTGAAAAAGATTGGATTTCTGCCTTAGAATCACAAATATTAGTGGACCCTACAAATAAATTGTTCAACGATAGTTTACCAAATGCACTTGAAACCTTGTTTGAAAGTATTGCTGAAAAAAGGCAGGTATTTTTAAAATATCAGGCGGTAAATAGAGAAACACCTTCTAAACGTTTTGTGGAACCTGTGGGTATTTATCACGAATCAGGATTTTGGTATGTATTGGCTTTTTGTCATTTAAGAAGCGACTACAGGCAATTTAGAACCGATAGAATGTTAGCGATAAAATCAACTGAACATAATTTTACTAGAGAACATATTACGTTAGATGAATACCGAAGCCAGTATGAAAACACACCCAAAACAAAAGTTGTTATTTCTGTTGATAAAAGTGTGGTGCGATATATTAACAATAGTAAAATGCAACATGGTTTTATCTCTGAAAAAGTAAAAGGAAACCAAGTGGAAATGACATTTATGACTTGCTATGTTGAACACGGTTTTTCAAGGTGGTACATTGTGTTTTCAGATTATGCCAAAATAATTGAACCTGAAAGTTTAAAACTTCAAGTAAAAGAGATTTTAGAAAAGGCAATTACAAAACTTTAATGCGCCTCTAACCAGTTTGCTCCTGTATCTATTTCAACATCTAACGGAACGCTCATTTTAAAAGCGTTTTCCATTTCCTGTTTAATAATCGGTTTAATAATATCTAATTCATCTTTATGAGCATCAAAAACCAATTCATCATGTACTTGTAGTAACATTTTCGACTTGAAGTTTTCTTGTTCAAATCGCTTGTAAATATTAATCATGGCAAGTTTAATGATGTCGGCAGCTGAACCTTGAATAGGAGCGTTCACAGCATTTCTTTCTGCAGCACCACGAACAATAGCATTACGAGAATTGATGTCTTTTAAATAACGACGACGATGTAAAACGGTTTCAACATATCCGTGTTCACGAGCAAAATCTACCTGCTTAGAAATATAATTTCGTAGTTTCGGATAGGTTGCATAATAGGTGTCAATCAACTCTTTTGCCTCTTTACGAGATAAATCGGTTTGATTGCTCAATCCGAAGGCAGAAACTCCATAAATAATTCCGAAGTTTACAGTTTTAGCATTGCTACGTTGCTCGCGGGTTACTTCCTCAATAGGAACATTAAATACTTTTGCAGCAGTAGAAGCGTGAATGTCTTCACCGTGTTGAAAGGCTTTAATCATGGTTTCTTCCTCACTTAAAGCAGCGATAATTCGTAATTCAATTTGACTGTAATCAGCCGCTAGCAATACATAGTCTTCATTTCTCGGAATAAAAGCTTTTCGTACTTCTTGCCCACGTTTTGTACGGATAGGAATGTTCTGTAAGTTCGGATTGTTAGAACTTAAGCGTCCTGTAGCTGCTACAGCCTGAGCGTATACTGTGTGTACTCTCCCAGTTTTAGGGTTAATTTCATTAGGAAGTGCATCAACATAAGTGCTTTGTAGTTTTTTATACTGACGATATTCTAAAATATCAGCAACTATTTGATGATCTTTCGCTAAATAAGAAAGTACATCTTCTGCTGTAGAATACTGCCCTGTTTTAGTTTTTTTAGGTTTATCAACTAGTTTTAACTTGTCAAATAAGATAGGACCTAATTGCTTTGGAGATGCAATGTTAAATTCTTCACCGGCTTGTTCGTATATGTTTTGCTCAAGTTGTGAGATGTCTTTAGATAAGGCTTTCGAAAGTGTTTTTAAGAAGTCAGTATCTAAATTAATACCTTCAATTTCCATAGCTGTTAATACAGAAACTAATGGTGTTTCTACTTCGTTGAATAACTTGGTAACATTGCCACTTTCCAACTCCTTAGAAAAGTGCTCTTTTAATTGATAGGTGATGTCTGCATCTTCAACTGCATATTCGGTTTGTTTTGGTAACTCAACTTGTCGCATTGAAAGTTGATTTTTACCTTTTTTACCAATCAATTCTGTAATAGAAACTGGTTGATAATTTAAGTAGGTTTCAGCAAGTACATCCATATTATGACGCATATCAGGATTGATAAGGTAATGCGCAATCATGGTGTCAAACAAATTCCCTTTTACAGGCATGTTGTAATTTGACAATACTTTGATATCGTATTTTAAATTGTGGCCTATCTTTTCAATGTTTACAGCTTCAAAAAATGGACGAAATTCTTCTAAGATAACTTTTGTTTCTTCTTGATCTTCCGGAAATGAAACATAATAGCCTTTACCAGCTTCCCATGAAAAAGCAATTCCAATTAGCTCAACTTCTAAGGCCTTTAATCCAGTTGTTTCAGTATCAAAACACACAGAATTTTGTTGCATTAATTTCTCTAACAATAATTTTCTTGAAAGAGGTGTATCTATTAATTGATAGAAATGATTCGTGTTTTCAATGGTTTTAAAGCCATTAATATTTGTGTCTTTAGTAGCACTTCCACCACCAGGAGCTGCAAATAAATCAAATTGACCTGCGGCACTAGTCTTTGTTGTTTTAGGTTTTTCTACTACAGCAGTAGTTTCTTCAGAAGGAGCAAATGTTTTTAAGAAGTTTTCCGTTAAACGACGAAATTCTAATTCAGTAAAAATTTCTTTGGTAGCTTCAACATTGGGTTGCTCAAAAACCAATTTATCCAATTCTAACTCAACAGGAACATCTAGCATAATGGTTGCTAGTTTTTTAGAAAGCAAGCCTAATTCTTGATTAGCTTCTACCTTTTCTCTCATTTTTCCTTTTAACTCATGGATGTTTTCAAACAAACCTTCCATACTACCATAAGCAGCAAGAAACTTCTTGGCTGTTTTTTCACCAACACCAGGTAATCCAGGGATATTATCAACAGAATCCCCCATCATTCCCAAAAAGTCAATTACTTGCAACGGGTTTTCCACACCAAACTTAGTTTTCACTTCTTCAACACCCCACTTTTCATATCCATTTCCCATACGAGGTGGGCGGTACATAAAAATATTATCAGAAACCAGTTGGGCAAAATCTTTATCAGGCGTTACCATGTAGGTGTGTAGTCCTTCTTTCTCAGCTTTTTTAGCCAGCGTACCAATAATATCATCGGCTTCGTACCCTTCTTTTACAATGGCAGGTATGTTCATGGCTCCTAATATTTTTTCAATGTAAGGCACAGCTAAACGAATGGCTTCAGGTGTTTCTTGTCGGTTTGCTTTATAATCTTCAAAAGCTTCAACGCGGTCAGTACTTCCTCCTTTGTCGAAACAAACGGCTAAATAATCTGGCTTTTCACGCTTTATTACATCTAGTAAAGAGTTGGTAAACCCCATAATAGCTGAGGTGTCTAACCCTTTAGAGTTGATACGTGGGTTTTTAATAAAGGCATAATACCCTCTAAAAATTAAAGCGTACGCGTCGAGTAAAAAAAGTCGTTTTTGATTTGCCATGTTAAGTCTTAAGCCTATTGAAATAAAATGTTGATATCGATTTGTTTACAGAAAAAGTAGAAAAACTATCGTTTCTATGAACTTTGGAGGTAAAGCTACAAAACTTTAACAAGATGTTAAAAATCAATTTTAAGAATCGCAGTATCTTTGTTTCTCCTTAAAAATGAAATAGATGTCTCGTTGGTTAGTAACAGTTATTATAATATCCGCAATAATTATTGTGTTTGAAGCGTATGCTTTTCAAGCAATAAAAACACTTACAAGAAGTAAAATTATTCGTTATGGATGGTTGTTAATTGGGGTATTAGCTTACATACACTTTTTTTATGTGATTTTTGGTTACGATAGGAGTTCGGGGCAAACAAGAGAGTTTCAATGGGCAATGGGAATGCTTTTACTTGTTTTAGTTCCTAAGGTGGTGATTTTTTTATTAATGTTTGGAGAAGATGTGGTTAGATGGTCTCAAAAAGGAATCTCATTTTTGTTTAAAGAAGAAACCAAAGACTTGGTTGGTAGAAGAGCTTTCATATCAAAACTAGCTTTAGGACTGGCAGCACTACCGTTTGCAAGTATGTTGTATGGTATTTTTAAAGGAAAATACAATTACAAAGTGCTTAAATACCAGTTAAGTTTTAAAGATTTACCAGAAGCTTTTGATGGTTTTACTATATCTCACATTACTGATATTCACTCAGGAAGTTTTGATAATAAAGAAAAAATTAAATATGGAGTAGATTTAATTAACGAGCAAAAATCTGACATGATTTTATTTACGGGAGATATTGTAAATAATTTTGCACACGAAATGGATGATTGGATTTCTGTTTTTTCAAAGTTAGAGGCACCTGTTGGAAAATACTCAGTATTAGGTAATCATGATTATGGTGATTATTCTGATTGGAAAACTCCAGAAGATAAAAAAGCAAATTTCAAAGCAGTAAAAGATATTCATCCAAAAATAGGATTTGAATTATTATTAAATGAGCATAAATACATTGAAAAAGACGGACAAAAAATAGCATTGATTGGAGTAGAGAACTGGGGAAAGGGCTTTAATAAAGCAGGAGATCTTAAAAAAGCATCAGAAGGGGTAAGTAAAGATGATTTTAAAATTTTACTGTCCCACGACCCAAGTCATTGGGAATATAAAATAAAACAAGACGATTTTAATTATCATTTAACTTTAAGCGGACATACGCATGGTTTACAATTTGGGATTGAAATTCCTGGTTGGATAAAATGGAGCCCATCAAAATATGTTTATAAACAATGGGCAGGGTTATATAAAGAGTTTAATAGGTACATCAATGTGAATAGAGGGTTTGGTTACCATGCCTTTCCTGGTAGAGTAGGGATTTGGCCTGAAATTACCGTAATTGAGCTAAAAAAAGCTTGATTTTTCAGTATTTTTAAGATTATCATAATAATTACCTAACAAAAAATTAGTAATTTTAGGCACTTTACTGATAAAACTTATGCAAAAGATGACAAAGTTTGGTGAAATTATAAGCATTAACAAACCTGTGTTAATCGATTTTTATGCAGATTGGAGTGAACTAGAACCTAGTTTAGATACACTTCGTGATGTAGCTGCTGCATTAGGAGACAAAGCCAAGGTGATTAAAATAGATATTAACAAGAATGAAATTCTTGCAGATGCCTTACGTGTTAAAGGAAATCCAACTTTTATGATTTATAAAAATGGAGAGATGAAATGGCGCCAAACTGGAGAGCAAGACGCTAATACGTTAATAGGCTTAGTTCAGCAGTTTGTTTAAGAAATTGCCTTAAACTTATAACCTTGTAACGAAAATTCTTCTAGAACTTTTGGAAGCACATAATATAACTTGTCGCTAGCTTTTATACTATCGTGAAAAACGATAATACTCCCATTTTCTACATTTCTGAGTACATTTTGTAAACATTTTTCTTTAGTAATAGTCGGGTCAAAATCTGCTGACAATACATCCCACATAATAATTTTATAACCATTAGCAAGAAGTTGTTTGGCTTGTTTTCTTTTTATTTTTCCGTAAGGAGGGCGAAATAGTTTTGCAAGAAGTTGTTTGGCTTGTTTTCTTTTTATTTTTCCGTAAGGAGGGCGAAATAGTTTTGTTTTTTGATGCGATAATAAGTTTTCGCATTTGTTTATGTTGTTAATATAAGTTGTATTGCTGTTTTTCCAGCCGTTTAAATGATTAAAAGTGTGGTTTCCTACCGAATGTCCTTCATTAACAATTCTTGAAAAAACAGCGGGGTATTTTCGAATATTATCACCAATACAAAAAAAAGTAGCTTTTGCATTGAATAGGTGAAGTTGGTCAAGTACAAATTCTGTTACTTTTGGAATAGGTCCATCATCAAAGGTTAGAAATATTTCTTTTTGAGTAGAAAAAAAAGACCACGTATATTTAGCGAATAAACGTTTAAGTATACGTGGTGTCTTTATAAAATATAACCTCATTAAATTAAGGCTTAATAGTATCGAGTTCTTGCGGAAGCTCAGGCTCTTCTTCAGGCATTAAATGACTAAATAGACGAGCATGTGTTATATAATCTTCAAAAAACTTTTTACCATAATCTTCATCTTTGTCATATCGAGTAATTTGCTGAACTAAGTTTTGATACATGTACAGAGTTGTTTCTAAATTATCGATGATTAAATCAATGTCCTGAGTATTAAATGTGCTATAATACTTTAACTTCTGTTGGAAAATATCAGCTAAGGTTTCGGCAGTTTCTCTAGCTTTATTAATATCACCAATACGATAATACAATTCTGGATAGCCTAAAGAGAAATTGTAGTGATCAAAATCTTTAATAGGCATTTTGTGTAACGATAAATCTAACACGTCTTTTGCATTTACAGAATCTCCTTTTTGTAAGAATTCTTCAGATAAACGAATTAAGTTATTACGTAATGAAATTGCGTTACGCTTACTTTGCTCATCTAGGTAAATTTCTCCGTTATTGATTGTTTTCCAATCCCATTTTTTAACATTGTTATACATTTTTTCAGGATCTATGCGTCCCATGTCAAAAATTGTTCGCCCTTTATTAGATGTTTTTATAGGTACTAATTTGTACGCCATTCCATCTAATTGTAAGTAATCTTTTAGCCAAATGTATTCTTCATCAGCATTTGCACCACCAGTAAAGTAAATAGGTCGCTTCCAGTCGAAATTATTTAAAATGTCTAGCATTAAAAGTCTTGCTTTAGATAAACCTCTATCATCAACAGTAATGTCAATATAATCTACCATTTTATCAGCATCTTTTTGTGCTACTAATCCAGTTTTTAAAGCATTTTCTTTGTTAACAGGAATACGAATTCTGTTGGTTGGATAAAATTTTTCCTTAGCGCCATCTCCTGCGTCTAAATAAGTGGCATCATTATCACTAGCTATCCAACGCATAAAATCTTTTATATTAAGTAAAGAATCTTTTAACTGTGGAAGTGGGTAGTAGTATGCCATATCCAAGGTTCCATACTTGTACTGATCGTGTGTTAACTGTGATGGAATAGGGTCAGCATCATAGGTTTTCTTTTTCATTTGATCGATGTACCAATCTGTTTGAAAAAGACTTGTGTTTACTATTTTAATATCTCTGCGAACACCTTCTACTTGTTGCATGTACCAAAGAGGGAAAGTGTCATTGTCTCCAATAGTAAAGATAATCGCATTCGGGTCACAACTTTCTAGATAGGTTTGTGCATTTAGCTGTGCTAAATAACGGTCAGCTCTATCGTGATCATCCCAATTTTGGAAGCCCATTAAAGCAGGGACAGCTAGTAATGAAACCACTGAAACAGCAATTGCAACTACCTTTTTAGGAGCATACTTTTTAAAGTAATCATAAAGGGCAAGTACTCCAAAACCAATCCAAATAGCAAATACATAAAAGGAACCAACTACCGCATAATCACGTTCACGAGGTTCAAAAGGTTTTGGGTTCGTGTAAAATATGATAGCTAATCCTGTGAATAAAAAGAACAGTGTTAACACATAAAAATTCTTCTTATCTCTATTGAGTTGATATAACAAACCAATAAGCCCTAAAATAAAAGGTAAAAAGAAGTAAGTGTTACGTCCCTTATTGTTTTTAATATCATCAGGTAAGTTTTGTTGTGAGCCTAAGCGAGCCTCATCAATAAAATCAATACCGCTTAACCAGTTTCCATTTTCAATATCTAGATGTCCTTGAATATCGTTTTGACGACCTACAAAGTTCCACATAAAATAACGCCCGTACATATATCCAAATTGAAAATCAACCATGAATTTTATGTTTTCTAAAAACGTTGGACGTCTTTTACTTCGAGCAGGAATTCCAGCAATACTTTTGTATTGTTGTTCAGAAGCAGGATTTACCATACGAGGAATAAACCCTTTGTGTTTGCTTGAGTAATTAGGAAGTACATTTTTGTACCTGTTTACAATAACATACTTGCCATCTATTTTTTCGTACTTAGGTTTATCGTCTTTATAAGGATTGTCGGCATCTTGTTCTCTATCATAAGCTACAGAATAGTAATTATCATAAAAAACATTTGCATCACCATATTGTTCACGATTGTAGTATGCTAGTAGTTCACGCGCACTTGATGGGTTGTTCTCGTTAATAATGGTATCAGCATTCGCACGTATTGGTAACATTAACCAAGACGAGAAACCAATCATTATGAATAATACTGAAAGCACTAAAGTATTTGCAGTAACTAAGTTCTTTTTACGTGTATATTTTAATCCGTAAAAGAATAAAGCTATTAAAACAATTCCAGCTATAATAGTTCCTGAATTATAAGGTAGTCCTACTTGGTTGATAAAGAATAACTCAGCAACACTAAAGAATTTTAAAGTGAAAGGGAATAAAAACTTAAACACAAACGCTAAAACTAATATTGCAACTAGTGTAGCAATTGCAGTTGTTTTGATGTTGATATCCTTATATGTTTTGAAGAAATATACCAAAACAATTGATGGAATTACTAATAAGGATAATATGTGAACTCCAAAAGATAATCCAACTACAAAACTTATCAATACCAACCATTTATTTCCTCTAGGAGTATTTAATTCACTTTCCCATCGTAACCCTAACCAAAATAGTAGCGCCATTAAGAAAGAAGACATAGCATACACTTCCCCTTCAACAGCACTAAACCAAAAACTATCTGAAAAAGTATACGCTAAAGCACCTACTAATCCGCTTCCTAATACAGCAATAGCTTCATTATTGCCCAGTTTTCCGTTTTTTATAGCCATTCTTCTAGCTAAATTGGTAATTGTCCAAAACATGAAAAGGATAGTAAAAGCACTTGCCAATCCAGACATAAAGTTGACCATTTTTGCCAACTGACTAGGGTCACTAGTAAACATAGCGAAAAAAGCACCTAACATTTGAAATAAAGGAGCACCAGGAGGGTGTCCAACTTCTAAATTTACAGCAGTTGCGATATATTCTCCACAATCCCATGAACTCACTGTGGGTTCAAGAGTTAAGGTATAAGTGATTAACGCTACTGCAAACGAAACCCATCCTAAAATGATGTTCCACTTTTTATAGTTAAACTCAGTCATAGTTTTTTGTCTAGATATAAAGTACGAATGTATTAATTACTAATGATTTTTTCGTTGAAAACAAAAATATAATTTTAACAGTTTCTCTAAAATAGCGACTTATATAAAGTTCTGTTAAATGAAATTTTTGAGGTTGAAAAAGAAGTAAACGAAAAAAAGCATAAAAAATTTGCTGAAATATAATTTTGTTCTATATTTGCACCCGCAATAAGCAATTGGCCTATGGTGTAATGGTAACACACCGGTTTTTGGTACCGATATTCAAGGTTCGAGTCCTTGTAGGCCAACAAAATCCTTACGAGTTTCGTGAGGATTTTTTTATAAAAAGTGTTTAATGATTTCTAAATATAAAACTTTGTTTTTATATTTGCACTGTAAACATTGGCCCATGGTGTAATGGTAACACACCGGTTTTTGGTACCGATATTCAAGGTTCGAGTCCTTGTGGGCCAACTAAAAAGTCTTAACTGAATAAGTTAAGGCTTTTTTGTTTGTAACAAATTCATACAATAGTCGTCTTCAATTAAAACACTATTATTATGAAACGAATTGCAACCATCTTTTTCTGCTTTTTTGTGTTAAGTTCTTTTGCGCAAAAAGAAAACTTTAAAACATTTTATCAATCTAATAAAGATAGAGCAGAGGTATCTTTAAATATTCCTAGTTTTTTTGCCAATATGTTCATCTCTGATGAAGATACTGATGAGTTTGGAGTTTTCTTAAAGAAATCTAAAAACTATAAAATTATGGTGTTCAATAACAACATGGCTTCAGTACAAAAAGATTTTAAAAAGTTTGCACGAAGAAATAAATTGAAAACTTTAGTAAGAGTAAAAGACGGTAAGGAAAGGGTAACGGTGTATTTTAGAGAAAGAAAAGACCGTATTAAAGAAATTATCGTCAATGTTCATGATAAAAGTGACGAAATGGTATTATTAGGAATTAAAACCAACCTTACCATGGATGAATTATCTGCTATGGTAGAAGCATCTACAAAAAATAAAAGTATAGCTTCAAATTAGAAGACTTCTATGTTCCCTGAGCGTAGTCGAAGGGAAGTATATAAAGTAGCATTATAGAAAACCCCGACATTTTACAGTCGGAGTTTTTTGTTATTTAACCCACAAGTTCTTTTAGGTTCTCTACTACTTTTTTACTATTTCCAATAAAAATTTGGTCATCAACAATAAAAACTGGGCGTTTTAAAAATGTATATTCATCTAAAATATACTGTTTGTAATCAGCTTCCGTTAAATTTTGATTCTTTAAATCCATTTCTCGATACAGTTTAGCACGTTTATTAAATAAACTTTCGTAGCTGTCTGTTAACTCGCGCATTGATTCCAGCTGAGCAACTGTAATTGGGTTGGTTTTTATTTCTTGCTTTTCAAATCCGTCAATATTTACTTCTTTTAAAATTCTTCGACAAGTATCACAAGTTTGTAAAAAATAAACTTTTTTCATCTGTTTACGTTTTTATTGTATTAGCTATAGTTTAGTTTTAACCATTAAATAACAAACACTCATTGTAGGTTTTCATGGCTAAATAGGTATCTTTGAAATAGCTAAAATAACTAGAAAAATGAACAAACAATTTGAAGTTTTAAAAAAATCGAGAACGTTAGTTTTAAAAAGAATAGAAGGTTTATCGCATGAACAATTACATATAATTCCAGAAGGATTTAATAACAACATTGCTTGGAATGTAGCACACTTAGTGGTTACACAGCAACTATTGCATTATAAAATGTCTGGATTGGATTGCTTAGCACCTGATGAGTTAATTGAAGGATACAGAAAAGGAACATTTCCTACCAAAGATTTTACTGAAGAAGAATTTGAAGAAGTAAAAGAACTGTTAATTGGATTACCAGATACTTTAGAAGAAGATTTTGAAGCAGGAATTTTTAAAACGTATGAAGAATACGAAACCAGTACAGGTTTTGTGATAGATTCTTTTGAAAGCGCTATGGCTTTTAATAATTTACACGAAGGTATGCATTTAGGTATTATTATGAATTTGACCAAATTGGTGTAAACCTAACGAGACAGGTATACATTCAGGTGAAAAAAATGTCAAAGCATGAAATTCAATACGAAAACAATACATGGAGGTCAAAAACCTGAAGAAGCTACAGGTGCAGTAATGCCTCCTATATTTCAAACATCAACCTACGCACAGTCGAGTCCAGGTGTTAACAAAGGATATGCGTATTCACGTTCAGCTAATCCAACGCGTACTGCTTTAGAAAGTGCGTTTGCTACTCTTGAAAACGGAACACACGGATTTGCTTTTTCTTCTGGTTTATCGGCGATAGATTGTGTGTTGAGAACGTTAAATTCAGGTGATGAGGTAATTGCAGGAGATGATATTTACGGAGGAACATATCGAATGTTTACGAACATGTTTGAAAAATATGGATTGAAATTTCGGTATGTGGATATGAATGAGGTTACGAATGTAACCAATGCTATTTCTGAAAAAACAAAACTCATTTGGATAGAAACACCGACCAATCCGCTAATGAAAATTGCGGATATTGAGGAAATTACCAAAGCAGTAAAAAATATAAAAACATCTATTGTAGTTGCGGTTGATAACACGTTTGCAACCCCTTATTTACAGCGTCCGTTAGATTTGGGAGTTGATATAGTGATGCATTCGGCAACAAAATATTTAGGAGGGCATTCTGATTTGGTGATGGGAGCTTTAATGGTAAAGGATGTTAAACTTGCAGAACAATTACATTTTATTCAGTTTGCAGCAGGAGCTATTGCAGGACCTATGGATTCGTTTTTAGCGCTTCGAGGAATAAAAACGTTGCATTTACGTATGCAACGTCATAGTGAAAATGGAAAAGCTGTCGCTGAGTTTTTAGTAAAGCACCCAAAAGTAAGCGAAGTATTTTATCCTGGGCTGAAAAGTCACCCTAATCATGAAGTTGCCAAAAAGCAAATGGATGATTTTGGAGGCATGGTTTCTTTCAGATTGAAAGATGAGAGTAAACAAGCTGCTTTAACTTTTTTAGAAAACACTCAACTATTTACGTTAGCAGAATCGTTAGGCGGTGTTGAAAGTTTGGTAAGTCATCCAGTAAGCATGACACATGCATCCATTCCTGAAGAGGAACGTTTGAAAATAGGAATTACTGATTCTTTAATTCGTTTAAGTGTTGGAGTAGAGGATATAGAGGATTTATTAGCAGATTTAGAACAAGCGCTTTCTAAATAAATAAGACAATCAAGAATAAAAATGTAAAAAATCGAAGCATCAAACCTTCGGTTTTTTATGTTACAGAGTATAAAATATACCGTTCGGTATATTTTGTGTATATTTGTATCTCAAACTTTTTTAAAAAATGTCTAAATCTGAAAGAACAAAGGCTTTTATAATAGAAACAGTAGCTCCTATTTTTAATAAGAATGGCTATGCAGCTATGAGCTTATCTAAAATTACAGAGGCTACAGGTTTGACTAAAGGAGCCATTTACGGACATTTTGAAAACAAAGAAGAGTTAGCCATAGAATCGTTTAAGTTTTCAGTAAGAAAAGTACTAAAAGACCTTAATGAAACTGTTAATAAGGGTGAGACACCTATAGAAATGTTACTTAATGTGGCACTTTTTTATGAAGGTTATTATGAATATAATAAGCAATTTGGCGGTTGCCCTATTTTAAACATCGGTGTAGATGCTAATAATCAAAATAAGGTAATTGCTCAACTGGTTCAATCGTACAATCACAGAATTTTAGAACAGTTTTCTATACTCATTGAAAAAGCAAAAGAAGCCAATGAGATTAAAAATTCAATAGATAGTATGTTATATGCTAAACGCTTTTTTTACATGATTGAAGGAGCGGTATATATGACACATATAATGAAAGATGACTGTTACTTAAAAGATGTATCTACAGTACTACAACAAATTATAAAACAAGAATTACAGAAATAACTATTTTTTTAACCAAAAATATACCGAATGGTATATTTCAAACTTAATACCATGGAAATACCAAAAATTTTAGAAAGTAAAACAAAAATCAGATTTCAAGATTGCGATCCTTTTAATCATTTAAATAATGCATCTTATTTTAATTACCTTATCAATGCTAGAGAAGATCAATTAATAGCTAATTATAATTTGGATATATACCAACACGGAAAAGAAAGAGGAAAGAGCTGGGTGGTAGGTTCACATCAAATAGCTTATTTAAAACCAGCAACCTTAATGGAAACAGTAACAATAGATTCTCAGTTACTTAATTATGGAGAAAGAAATTTGTTAGTTGAAATACGTATGTGGAATGAAGAGAAAACAGAATTGAAAGCGATACTTTGGAGCTCTTTCGTGTATTTTGATTTGATAAAATTATCTACAGCAAAACACTCCGAAGATTTACTAGAATTATTTGAAAATGCAGTATTACCAATAGAACAAGCTAGTTTTGAAGAAAGAACAAAAAGTTTTCGATATCAAAAAGTATCATAAAAAAAAGACCTGCATTTTGCAGGTCTTTTTTATTTATTGCAAAAGCTAAAATTATTTAGCAGCTGCATATCTTCTTTCTACTTCGTTCCAGTTGATTACTTTAAAGAAAGCTTCGATATAATCAGGACGACGGTTTTGGTAGTTTAAGTAATAAGCGTGTTCCCAAACGTCTAATCCTAAGATAGGAGTTCCGCCACAAGTAACACCAGGCATTAATGGGTTGTCTTGGTTAGGAGTAGAGCAAACTTCTATTTTTCCTCCTTTGTGTACACATAACCAAGCCCATCCTGAACCAAATTGTGTCGCAGCTGCTTTAGAAAAAGCATCGATAAAAGCTTCTTTTGAACCAAACTCAGCTTCGATAGCATCTTTTAATTCTCCAGATAAATAACCTCTATCTTCTGGGTTCATTACTGTCCAGAATAAAGAGTGGTTATAAAATCCACCTCCGTTATTACGAACACCAGCGTTGTTCATGTCTAAGTTAGTTAAAATATCTTCGATAGATTTTCCTTCTAAATCAGTACCTTCAATAGCAGCATTTAATTTAGTAGTATATCCGTTGTGGTGCTTGCTATGGTGAATTTCCATAGTTCTAGCATCTATATGTGGTTCTAAAGCGTCGTAAGCGTATCCTAATTCTGGTAAGTTAAAAGCCATAATTATTTGTTTTTTAATAGATTAATTTTTTCGTTTTTCCGAATGTAAATTTAACCCAAAAAAATAAGGCAAACAACTGTTTGCCTTATGGATAATTTATTTGAGTATAAATAATAACTATTCTTTAGTATACTGGTTTATCATCAGATGAAAATTTAGTCATAAACTCTTCCGCTTTTTCAACCATTTGTATACTTCCACAATAAAAAGGTACACGTTGATGTAACTCGGTAGGTTTAATATCTAAAATACGAGTAAACCCATCAGAAGCTTTACCACCTGCTTGCTCACAAATAAACGCCATAGGATTACATTCGTATAATAAACGTAACTTTCCTTTTGGTGTTATAGCAGTAGCAGGATAAATATATACACCACCTTTTATCATATTTCTATGAAAATCTGAAACTAACGAGCCAATATAACGTGCTGTATACGGACGGTTATCTGCTTCGTTTAATTCTTTACAGTGAATTAAGAAACGTTTCATTCCTTCTTGGAAATGTGTGAAATACCCTTCACTTACTGAGTAAATTCTACCAATTTCAGGATAATTCATGTTAGGGTGCGATAAGTAAAAAGTACCAATAGCAGGATTTAACGTAAATCCATTCACTCCATTACCAGTAGTAAAAACTAACATAGTTGAGGTGCCGTAAGCTACATAACCAGCGGCTACTTGCTCACTACCTTTTTGTAAGAAATCTTCTTTGGTAACAGGAGTTCCAACAGGAGAAATTCTTCTGTAAATAGAAAAAATAGTTCCTACAGAAACATTTACATCAATGTTAGATGACCCATCTAAAGGATCCATTAACAACACATATTTATTTTCGTTGGCTTTGTTTTGACCTTCAACTACAACAAAGTCGTCTTCTTCTTCACTAGCAATACCACAAACAATTTCACGATTAATCAATGTTTGCTTAAATAAATCGTTCGCTAAAACATCTAGTTTTTGTTGTGCTTCACCTTGTACATTAATGTCACCAGCAGCTCCAGTAATATCAACCAATCCAGCTTTTCTAATTTCATGGTTTACTACTTTAGCAGCTAAACGGATAGAATTTATTAAGCGAGATAATTCACCAGAAGAATATTTAAAGTCTTTTTGTTTGCTGATGATAAACTCACCCAGCGTCATATGCTTGTTACTCATGTCAAATTTTTGTGTTGTGCGTACAAAGATGCCAACTTTTATTTAGTATTTTAAAATTTTCAACAAAAAAATATGATGTGTTTTAATTTTTCATTTGTTTTATCAGAAAGTTTTAAGAGAAGTATCTTTACCAAAAAAAGTAAGAAATGAGTTTTATTATCAGACCTGGAGAGCAAAAAGATGCTCAAGCTATATTAGATTTAATCGTCGAATTAGCTGTTTTTGAGAAGGAACCCAACGCGGTTAAAATTACGGTAGAAGACATTATTAAAGATGGTTTTTCTGAAAAACCGAAGTTTAAAACCTTTGTAGCTGAAGAAGATAATAAGATTATAGGTATGGCGTTGTTTTATGAACGCTATTCTACATGGAAAGGAAAAGCAATTCATTTAGAAGATCTAATGGTAACGCAATCTAAAAGAGGTATTGGAGCAGGAAAAGCATTGTATAGTGCTGTTATGAATTATGCACATAAAAACAATTGTAAAAGAGTGGCGTGGGAAGTATTAGATTGGAATACAGGGGCTGTTGATTTTTACAAAAGTACAGGCGCAACGGTATATGATGAGTGGAGAGTATGTCATATGAATGAACAAAGCTTAGAACAATTTTGTAATGAGAATATTTAAGTTTGGAGGAGCATCAGTAAAAGATGCGAATGGAGTAAAAAATGTTGCAAAAGTATTGCAACATGAAGGCACAGAAAATACGTTAGTTGTAATTTCTGCCATGGGAAAAATGACCAATGCTTTTGAGCAAGTGGTTGATGATTATTTCTATAAAAAGGAAAGCCTTAAAGATTCTTTGAGCTTTGTAGAAGACTTCCATCAAAAAATGTTGAACAATTTGTTCAGCACAAACCATGAATTATATAATAAAGTAAATCATTTATTTGGTGAATTGAGTGGTTTCATGGCTCGAAACACTTCTAAAGATTATAATTATGTGTATGATCAAATGGTTGGTTTTGGAGAGTTATTATCTACCACTATAGTAAGTGCTTATTTATCTGAAATAGGAGTAGAGAACCAATGGTTAGATGTAAGAGAGTACATAAAAACTGACGGTACTTATCGTGATGCTAAAATTAATTGGGAGCAGACACAACAACAAATTCAAGAAAAAGTAGATGTATCTAAATTAAATATTACACAAGGATTTTTAGGAGGGTTTGGTACAGAAACAACAACGTTAGGAAGAGAAGGATCTGATTATACCGCAGGTATTTTTGCCTATTGTTTGGATGCTGATAGTGTTACTATTTGGAAAGATGTACAAGGAGTATTAAATGCAGACCCTAGAGTGTTTTCAGAAACAGCTTTGTTACAAGAAATTTCGTATACTGAAGCTATTGAAATGGCTTTTTATGGAGCCTCGGTAATTCACCCAAAAACAATTCAACCTTTAGAACAAAAGAACATCCCATTATATGTGCGTTCGTTTGAAGATGTTACAAAATTAGGAACATGTGTTGGGAGAGGGAAAAAAATAACACCAGAAGTTCCTTGTTTTATCGTAAAGAAAAATCAAATTTTAGTAGCAATTTCAGCAAAAGATTTCTCTTTTATGGTAGAAGATAATATTAGTGATGTTTTTAAGAAGTTACACGACTATAATTTAAAAGTAAACTTAATTCAAAATTCAGCGATCAGTTTTTCTGTTTGTATAGAAGATAAGTACAATAATTTTGAGAATTTTTACAACGATTTAAAAGGGGCTTATAAAATAAGAGCTTATAAGGATACTACTTTATACACAATTCGTCATTTTAATGATGAAGCGATAAAAACGATAAGAAAGCGAGGAAAATCAATCATTCGTCAAATAAATACTGAAACAGCACAGTTAGTGATTCAAGAAAACATGTAAAGCTTGCAAAAAATCGATTATATTTGCAGTTATGTCAATTGATAACTATGTATGGGATTAGTAACACCTAAAGAAGTTGCAAAAGCAATAGGAGCCGACAAGTTCGGCGTTTTCGGAACGTTTTCAGGTTGGTTGCTGATGAAAGTTTTGCGAATTTCTACCGCCAATGAAATTTATAACAAGCACAAGCACAAAAAAGATTTACCTTTTTTAAATGGTTTGCTTGATGAGTTTCAAATAGAGTTTGAAATTCCTGAAGAAGATTTAAAACGTATTCCTAAGGAAGGACCTTTTATAACAATTTCTAACCATCCGCTTGGAGGGATAGATGGTATTTTATTATTAAAACTCTTATTAGAGCACAGAGCTGATTACAAGATTATAGCGAACTTTTTATTGCACAGAATAGAGCCTTTAAAGCCTTATGTAATGCCAGTAAATCCTTTTGAGAATCATAAGGATGCTAAATCGAGTGTAGCAGGAATTAAAAATGCCTTATTACATTTAAGAGAAGGAAAGCCGTTAGGGCTTTTTCCAGCAGGAGAAGTATCTACGTATCGTGATGGAAAATTAATGGTTGATAAAGAATGGGAGCAAGGGGCTGTACGCTTGATAAAAAAAGCGAAAGTACCTGTTATTCCTATTTACTTTCACGCTAAAAATAGTCAGTTGTTTTACACATTGTCTAAGATTAGTGATACGCTAAGAACTGCAAAGCTTCCGTCAGAATTATTATCTCAGAAAAATAGAGTTATCAAAGTAAGAATTGGTAAACCAATTTCAGTAAAAGACCAAGATTCATTTACTGAAATACCTGATTTTTACCAGTTTTTACGTAGAAAAACGTATATGTTGGCGAATCCGTATGAGAAAGCATCTCCGAAAATATTGTCAACACACAATTTAAAAATTCCGAAGAAAGCCAAAAAAATCACTTCTCAAAAATCACCAGAGTTATTTGTAAAAGAAGTTGACGCTTTACGAGAAAAAGGAAGTAGATTATTACAGAGTAAGAACTACGAGGTGTTTTTTGCAAGTGCAAAAGAGATACCAAATATTTTACATGAAATAGGGCGCTTACGTGAAATTACCTTTAGAGAAGTAGGAGAAGGAACAAATAAACCTATTGATTTAGATAGGTTTGATAAATATTATCACCACTTATTTTTATGGGATGACCAACAAAACAGATTGGTTGGAGCCTATAGAATGGGCTTAGGAAAAGATATTTTTAAGAAACACGGAATAAATGGTTTTTATATTCAAACATTATTTAGAATAGAGCCAGAATTGTATCCAATGATGGAAAAAACCATTGAAATGGGACGTGCCTTTATTATTAAAGAATATCAACAAAAACCAATGCCATTATTTTTATTGTGGAAAGGGATTGTACATGTTACATTACGTTACCCAGAACATAAATATTTAATGGGAGGAGTAAGCATAAGTAATCAGTTTTCTGAATTCTCAAAATCGTTAATGATTGAGTTTATGAAATCTCATTATTACGATCCGTATGTAGCACAATATATTCACCCTAAGAAAGAATTCAAGGTGAAATTAAAAGATGCTGATAAAGATTTTGTATTTGATGCTACTGAGGCTGATATGCAAAAATTTGATAAAATTATAGACGAATTGGAGCCAGGAGAATTACGTATTCCGGTATTGATTAAGAAGTACGTAAAACAGAATGCTCGTTTAGTTGCATTTAATGTAGATCCGAAGTTTAATAACGCTATTGATGGGTTAATGTATATAAAGGTAGCAGATATACCAGAAAGCACTGTAAAACCTGTTATGGAAGAATTTCAAGAAGAATTAGAACGTCGCGCAGCAGAGAATTTAAATAAGTAGAAGCCAAGTTAAAAATAGCATAAACTAAAAAAGCATCGTACTACTCAGTACGATGCTTTTTTAGTTTGTATTGCTTATAGGTTATTTGAATAACCTAAATATATCGTTTCCGTTGGCAAATAATAATAAGGCAATTAATAAGATAAATCCTGTAATTTGAGCATATTCTAAGAACTTATCACCTGGTTTTTTACCAGTAATCATTTCCCATAAGGTAAATACCACGTGACCACCGTCTAAGGCAGGAATTGGTAATAAGTTCATAAATCCTAACATGATAGATAAGAATGCGGTGATACTCCAAAATGTTTGCCAGCTAAACTCTGAAGGGAATATACTTCCAATAGAAATAAATCCACCTAAACCTTTGTAAGCACCTGTACTAGGATTTAAAATCTTTTTCATTTGCTTAATATAGTTGGTTAAGGTTGTCCAAGCTTTATTTGTACCAGCTGGAATAGCCTCTCCAAAAGAATAGGTTCTTTCAGCTAAATTGTAATACCCTAGTTTTTCTAAATCTGTTAAAGGTAAGCTTGTAGCATAAATTCCTAGTTTTCCTTCGTCAGAAACTTTAGCAGGAATAGTAATGTTTTGGCTATTTCGTTTAACAGTAACATTTATTTCCTGTCCTTTTTTACTTTCTAAAATTACTTGAACTTGATCAAAATAAGGAGTAGAAACGCCATCAATAGCGGTTATAATATCTTTCTTTTGTAACTCACTTTTACTATTTGGAGAGTCTTCAGGAACTTGTCCAATTACAAAAGGTTGCCTGTACATTATAAAAGCTCCAGCATCTTTGCCTCTGTCAACTAATTTCGAGATAAAATCTGTAGGAATTTCTTTTTCAAGAACAGTTCCGTTTCTTTCTATTGTGTAATTAGTACCATTGATGAACTCTAAAGGAAGCTCTCCAAACTTCTCAATTTTTTGTCCGTCAATAGTTAAGATTTTATCTCCTGTTTCTAAACCTAAATCTTTTCCTAATTGATCTTGAACCCAAACTCCATCTTTTAAGCTTTCATTCGGTAAGTATTTCTCACCATAAGCCCACATTAAACATATATAAATTAAAATACCTAGTATAAAGTTTACAATAACACCACCTAACATAATAATTAAACGTTGCCATGCAGGTTTAGAACGAAATTCCCAAGGTTGCGCAGGTTTTTGCATTTGTTCAGTATCCATGCTCTCATCAATCATTCCCGCAATCTTCACATAACCTCCTAACGGAATCCAACCAATACCATAAACAGTTTCTCCTACTTTCTTTTTAAATAAAGAGAATTTATAATCGAAAAACAGATAGAATTTTTCTACTCGGGTTTTGAATAATTTGGCAGGAATAAAGTGTCCTAATTCGTGCAAAACGATTAAGAGCGATAAGCTTAAAATAAACTGTGATGCTTTTATTAAAATCTCCATAAATGGTGTTCGTCTAAATTTAAAATCTGACAAATGTACGTTTTTAACAACAGTTGTAAAAGTTTGCACGTAAGTTAGCCTTTGGTTTTAACAAAGTTTTTAGGATAGTGGTTTATAAACGCTGTTTTTAGTCGTATTTTTGTAGAAAATTTTAGTACTGTGGATATTAAATTCTTTAAAAAATCAAAAAGCACCTTAATTTTTATTTTAGTTTTTTGTGCTATTGGAGTTCCTGTTTTTTATCATTTGGTAAAAGTTGATAACAAACTGCCTATTTATAACCCTGCTGATATTAACCCTAAATTGGTGGATAGTTCTGTAAGAAACAGAACAAAAAACCATAGAGTAGGTGAGTTTTCCTTAATTAACCAGAATGGAGATACGATTACGAATGCTGATTATAAAGGAAAGATTTATATAGCCGATTTCTTTTTTACCCGTTGTCAAACTATTTGTATTGCGATGGCGTATAATATGAGTGAGTTGCAAGAGCATTATAAAAATGATGACGACATCATGTTTTTATCACACTCCGTGACTCCAGTAATGGATAGCGTTCCACAATTACGAAAGTACGCTACTGAAAAAGGGGTGATTGATGGAAAATGGAATGTAACTACAGGAAAGAAGAAACATATTTACAACTTAGCACGTAAACACTATTTTGCTGTATTGGATGAAGGTGATGGCGGAGAAAGTGATTGGGTTCACACAGAGAATTTTGTGTTAATTGATAAAGAAGGACGCATAAGAGGTTCGTATGATGGAACTAAAAAAGAAAATATGCAGAAAATTATTGATGATATTACACTGCTTAAAGAAGAGTATAAAAAGTAATTTGCAGAGGAGGTTTCTACAAAAGACACATATGAGTTGAAAAAAAGACCTTGATGTTTTTACAAAAACATCAAGGTCTTTTGGTTAAAACGTCTTGATGAGTTTTACTTCCTATTTCCATCCCCATCAAAGTTCTTATTTATTTCTTGTTCGGTTTTAACAACCGATACAGCTAATGATAATAACATAATTGCCATAGGTTGCCATGTTAATTCTTTTGATATAAAGGCTAAAACCAAAGCAGCAACTAACGAAATTGCTGAATACTTCATAAACTCTTTGGTGAAAAAAGTATTGGCAAATTGCCAAATAGTATCATTTTTCATAGTTTTATTAGTACGATACCCATAAATAGCATTGATTTTTTTAGGTGGAAAAAAATGAAAAATAATACTGAATAAAAAAAGCAATCCGTTTATAGAAAGCACATAATAAAATGGATTCATGGTTTAATTTTTAATAGAATTTATAATTCCTTTTAACAAGGTATTTACGTCTGCGTTTTTGGTAAGTCCTGTACGAACTACAACCAAATCTTGACTAGGCAAAATAAATACATTTTGACCTTTATATCCGTTAAAAGAAAACATATTTTTTGGAGCATCAGGATAACGCCCACCAGCATTTAACCAAATTTGTGCCCCATACCAACCATCAGAAGTTGGAGTAGGCGTTGTAGCGTAGTTTACCCAGTCTTTATCAAACAAATGTTCTCCGTTCCACTCTCCGTTATGTAAGTATAACAAACCAAGTTTAGCCCAATCTCTTGCCGTTGCCCAGGCGTATGAAGAGCCTACAAAGTGGTTACTCATATCCGTTTCAACAATCATTGAGTTCATGCCTATTTTATCAATCAAACCACTATACCAAAAATCAAGATACTCTTGGTGTGTGTTGAATTTTGTTCGTAAAATACCCGATAACAAATTAGACGTTCCAGAAGAATAATTCCAAGTTTCGTTTGGTTTTCCTACCAATGGTTTGTTTACTTGAACTTTGGTCATGTCTTTTTCTAAAAACAACATTTTAGTAACATCAGAAATGGTATTATAATCTTCTTCCCATTCCAAACCGGAATTCATTTGTAATAAATTATGAATTGTAATGTTTTTACGGTCGTCATTTTTCCATTCAGAAAATAAGTTGTCTTCTTGAACATCAACTTTCCCTTGACATTTTAAAATCCCGAACAATGTTCCTGTAATACTTTTGGTCATAGACCAACCTAACTGCTTCGATTCTTTGGTAAAACCAGTATCATATTTTTCAAAAATAATCTTGTCTTTATATACCACTACTACTGAGCGTGTTTGATTTCTATCATTAAAAATAGTATCAATAGTTTCGTTTAGTTTTGTATAATCAATGTTAGCGAAAATAGTGTCCTTATGATCTGCATTTCCATAAGGAAAAGGAGTGATATTATCAGGTTCAGAACGTTTTGGAGTAAGTTGAGGTTTGGTAATATCAAAATCATTAGTAACCAAAACAGCTCCAAGGCCTTCTCTATAAATAGCTTTTCTTTTTAGCAATCCATATACAGAACCAGTAGCTGATTTTTCTTCTGTATTAATTTTATCAGAAGTAATATTTATGGGAGAAAAATTATTGTCATTAGCATCGGTAAAAGCTAAGCTTCTTCCTGCTAGAAATACTGATGAAGCGGTATTTTTAGCGGAGTATCCTGCCAAAATATTTAACTTCGGATAGTTGTAAAAAACAGCAATTGTTAAAGCAATTAAAACGAGTAAAAGAATTCTTTTTAAATTTTTCATGGAATGGGTTTCTAGCAAATGTAAGAATTTAATTGTTTGATGTTTGTATTTAAAACGCAAGCCCTACCTTTGTACTAAATTTGATATTTTATATGTTTAGTATAGATAAAATTCGCGCTGATTTTCCTATTTTACAAAGAGAAGTACATGGAAAAAAATTAGTGTATTTAGATAACGGAGCAACTTCACAAACACCACAGGTAGTAATTGACACTATTGTAGATTATTACTCTAATTACAATGCAAATATTCATAGAGGTGTACATACATTAAGTCAGGAAGCTACTGATAAGTATGAGGAAGCAAGGATTAAGATTCAAAAACATTTCAATGCGAAGCATTCGTATGAAATTATTTTAACTTCAGGAACAACACATGGGGTTAATATTGTAGCATCTGGTTTTGCTTCTATTTTACAAGAAGGAGATGAAATAATTGTTTCAGCTTTAGAGCATCATTCTAACATTGTGCCTTGGCAAATGTTATGTGAAAAAACAGGAGCTATTTTAAAAGTAATTCCGATGGATGAAGATGGTTCTTTACGCATGGACCTATACCATGAATTATTGAACCCAAAAACAAAATTAGTTTTTTGTAACCACGTGTCGAATGCATTAGGAACAATTAATCCAATAAAAGAAATTATTCATGCAGCACATAAGTTTGGAGCTTATGTATTGATTGATGGTGCACAAGCAGTACCGCATATAAAACCTGATGTACAAGCATTAGATGCCGATTTTTATGTAGCTTCAGCTCATAAAATGTGCGGACCAACAGGTGTTGGAATGTTGTATGGTAAAGAAGAGCTATTGCAGTTATTACCACCATACCAAGGAGGAGGAGAAATGATTGAAACCGTAACTTTTGAAAAAACTACGTATGCAGGATTGCCTCATAAGTTTGAAGCGGGTACACCTAATATTTGTGGAGGAATAGCTTTTGGAGTTGCTGTTGATTATATGAATTCAGTTGGTTTTGACAACATAGAAAAGCAAGAAAACGAACTGTTATCGTACGCAACCCAAGAATTAGAAAAAATAGATGGATTAAAAATCTATGGAACAACTAACAAAACATCTGTTATCTCTTTTAATTTAGAAGGAATACACCCGTATGATGTTGGAGCTATTTTAGATAAGTTAGGTGTTGCTGTTCGTACAGGTCACCATTGTGCACAACCTATTATGGATTTTTATTGTATTCCAGGAACAGTGAGAGCTTCTTTTTCTTTTTATAATACCAAAGAAGAAGTTGATGTATTGGTAAACGCAGTTAAGAAAGCGCAAATGATGTTAAGTTAGAAGAATTTAGCATAAGAATATAAAAAAGCCTCCATTTGGAGGCTTTTTTAGTTTATAATAGTTTTTTTACTAATCTCTTGACATAAATATTTGTAATACATACCAGAATAATAGCATTAAAGAAGCAAATAAGCCTAATGCTGCAGGAATGTAATCATCCGTAGAAAACTTGTGAACTAAGTTAGATGTTTGGTATAAAATAGAACCAGCAGCTAACACACACATTCCAACAGAAAACCACAAACCTAAATTAAATCCGAATAAAGCACCAGCGATAATTAATCCGATAGCGATAAAGAATCCAACAGATAATCCAGCTCTAATAAAAGAAAAATCCTTTTTAGTAATAAAAACGATTGATGAAATTCCAACAAACAATGCTAACGTAACAATTCCTGCTTGTTTTATAACATCAAAGTTATTGGTATAAGAAATAGCAATGTAAATTAAAGGGATAAAAATAAATGCTTCAGCAAAGATATACCCTGAATATGCTAAGTATTGTAAGTTTTTGTCAGAAGTTTTTAAGGCAGTACTTTCTGCATAGTTTGTAATTAACATAAAACCACCCAGTAACAATAACCATTTATAACCTTGGGTCATTGATAAGGCAAATTCTACAATCGTAGCACTTTGTAAAAATAAATATTCAAACAAAACAAACAATAATACGCCACCAGCAACGTGCGCATAGGTTTTTTTGTAAAAAGCAATTCTGTCAGTTTCTGATACTTGTGCAACAAGCACTTTTGGTTCAAATGAGTTTTCCATAATTAATTTTTTAAATACGATGTAAAGATATGTTTTTTAGGTGATTTTAAATTTATCTTTCCATGTTGTAGAAAATGCAATTTAAGTGTATTAAAAATGTCGTATTTAAAACTTATATTGTTTAAAATTGACGTTTTTTTATTGTTTTTGTTAAATTTTAACATTCTAAGATTGTTAGGATAAGGGTGTTCCCAAGTGATAAAACCTAATAAATTAACTTTTTTTTAACTTTTATTTAGCGTTTAAAAAAAATCATATATTGCATATCGTTAAAAAACCCTTCAAATAACTATCAAATTTATAGGTATTTAACAATTTAATTGATGATATCTTTTTTTTTGAGTTTTTTAACAAGTTTGTTGCCTTATGGGCAGTTTTATCAATAACTAATTTTTTAATTATTCACAACATGAAAAGAATTTTTTTAACACTAGCTGTAGCAGCCTCAGTTTTAGTAGGATGTCAGGAAAACTCTAAAGACGAAGCTTTAGACCCTCAAGAATCAATTGATATGAGTGACTTTTATGTAGAAACAGAAGAAGTTTCTCATAGAGGAGGGTCAGAACAATGCCACTCAATGAGAGTTTTAAACAGGCAAGTAAAAGAAAATCCAGGGTTATACAAAAAAATGTATGATATTGAGTATGCTACAAGAAAAATAACAACAAAGAAAGGTAAACCAGGGGGAGGAAGTACTGGAGGAGATGTAGATGTAGCTCCAATAGAAGATGGTTTAGGAACTATTAATATTCCTGTATATGTACATATTGTTTTACCAAACTCTAATAGTGTTACAAATTCTCAAATTCAAGCACAAATGAATGTATTGAATGACGACTTTAGTAATCCAAATACAAATCAACTTCCTTCAGGGGCTTCGGATTTTATCAACGATGCAACTGATACAGGAATCCAGTTTACATTAGCAGGTACTTTTAGGCATGATGACTCTAGGTCATCTTGGGGAACTAACGATGCTGTTAAGGCTGCTTATCCTCCAATTACACCAGAAACACACTTAAATGTTTGGGTATGTGAAATAGGAGGAGGTATCTTAGGATATGCTCAATTTCCAGGAGGTTCTTTATCTACAGATGGTGTAGTGTTATTAGCAGGAACTTTACCAGGAGGGTCTTCTGCTCCATATAATATGGGTAGAACTGCAACCCATGAGGTTGGTCATTACTTAAATTTACGTCACATTTGGGGAGACGGAAGATGTCGTCAAGACGATTTCGTAGCTGATACTCCATCTTCTGATGCCTCAAACTACGGATGTCCAACGTATCCAGATGTTAGCTGTAAATCTGCTGATATGACAATGAACTATATGGATTATACAAACGATGCTTGTATGTATATGTTTACTGATGGTCAGCGTAACAGAATGAGAGCTTTATTTGCTTCAGGAGGAGCGAGGTCTTCTATGATATAAGTTTAATAAGTCTTTTTTTAAGACGTTCTCAATAATTATTTTAAAACCAAGAGATGTACATCTCTTGGTTTTTTTTACTTTTATGCGGATAAATAATAACTTTTTATTTTGAAAAACATTAAATTCCCAACTCCGCATACTATCTTATTATTAATTGCTGGGTTGGTAGCTATTTTAACATGGTTTGTACCAGCAGGTAAGTTTGACACGTTACAGTATCAGAAAAACAATAATTCATTCACGTATTCACACTTAGAGGAAGAGAAAACAATACAGGCAAGTCAAGAAACATTAGAAGGCTTAGGAATTAAAATTCCATTAGAAAAGTTTATCAACGGTGATATCGCAAAACCAATCAGTGTACCAGGAACGTATACTCAGCTAGATCCAAAACCACAGGGTTTTTTAGACTTTTTTAAATCGCCAATAAAAGGAATCATTCAATCGTCAGATATTATTTTATTTGTCCTGATTTTAGGAGGAATTATAGGAATAATGAATTTCACAGGTGCTTTTGATGCTGGAATAGCTTGGTTAGCAAAAACATTGAAAGGAAAAGAGTACTGGCTTATATTTGTGGTAACAACCTTAATAGCTGTAGGAGGTACAACTTTTGGGTTGGCAGAAGAAACCATTGCCTTTTATCCAATACTAATTCCTATATTTTTAGCAGCAAAATACGATGCTATAGTAGCTTTAGCTTGTGTGTATATTGGGTCGTCGATTGGTACAATGTGTTCAACGGTAAACCCGTTTAGTGTTATTATTGCTTCAGATGCAGCAGGAATTAATTGGACTACTGGCTTTACAGGGAGGTTGTTAATGCTAATTGGAGGAATTATAATATGTGTAATTTATATTTTACGTTATGCAAACAAAGTTCAAAAAGACCCAACAAAATCCATTATTTACGATCAAAAAGAAATGATTGAAAGTCTTTTTGGCAGTTCAACATCAAGTACACATAGCTTAACAGGTAGACTACGAATTATATTAACCATTTTTACCATGTGTTTTGTAATTATGATTTATGGAGTATCTCGTTTAGGATGGTGGTTTGAAGAAATGACTGTGGTGTTTTTAATAGGTGCTATTTTAATAGGTTTTTTAGCTAAGATGAAAGAAGAAAACTTTGTAAACACGTTTATTAAAGGAGCAGGAGATTTATTAGGAGTTGCTTTTATTATCGGTATTGCACGAGGAGTTTCCGTATTAATGGAACAAGGTTTAATAAGCGACACTATTTTACAACACGCAAGCGAGTTTACTACAGGAATGTCTAAAGGAATTTTTACCAATGTAATGTTATTCATTTATTCAGGACTATCATTTTTTATTCCAAGTTCATCAGGAATGGCAGTATTAACGATGCCCATCATGTCTCCGTTGGCAGATACAGTTGGTGTTGGTAGAGAAGTTATTGTAAATACCTATCAATATGGTATGGGGTTGTTTGCTTTTATCAACCCAACAGGCTTAATTTTGGCATCTTTAGCCATTGTGAAAGTAGGATATGATAAATGGTTAAAGTTTGTAATTCCGTTAGTAATTATCTTAACAATTTTTACAATGCTAGTTTTAACCGCCCAAGTATACTTGTAAATAATGAAACAAATTTATGCGCTGTTTTTCTTGATATTTTTCTTCGGATGCAAGCCAGAAACTAAACTGACCAATATGAAAGAGAAAGTTGTAATCGCTCATCGAGGAGCCTCAGGATACTTACCAGAACACACGATGGAAGCCAAAGCCATGGCATACGCAATGAATCCTGATTATATAGAACAAGATTTAGTATTGAGTAAAGATAACATCCCAATTGTGATTCATGATATTTATTTGGATGATGTTACTGATGTTGCTGAAAAATATCCAGAAAAAAAACGAGAAGATGAACGTTTTTATGTAATTGATTTTACGTTTGGAGAATTACAAAAACTAAATGTAACAGAACGTTTTAATCCGAAAACAGGAGAACAAGTGTACCCGAATCGATTTCCGAAGGGGAGAGGCAACTTTAAATTACACTCTTTACAAGAGGAAATAGAGCTAATTCAAGGACTAAATGCTTCTACAGGAAAAAATATCGGAATTTATCCAGAAATTAAAAACCCAGCATTTCATCATAAATATGGAAAAGATATTGCTAAAATTTCGTTGGATATCCTTTCAAGCTATGGCTACAAAACAACGAACGATAAATGTATGTTTCAATGTTTTGATGCGAAAGAATTGGAAAGAGTTCGAAAAGAATTGAAGTCCGAACTATTCTTGGTACAATTAATTGAGTTCCCTGAGGAAACCAAAGAATTAGTACATTTAGCATCGTATGCAGACGGGTTGGGACCTTGGTACAAGCAAATTTTAGATAAAAAAGTAGGAGAGAAGTGGCAGTTTACAACACTAGTTAAAGATGCTCACAAATTAGGACTACAAGTACATCCATATACTTTTAGAGCAGATCAACTGGGTGAATTTTCTTCTTTTGAAGAAATGATGCAAGTACTGTTTTTTGAAGCAAATGTTGATGGCGGTTTTACCGATTTTCCAGATAAAATGGGTCAGTTTTTAGCTACACAGTAACCTCTAACAATTTTTTTCTATATACTGAAAGTAGTTTTGATTTAGAAATAAAACCAATGTACACTCTGTTTTTTACCACGGGTAAATTCCATGCGCCACTTTCTTTAAATTTTTGCATGACTTTTTCAGTGGTGTCATTATAAAAAATAATTGCCGGAGCAATTTTCATAATATCTCTTACCTTCGTAGTTTCATATAATTCTTGATTAAACATCATAGGGCGGATATCATCTAATAAAACAATCCCCATAAACTTATCTTCATTATCAACCACAGGAAAAATATTACGTTTTGATTTGGCAACTGCTTTTTTTAGCATATCTCCAAGACTCATTTCAGGATGAATTTTTACAAAGTTTTTTTCAATAATTTGACTCGTTTTCATCATCATCATCACATTTTTATCTTTGTTATGCGTAATTAACTCGCCACGTTCTGCTAGTTCAATTGTGTAAATAGAATTTGATACAAAATACTTGGTAATAGCATAGGAAACAGCAGAAACAAGCATTAATGGAACAAATAAATCATAACCTCCAGTTATTTCAGCAATTAAGAAAATAGCCGTTAAAGGTGCGTGTAAAACACCAGCCATTAAGCCCGTCATACCAATCAATGTGAAGTTAGTTTCTGAGACATCAAACCCGAATTGATTGATAATTTTAGCAGTAACATTTCCCAAAGCACTTCCCATAACAAGTGTAGGAATAAAAATACCACCAACTCCGCCAGCAGCAAAAGTAGTAGTCATGGCAATTACTTTAAAAACACCAATAATTAACAGAAAAATAATAACCATCCAAACATTATTAAAATCAATGTTGTAATGAATATTCTTAAGAGCGGCACTGGCATTTTCAGACAATAAATTGTTGATAATTCCATAACCTTCACCAAATAAAGGAGGAATTAAAAACAGCATTATACCAATTGCAATTCCACCAAATACTAATCGTTTAAAAGGAGTGTATTTTTTGAAAAAATTAATAATTCTAAAATAGATTTTAGAAAAATATACAGAAGAAAACCCTGTAAAAATAGCCAAGGCTATGTAAAAGATAAGATCGTTAATTTCAAAAGCATCTTGTAGTTGTACACTAAATAATACATCTTTTCCTAAAAAGAAATAAGAAGTAATCACCGCTGAAACCGATGCTAATAATAAAGGAACTAAAGATGCAAAAGCAAGATCCAAACTAAAAATTTCCACTGCAAAAATGATAGCAGCAATAGGAGCTTTGAACATTGAAGACATCGCACCAGCGGTAGCACAACCAATTAGCAGCATACGAGTTCTCATATTCATATGAAAAAGCCTAGCAACACCAGAGCCTAAGGCAGCACCAGTACTTACAGCAGGGCCTTGTAGCCCTACAGAACCTCCAAAACCTACAGTTATAGGAGCGGTAATTAATGAAGCATAAATTTTATAACGTTCAATAATTCCATTCTTTTTAGAAATAGATTGTAAAGTAGTAGAAATACCATGATCAATATCTTTTCTAATTAGATATTTTTTAATGTAATACACTAAAAATAACCCGATGATAGGAAAAATAAAGTATAATGAATGATGATAATCTTTAATAAGTCCATCTTCTAAAATACGATGGAAGTAAAAAGTAAGGTTCTTAAGAATTAAGGTACCAATACCCGCTAAAAACCCTACTAAAATGCTTAAAACATATACAAACTGTCGTTCAGAGATATGTTTGTATCTCCAAATTAATATTTTTTTATAAGCTTCTTTAGATGTAGGCATTGTGTTCTAGATGCTTAGTTAATTTTTGAAAAGCTAAATATGAATAATTAAAGATATAATTTATTAAGAAAAGTTGTAGGTTTTTATAAAAAAGAAAAATCCCATTCTAATTCTAGAACGGGATTTTTTATTGGTTATTACGAAGTAAATTGTATTCGATGTGGTAACCCTCTTGTTTTGTAACAAGGTAGACTACCCTTTGATATCTAGTTTAATGCTCAATTCTTGTAATTGCTCATCGTCTATAGTTGCAGGAGCATCAATCATTACATCGCGTCCTGAGTTGTTTTTAGGGAAAGCAATAAAATCACGAATGGTTTCTTGACCTCCTAAAATAGCTACCAAACGATCTAAACCGAAAGCTAAACCTCCGTGAGGTGGTGCTCCGTATTCAAAAGCATCCATTAAGAATCCAAACTGAGCTTTTGCCTCTTCTTCGGTAAATCCTAAATGCTTAAACATGATAGCTTGTGTTTCTTTATCATGAATTCTAATAGAACCTCCACCAATTTCGTTTCCGTTTAACACTAAATCGTAAGCATTTGCTTTTACAGCTCCTGGATCAGTATCTAATAATGCTAACTGACCTGGTTTTGGAGAAGTAAATGGGTGGTGCATTGCGTGGTAGTGCCCTGTTTCTTCATCTAATTCTAGTAATGGGAAATCGATTACCCATAACGGAGCAAACTCGTTTGGTTTACGCAAACCTAAACGTTCTGCTAGTTCCATACGTAACGCACTTAATTGCGCGCGAACTTTGTTAGTATTTCCTGAAAGGATACAGATTAAATCTCCAGCCTTCGCTCCTGTAGCTTCAGCCCATTTAGCTAAATCTTCTTGGTCGTAGAACTTGTCTACCGATGATTTAAAACTTCCATCTTCGTTGCATTTCACGTACACCATTCCTAAAGCTCCTACTTGCGGACGCTTTACCCAATCGATTAACTTATCAATCTCTTTACGAGTGTATGAAGCGCCTCCTGGTACAGCAATACCTACAACTAATTCAGCATCGTTAAATACTTTAAAATCTTTGTGTTGCGCTACTTCGTTTAATTCACCAAATTCCATCTCAAAACGGATGTCTGGTTTATCATTTCCGTATTTACGCATAGCTTCATCAAACGTAATTCTTGGGAATTTGTCTACTTCAACTCCGTTAATTTCTTTTAATAAATGACGTGTCATTCCTTCAAAAATTTCTAACACATCCTCTTGCTCAACAAATGCCATTTCACAGTCTATCTGTGTAAATTCTGGTTGACGGTCGGCACGTAAATCTTCATCTCTAAAACACTTTACAATTTGGAAGTATTTATCCATACCACCTACCATTAACAATTGTTTAAAAGTTTGTGGTGATTGTGGTAAGGCATAAAACTGACCAGCATTCATACGAGAAGGTACTAAGAAATCTCGTGCTCCTTCTGGAGTGGATTTGATTAAATATGGAGTTTCCACATCAATAAATCCTTTGTCAGATAAATATTTACGAACTTCCATCGATACTTTATGACGGAAAACTAAGCTGTTTTTAACTGGGTTACGACGAATATCTAAATAACGATATTTCATACGTAAATCTTCACCTCCATCTGTTTCATCTTCTATTGTAAAAGGTGGTAATTTAGCTTCGTTTAAAATTTCTAAACTAGATACTAAAACCTCTACATCACCTGTTGGAATATTTGCGTTTTTAGATTGACGCTCAATAACTTTTCCAGTAACTTGCACTACAAACTCACGCCCTAAAGTTTTTGCCTTCTCCATTAAGTCTTTAGAAGTGCGTTCCTCGTCGAAGATTAACTGTGTAATTCCGTAACGGTCACGTAAATCTACCCAAATCATAAAACCCTTATCACGTGATTTTTGTACCCATCCAGAAAGGGTAACTTCAGTATTAATGTGCGATGCTCTTAACTCACCACAAGTATGCGTTCTGTACATTTTTAAAAATTTTATTCTCGCATAGCGAGATTTCTTACAAATTGTCATTCCGAACTTGTTTCGGAATCTAGAAATTTTTGCTGTGCAAATTTAACTATAAATGTTAGTTTGTAAAAAATTACCACGACTTAGTTTTTATGACTTTAAATCATTTGTTTTGCAGTATAAAAACCTTTTTCAAATGACATTAGACGTATTTAAACAAACCATACAAAATACACCAAAAAAAGTTGAGTTTTCTGACACTATTTCGGTAATTGAAAGCCTGTATAGTTTCACTCCTACTGCCTTTAAAAATGGAAGTTTATACAACGAAGCTGAAAAAAATCAAGGTTCGTGTAAAATATTTTCGTTTGCTATACAGCAGGGATTTAGTAAAGAAGAAACCTTAGCGTGTTTTGGAAAATATTATTTTGAAGATGTGTTATATAATCCAGAAGGAACAGATCATCAAAATATTAGAAACTTTATAAAAACAGGTTTTGAAGGCTTGCTTTTTGAAGGAGAGCCCTTGGCTAAACATTAAAAGCTCCTCTTTTTAACTTCTGAAAATACTTAGCAGCTTCTCTCTTTACTTTTGGCGCTAAAATTAGTGTTGAAAGCACAGTAGGAATTGCCATTAAAGCATACGCACTGTCAATTAGGTTAATAACAAAGTCTAATTTTATAATAGAAGCAATTACAATAGTAATGATGTAAATATAATTGTATGATTTTCCAATCTTGGTGTTAGTTAAAAAGCTTAAACAACTCAATCCATAAAAAGAGTAGGTGAACAGTGTTGAGAAAGCAAATATTAATACACAAATGGTTAAAATAATACTTCCAATCTTGTAAGGAAGTACCGCATCAAATGCAGCCAGTGTCATAGAAATTCCATTACCTTCAAAATTTTCCCAAACTCCTGAGGCTAAAATGGCTAATGCAGTTAAAGAACAAACTAACAAGGTGTCAATAGCAGGCCCCAGCATAGCGACTAATCCTTCACGGATTGGTTCTTTGGTTTTTGCAGTCCCATGCATCATAGGTGCAGTACCTAAGCCAGCTTCGTTAGAAAAAGCAGCACGTTTTACTCCAGTGATTATCAAAACCCCTAAAGCACCACCTAAAACAGATTTTCCTGAAAAAGCATCCTCAAAAATTAAAGAAAAAATAGATGGAACTTGTTCTAATCGCAAAAATAAAATGGTTAAAACAGTAAGTAAATAAATCACAACCATTATAGGAACTAATTTTCCTGCAACACTACCAATTCGTTTAATTCCACCAAAAATAACCATGGCCACTATAATAGCAGTAGAAATACCTAATAGTAATTTAGCTGTAAAATGGCTAGATTCTTGTATTTGAAAAACATCTACTAAGGTTTGTGTTAGTTGGTTGGCCTGAAATGCAGGTAGTGTACCTATCAATCCAGCTGCTGAGAAGAATAGTGCTAAAGGTTTCCATTTTTTTCCTAAACCCTCAGTAATTACATACATAGGCCCTCCTTTTACGTTTCCGTTTTCATCTTTTCCGCGATACATTACTGATAAGCTACAGGTGAAAAATTTGGTAGCCATACCTACAAAAGCACTAATCCACATCCAAAAAATAGCACCCGGACCACCTGTTGCAATAGCAATGGCAACACCACTAATATTTCCCATTCCTACCGTAGCTGCAATAGCAGATGATAAGGCTTCGTAATGTGATAAATCTCCAGGAGAGTCTACTTTGTCATATTTTCCTCTTAAAATAGCAATAGCATGACCAATGTACCTGAACGGAATTAACCCTGAATAGATAAAAAGGTATAATCCACCACCAATTAATAAAATTAGTAAGGGAATTCCCCATACCCAAGAAGAAAATTGAGCAATTGAGTCTTGAATGTTTAAAAACATGAAATAGGATTTTTACGAAAGTACTAAAAAGTGATAGTAAAAAAAGAACGATAGCTGTGATTTAACAACTATCGTTCTTTTGTGAATTTTTATTTACAAACAATTCCTTTTTTTCCTAAGAATTCAATGTCTCTTAAAAAGCCTTTTTGAATGGTTTCTGCTTGAAAAATAAAAGTTTTATCATGTAGTCTGTTGTCTTCAAAAAATGTTACCTGAAAACGGTTGTCTAAATCGAACAATTCAGGTTGCATTAATTCAAACTTTTGATAACTATTTGCAGGAAGAGTATCTATTTTTCTTCTGAAAATAGAAGTAGTTTTAGTATCTGAAAATCCTTGTGAAACAATTACGACCATTTCTAAATCAACATCTTTTCTGTTTAGAATATATACATTCCAATCCTCTTTACCATCAATTTCATTAGTTTCTAAAACTACTGCGATTTCTACACCTGTTACCTTAGGGATTTCAATATCTTTTCTCATTGAAAACTTTTTAAAATGGAAAGACGAAAGTTTAACGCTTTCGTCTTTTATTTTTTGAATTTATCTTTAAAATTAAATTACAGATTTAAACTGTTCTAAGAAACGTTTGTCATTTTCATAGAACATACGAATATCTGGAATTTGGTATAATAACATTGCAATACGTTCAATACCCATTCCGAAAGCATAACCACTATATTTTGTAGGGTCGATATTACAGTTCTTTAAAACATTAGGATCTACCATACCGCATCCCATAATTTCTAACCAACCAGTTCCCTTGGTAATTCTGTAATCGGTTTCAGTTTCTAATCCCCAGTAAATGTCTACTTCTGCACTTGGCTCAGTAAATGGGAAGTACGACGGACGTAAACGTATTTTAGATTTACCAAACATTTCTTTGGTAAAGTATAATAAGGTTTGTTTTAAATCGGCAAAAGAAACGTCAGTATCTATATATAACCCTTCTACTTGGTGGAAAATACAGTGTGCACGTGCTGAAATATCTTCGTTTCTAAACACACGTCCTGGAGAAATGGTACGAATTGGAGGTTCGTTGTTTTCCATATAACGCACCTGAACTGATGAGGTATGTGTTCTTAGTAATGTGTCAGGATTCTTTTCAATAAAGAAAGTATCCTGCATATCACGCGCTGGGTGATATTCTGGTAAATTTAAAGCAGTAAAGTTGTGCCAATCATCTTCAATTTCTGGTCCTTCAGAAACAGTAAAACCAATACGGTTAAATACTTCTATAATTTGATTCTTTACTAAAGAAATCGGGTGTCGAGAACCTAAGTTGATTGGTTCAGATGGACGCGTTAAATCACCATAAACACCTTTTTCCTCAACAGCATTCTCAATAGCCTCTTTTAAAGAATTTACTTTATCTTCAGCTGAAGTTTTAAGTAAATTTATGGTTTGCCCAAATTCTTTCTTTTGGTCGTTAGGTACATTTTTAAATTCAGTAAATAAATCTTTTAAAATTCCTTTACTTCCTAAATATTTAATTCTAAATGTTTCAATTTCTTCTTTTGAAGTGGTATTAAAAGCTTTTACCTCTTCAATCAATTCTTTTACCTTGTCTAACATAATCTTTCCAAAAGTTAAGGTGCAAATTTACGTTTTTTTGTCTAAAAAAAAGGACTTTTAATAGGGTTTGCATAAACACCAATAAAATAAGGGAAATAAACGGTAAAATAGAAATTAACGAATAGTAAAATAATTATATTTGCATAGTAAAATTGTTAATATTATAAAATAACAGAACAACAACTAAGTTTATGGAATCTAACATACAAGCATTTATGGATTACGTAAAAGAACGTAATGCATACGAACCAGAGTTTTTGCAAGCTGTACATGAAGTAGCAGAAACAGTAATTCCGTTTATAGAAAATAATCCAAAATATCAGGGTAAGAAATTACTAGAGCGTATGGTTGAACCTGAACGTACTATTATGTTTAGAGTGCCTTGGGTTGATGATAACGGAGAAACTCAAGTAAACAGAGGATATAGAGTTGAGTTTAACTCAGCAATTGGTCCTTATAAAGGAGGGTTACGTTTTCATCCTTCAGTAAACTTATCAATCTTAAAATTTTTAGGATTTGAGCAAGTTTTCAAAAACTCATTAACAACCTTACCAATGGGTGGTGGTAAAGGAGGATCTGACTTTAACCCTAAAGGAAAGTCTGACCGTGAAGTAATGGCTTTTTGTCAATCATTTATGACAGAGTTAGCACGTCATATTGGACCTGATACTGATGTTCCTGCTGGAGATATTGGTGTTGGAGGTCGTGAAATTGGTTACATGTTTGGTCAATACAAGCGTTTACGTAACGAATTTACTGGAGTATTAACTGGTAAAGGAGCTTCTTGGGGAGGTTCATTAATCCGTCCTGAAGCTACAGGTTATGGTGATGTTTACTTTGCAGAAAACATGTTAAAAACCAAAGGAGATTCTTTCGAGGGTAAAACTGTAGTTGTTTCTGGTTCTGGTAACGTAGCGCAATATGCTACTGAAAAAGCAACTCAATTAGGAGCTAAAGTGGTTACTTTATCTGATTCATCAGGTTATATCTATGATGAAGACGGTATTGATGCTGAAAAATTAGCTTTTGTACAAGAGTTAAAGAATGTAAAACGTGGAAGAATCCATGAATACGTAGAAAAATACCCATCAGCAAAATTCTTCAAAGGTGAAAGACCTTGGGGAACTAAGTGTGATGTGGCTTTGCCATGTGCAACTCAAAATGAGTTAAATGGAGATGAAGCAAAAGTATTAGTTGATAATGGATGTATTTGTGTTGCAGAAGGAGCAAACATGCCATCTACTCCAGAAGCTATTGAAGTATTCCAAAATGCAAAAATCTTATTTGCACCAGGTAAAGCTTCAAATGCAGGAGGTGTAGCAACATCTGGATTAGAAATGTCTCAAAACTCTTTACGTTTGTCTTGGACTCGTGAAGAAGTAGATAGTAAGTTACATTCTATTATGAATAATATTCACGAAGCTTGTGTAAAATATGGTACACAAGAAGGTGGGTATGTTGATTATGTAAAAGGAGCAAATATTGCTGGTTTTGTTAAGGTTGCTGATGCAATGTTGGATCAAGGAGCGGTATAATTTTATAGATAATAACATTAAAGCCTCATAGAAATATTTCTATGAGGCTTTTTTATTAGGGGATAATCGGTAAGTAATTACTTACTACTACTTTTCTGTATAGTTAAAGGCATTTTATAAATATGGTTTTTTAACTTAAATTCATTATTTATAAACTTATAATTTAATCTGCTTTTTACATAGTGACAAACTTGTTCAGTATCACAGTTAACATTCAAAATAACTATTTCTCCGTTTTTGTTTATTAAAAATTCTACGGTAGTTTTTACTTCTTTATCTAGAACAAAGTTAGGGTTACCTAATAGTTCAACGATTTTTGTTCTAATTTTCTCTTTTGCAGGATTTTCGTTTGTTGAAAAAACTGAAGTACTCATTAGAGTGACGAACATTAATACAAATAACTTTTTCATTTTTTAGAGTTTTAGGGTTTGTTTTAAGTTTGTTTGTTAAAATTTAACACTGTAAAAGTATTGTAAATGAGGCTTTTAATTGGATGTTGGTAATTAATAAAATATTGTTTTAAAGTAAAATAAATAAGCGCCTTATAACTGTTTTACAAATAATTAATATTGAATATATTTCTTTTTTTAAGTTTCTTTTTTGATGAATTTTAAACAGTTTAGTGATTTTTATTAAAATATATAAGATTGTTTTTTAAAATTTATCGAATACCTAAATACTTAAGGTTAGCTTTATGTTATAAAGCTTGCTTGATTTTTGTATTTTCGAATGATAATTTTTTTAAATGACAGCAAATAAGAGAAAAAATAGATATACGATTGCTTTTTATAATGTTGAAAATTTATTCGATACTGTAGATAATCCAAATACTTTTGATGATGATTTTACACCAAATGGTAAACTAAGATGGAATAGAAAAAAGTATGGTCATAAACTTAGAAAAATAACATCTGTTATTAGTCAGTTAGGAAATAACCAATCAGCATATCCACCTGTTATTATAGGATTGGTTGAGGTTGAAAATGCCATTGTTGTAAACGATTTAGTAAAGCACAAAAACCTGTCAAGATTTAATTATGATTATGTTCATTACGATTCACCAGACGAAAGAGGTATTGATGTTGCTTTGATGTATAACAAAGATTTTTTTAAGGTTATATTTTCAGAAACGCATTCACTTTTATTAAACGATGAAGAAGGTGGGGTAGATTATACGCGTGATTTATTAGTGGTTAAAGGGATGCTTAATGATGAAATAGTATACGTTTTAGTTAACCATTGGCCTTCACGTAGAGAAGGGGTGTCAGAAACTGAAAATAATAGGATAAAAGCAGCCCAATTGACTCGAAGTGTTATGGATAAGATTAAAGAAGAAGAAAGTACTGCAAAGTTTATTATTATGGGAGATTTTAATGATAACCCCGTAAATAAAAGTGTTGAAGAGTATTTGATGTCAGATGATTTGTATAACCCAATGAAGCCTTTATATAAAAGAGGTAAAGGAACAACCACTCATTTCAAAGAATGGCATTTATTTGATCAGATTATGTTTTCTAGAGATTTTTTTGATGAGAAAAAAAGTAAGTACACATTTTTAGATGCAAAAATTTATAATAGAGATTGGTTAAAAATATTCAATGGGAAATATGAAGGAAGTCCGTTTAGAACTTTTATAGGACCTTTTTATAAGGGCGGGTTTTCAGATCATTTTCCTGTTTATATTACTCTAGAAAAAGATAGATAAAAAAATCCTGAGAAAACTCTCAGGATTTGTATTTTGAATAAAATCAATTGTTACTCTACAGTAACCGATTTTGCTAAGTTTCTTGGTTGGTCAACATTTTTATCCAACATTACTGCTATATGGTATGAAAGTAATTGGAGTGGTATTGTAGTTAATAAAGGAGAAAAAGCTTCTTCTGTATCTGGTATTTCAATTACATGGTCAGCTATTTCCTTAACTGTTTCATCACCTTCCGTAACAATTGCTACTATTTTACCGCTACGAGACTTAATTTCTTGAATATTACTTACTACTTTTTCGTAATGTCCTCTACTTGTTGCAATGACAAAAACAGGCATGTTTTCATCAATTAAGGCAATCGGTCCGTGTTTCATTTCAGCAGCAGGATACCCTTCAGCATGAATGTAAGAGATTTCTTTTAGTTTTAAAGCCCCTTCTAAAGCAACAGGAAAGTTAAACCCTCTACCTAAATACAAACAGTTTTTAGCGTCTTTATATACGGCTGCTATTTCTTTAACTTGGGAATCAATTTTCAATAAACTTTCTACCTGAGTAGGAATTTGTTGCATCGTTTGTAAATAAGTATTTACTGCAGATGTTGATAAAGTTCCTTTAGCTTGTGCTAGTTTTAAAGCAATTAGAGAAAGTACTGTTATCTGTGTTGTGAATGCTTTAGTTGAAGCTACTCCAATTTCTGGACCAGCATGCGTATAAGCACCAGCATGTGTTTCCCTAGCAATTGAAGAGCCTACTACGTTACAAATACCAAAAACAAAAGCTCCTTTAGATTTAGCAAGTTTAATAGCAGCTAAAGTATCAGCTGTTTCACCAGACTGAGAAATGGCAATTACTACATCTTTTGGGGTAATAATAGGATTACGATATCTAAACTCTGAGGCATATTCAACTTCAACAGGAATACGTGCCATATCTTCAAAAAGATATTCTCCAACCAACCCTGCATGCCAAGAAGTACCACAAGCTACAACGATAATTCTGTCTGCGTTTAAGAATTTAGACATATTATCATCAACACCAGCCATTCGTATAATTCCCTCATTAGCTAACATTCTTCCCCTGTAAGTATCTATAATAGCTTTAGGTTGTTCATATATTTCTTTCAACATAAAGTGATCATAACCACCTTTTTCTATCTGTTCAAGACTTAATTGTAGTTTTTGAATATTCGCATCAATTTCTTTATCACTCTCAATTTTACGAACTTTAATCCCTTTATCCTTTTTTATAATAGCTAATTCACCATCTTCAAGGTAAATAGCATCTTTTGTATATTCAATAAAAGGAGAAGCATCAGAAGCTACGAAAAACTCTTCGTTGTTTTTTCCAACCCCAATAGCAATAGGGCTACCTAATCGAGCTACGACTAATTCATTAGGTTTTGTTTTGTCAAAAACAGCAATTGCATAAGCTCCAATTACATTGGTTAAAGCTAATTGAACAGCTTTTCCTAATTTACATTCCTCGCTTTTTTTTATTTCTTCAATAAGGTTTACTAAAACCTCAGTATCGGTATCACTTTTAAATTCATAGCCTCTAGAAAGCAATTCTTTTTTAATGGTATCATAGTTTTCTATAATTCCATTATGAACAATTACAAGATTTTCAGATTGAGAAAAATGAGGATGAGAATTTATATCATTAGGAACGCCATGTGTTGCCCAACGAGTATGTCCAATGCCTATTTTGCCATTTTTTCTTTTTTCTTCTTTGTTTGTAATTGTCTCTAAATCAGAAACTTTTCCTTTGGTTTTTGATAAGTGCATTGTTTCACCATCATACATCATGATTCCCGCACTATCATAACCTCTATATTCTAAACGCTTTAATCCATTAATTACAATTGGATAAGCTTCTCTATGTCCAATATATCCAGTAATTCCACACATACAACTTACTTTTCTTTTGAATATGATATTTTTAAAACAGCTCTTTTAGTTCCGTTAGTAGTCTCATTACCATCTAACAATGTTACAGCCCTTGGGTTCCAGTTATAGGATTTAACAGAGGTTGTTAAAACATTATTAACTACAGGGGCATCTGTAGGATTGTATACTTTTAAAACTAAAGGATCAGTAGTTGTGTTTTCTTCTCCCGATAATAGTTTGGAAATGTAATCGGTAATTCTAAAAGTATATTTTTCAGGGTTATCATCGTCAGTTTTCTTTAAAACTCCGCTAAATGAAGCTGGATCAACATAAGCATCTGTTAACTGAGTTGGTGAAATGCCGCCTGCCTCGTTTTTCTTATTTTGATATAAGAATAATTGCTGAGGAATAACATTGGCATCATTATTAATTGTTTGGTTTATATAAAAAGTAAGTGAGGCATCGTTGATTAGCCAGTTATTACTTTTTAATTCTTGAACTTTTGTCTCGTCTAAAATTTCAACTTCTGCAATCCTACCAGCTGTTCCTTGAATAACAAAGTTGTTAGCGGGAGCTGGATTTGCAGCAGGAGTCATTTTATAAATACTATTTCTTACACCAGAAAGAGGAAAGCTATATGTGCCCTCAGTGGTTTTTTTTATAGTTGTTCCATCAATATCAGATTTAGTGTACAGGAAATCTACAGATGGAGTAGGTGAAGAAGCTAGATTTAAAGGAACTAGTGACCCATCACTTCCTGTAGCGACTATTTTAATTCCTCTAAAATAATTGTCAAAAGCTTCCTTAGATGCAAATTCTACTCTATGAAATTTATCCCAAAATAATGCTTTCATTTTTGTTATATCCAATGGAATTGCTAAAAATGGAACCTTAAGGTTTTGAGAGTTTAAAGCTCTGACAGTATCTTTGTAAGTTGTTGTGCTTGTTAATGAAGAAGACCTGTCAATTCTGTCAAAAATAAAAGTAGTATCTGTGGCTTTAGGTTTTAATTCATAAATACCTCCTTCACTTAATACGTTGTCACCTAAATATTCATTATCAGAAAAAAAAGTATTTCTTTTAGACGGATCACTAGGGTTTAATGTATTTAAATATGTTTCATTTTCTAGTACCTGAACATTAGTTGCTATATCAGGATTACCTAAAATAGAATCTAATTTAAAACTAGTAACGCCATCGGTTGTGCCTAAAGAAGTAGCTTGGTATGGAATTTTTAAGATAACCTTATCAAGGTTAAATACAGTGGTATCTGTGTCTTTATTATTTAAGTTTGGTATATAACCAAGTTGAGAAATGATTGACGCTTCAATTTTTTCAGCATTAGGATTGTTATACACTCCTAGCCAATAATCACTAATAGTAGCGTTAATATTATCAGCTTGTACATTTTTTGTGTCTATTGGAGTTATTTTAACATCCAATAGAATTTCTCCTGTTTCAAACTTGTCATTATTAATAACATTTGTCCCAACTTCACTAAAGTCTTTTTCACAAGATGTAATAGTTACTAAACATAGCAAGCTAATACCAAGTACACCAATTTTTCTAATCATTATTCGCTTAATTCTAAAACGTTATCTTTATAAAATTCTAAATATGCTTCAGTTAAGGTTTCTTCCGATTGAAAATCTAAAACTTTTACATTATTGTTATTAATATAGGTTTCAACTTCTTCCGGTAAAACTTCACTGCCTTTTATGATAGCATCTGAGTTTTCAATAGCACTTTTCAAAATGTTTAAATGACTCGGTGTTTCGATAGTTGCTACCTTTGATTCCTCAATCTTATCAAAACGAACTTTATTAGCCATTTCTTTATTTAAATCTTCAATGTCACTATTGTAAAGCGAAGTTACAATCTTACTTTCTGCAAACAAAGGTTCTTCTTTATAATATTCTCTTAAATATAGAGGTAATAAAGATGCCATCCATCCATGAACATGAATAATATCAGGAGCCCAGTTTAATTTTTTAACGGTTTCAACTACACCTTTAGCGAAGAAAATCATACGCTCATCGTTATCTTCAAAAAGCTTATCGTCTTCGTCAGAATAAACTGCTTTACGCTTAAAATATTCATCATTGTCAATAAAGTATACTTGCATTCTTTCTTTAGGAATGGATGCAACCTTAATTATTAAAGGCATATCCATGTCGTTAATAATTAGGTTCATACCCGATAGACGAATAACTTCGTGTAACTGATGCCTTCGCTCATTAATCACCCCAAATCGAGGCATGAAAATACGGGTTTGAATTCCTTTAGAATGTGCATTTTTAGCAACGTTAAATGCGGTAGACGATAATTCTGTTTCTGGTAAATATGGTGTTACCTCTGATGAAACATATAAAATTCTCTTATCCTTCATTAAATCGGTCTCTTTTATTGAAGGTGCAAAAATACGAAAATTAATGCAAAAATCGTGTTAAATTGCTAATTTTGCATGCATTTCAATTAAATAACAATGAAAATTTTCACAAGAAAATCTGAAATAAAAGAGTTTTTATCATCTCAAAAAAAGGATAAAAAATCAATCGGGTTTGTTCCAACTATGGGGGCTCTTCATCAAGGGCATTTATCGCTTATTAGAAGAGCAAAAAAGAAGAATGATATTGCAGTAGTTAGTGTTTTTGTAAATCCTACACAGTTTGATAATAAAGAAGATTTAGATAAATATCCCAAGACTTATGAAAGTGATGTGGAGTTGTTAACGTCTGCTAATTGTGATGTGTTGTTCTTTCCTTCAGTAGAAGAAATATATGCCGAAAATATTACATCAGAAAAGTTTGATTTTGATGGGCTAGAACATCAAATGGAAGGGAGGTTTAGAGATGGTCATTTTGATGGTGTTGGAACAATAGTAAAAACGTTATTTGAAATAGTAGAACCAGATACTGCTTATTTTGGTGAAAAAGATTTTCAGCAATTGCAAATTATTAAAAAGTTAGTAGAAAAATATAACTTACCAGTAAAAATTAAAGGAAGACCAATTTTTAGAGAAGATGATGGGTTGGCTATGAGTTCTCGAAATACGAGATTAACAAAAGAATACCGTGAAGCTGCACCATTTATCTATAAAACATTAAAAAAAGCAAAAAAGAAATTTGGAGTAAAAGATCCAAAAGAGTTAACAAAATGGGTGAAAAAACAATTTAAAAATCATCCGTTACTTGAATTAGAATATTTTACCATTGCAGATGAAAAAACATTGCAAACGGTAACAGAGACTAAAGAAAATATGAAGTATCGTGCGTTTATAGCTGTTTTTGCTGGAGACATTCGCTTGATAGATAATATTCGTTTAAAGAGTTAATGTTTGAGCTTAAGAATGAGCTTTGTAATAATGTTAAAATCATCAAAAAACAATCTAGTATTCATTAAAAAACAATTATTTTTGCAGCATGTTAGTACAAGTAGTAAAATCTAAAATACACCGCGTTAAAGTAACCAACGCGGATTTAAATTATATAGGAAGTATCACCATTGATGAAGATTTAATGGATGCTGCTGGAATTATTGAAGGAGAACGTGTACAGATTGTGAATAACAATAATGGAGAGCGTTTAGAAACCTATGCAATTCCAGGACCAAGAAAGAGTGGTGAAATTACTTTGAATGGAGCAGCAGCTCGTAGGGTTCAAAAAGGAGATGTACTTATCTTAATTGTATATGCTTTTATGGAGTTAGAAGAAGCCAAAAAGTTTAAACCACAATTAGTATTTCCTAACGAAGAAAACAACTTGCTAGAATAGTTTGAGTATATCAGTAAAGAAAATCACAAAAATACTATTACCTCTCATTTTGGGAGGTTTTTTAGTTTGGTATTCATTGTCAAAAATTTCAATTGAAACCTTAGTACAATATTTTAAAGATGCTAATTACGGATGGATAGCTTTAGGACTGTTTTTTGGGGTGTTAAGTCACTTATCTCGTGCTTATCGTTGGAAGTTTTTGTTGGAGCCTATGGGGTATAAACCAGATTTTGGCAATAGTACTATGGCGGTTTTAGTAGCGTATTTGGTAAATTATGCAGTGCCAAGAGCAGGGGAAGTGTCTCGTGCAGCTGTAATGACTAATTATGAAAACATTCCGTTTGAAAAAGGTTTTGGTACTATTGTTGCCGAACGAATGGCAGATTTAATCATGATGCTTAGCATCATAGTAATCACACTTTTTGTACAGTTTGATTTTATTTTTGAATTACTAACCGAGAATTTTAATCCAATGAAAATTGGAATTCTTATTGGTGGTTTGGTTTTAGTGTTTATGATTTTTACAAGGTTTGTAAAAAAAGCGCAATCAGGAATTGGACTAAAAATCAAAAATTTTGTAGCAGGATTAATTGAGGGAGTAACCAGTATTTTGAAAATGCAACATAAATGGGCATTCATATTTCATACCGTATTTATTTGGGTAATGTATGTGTTAATGTTTTGGGCAACCATTCCAGCAATTGATGGATTACAGGTTCCGTTAGGAGGTGTTTTAATCGGGTTTATCGCTGGTGGATTTGCGATTGCGGCGACTAATGGAGGGATAGGATTGTATCCTGTTGCCGTAGCTGGAGCTTTGGCTTTATTTGGAATTGCAGAAGAACCTGCAACAGCCTTTGGTTGGATTATGTGGACAGCTCAAACGGCTATGATTATTGTCTTTGGAGGGTTAGCATTTTTGTTCTTACCCATCTATAATAAAAACAAATAGTTTTCTTTTCTTTGTAAGTAAATCTTACAAATCGAATGGCAAAAACCAAAACAACTTTTTTCTGTCAAAACTGTGGCGCGCAACACGCGCAATGGGTAGGGCAATGTGGCTCATGTAAAGAATGGAACACTATTGTTGAAGAAGTGATTCAAAAAGAAGAAAAAAGAAGTTGGAAATCGCCATCAAACACACAAAAAAGAATAGCGAAACCTTTACGAGTTGAAGATATTCAATTGAATCCAGAAGAGCGATTTGGCACCAAGAATCAAGAGTTAGATACTGTTTTAGGTGGCGGATTGGTGAAAGGAGCGGTAGTGTTATTAGGCGGAGAACCAGGAATTGGTAAATCTACGTTGTTGTTACAAATTGCTTTACAAATTCCGCAAAAAGTATTGTATGTGTCTGGAGAAGAAAGTCAGTCGCAGATAAAAATGCGTGCTGAACGTATCGAAGGAAAAAATCCTAACTGTTTAATTCTTACTGAAACGAATACCCAACAGATTTTTAAAAATATTGAAGAAGTTCAGCCAGATGTGTTGGTAATAGATTCTATCCAAACCTTACATACGAATACGATTGAAGCTTCTCCAGGAAGTATTTCGCAAATACGAGAAACTTCCGCAGAACTCATCAAATTTGCGAAGGAAACAGCAACTCCCGTATTATTAATCGGGCATATTAATAAAGAAGGACATATTGCGGGGCCTAAGATTTTAGAGCACATGGTAGATGTGGTGTTACAGTTTGAAGGCGACCGAAACCATACCTACCGTATTTTACGCTCACAAAAAAATCGTTTTGGTTCTACGGCTGAATTAGGAATCTACGAAATGTTATCAGATGGATTGCGGGAAGTGTCGAATCCTTCTGAAATTTTAATTTCGAAAAAAGATGCTGATTTAAGTGGAACTGCGATTGCATCCACCTTAGAAGGTATTCGTCCGTTAATGATAGAAATTCAAGCCTTAGTTTCAACAGCGGTTTATGGAACACCACAAAGAACTACCACAGGATATAACTTAAAACGCTTGCATATGATTTTGGCGGTGTTAGAAAAGCGTGCAGGATTCAAGTTAGGAGCGAAAGATGTATTTTTAAATGTAACAGGTGGAATTCATGTAGACGATCCAGCAATAGATTTAGCGGTGGTAGCAGCGATTTTATCATCAAACCAAGATTTAGCCATCAATCCAGATGTGTGTTTTGCAGCTGAAGTTGGTTTAGCAGGCGAAATTCGTCCTGTTTCTAAAATAGATCAACGAATAACCGAAGCTGAAAAGTTAGGGTATAAAACATTTGTGACTTCAAAATACAACAAGATTACTAGCAAAAATAATTCTATAAAACTGATTTTAGTGAGTAAGATTGAAGAGGCTTTTGCTACCTTATTTGCGTAAATTAATTCAAATGTGGGTTAGACTGTTAAAATGTCACGTCGAGTGATTCCGATACTATATCGGAATTGTATCGAGACGTCATTAGTTGGTTTTCGATACATCTCCCTTTAGTCGATACTCGAACTGACAGCATTTTTTTGTATTGTTTACATTAAATTATTCTTTCTTTTTCTTGCCAAAAAGTCGGTTAAAAAAACCTTTAACTCCTTTTTCTCTGTATGGAGGACAGTCAATTGACGAAGAAATCTCTTCAGGAATATCGAAAGGAGTTAAATATTTATTTCTTAACTCAGGATTGTTTTCAATTTCTTTAAGAATGTTCGCTACAATAGGTAGCGCTAAAGAAGAACCAGAACCATTTCCGCTCGTAAAATGCACATCGTTTTTAGAAGTCCCTACCCAAGTTCCGAGAACAATATTCGGTGTATAAGCCATAAACCAAGCATTGGTGTAGTTTTGAGCAGTACCCGTTTTACTGGCTAACGGACTTTTAATTTTATACCTGTTTCGTATGCTAGCTCCTGTTCCTTGTTCTACAGCTTGTTGTAATATGGTGGTTAAGGTTTGCGCGCTTTCTTTAGTGAATACTCTTTCGGGTTTTTTCGCTTCGCTTTCATAAATAATATTTCCTTCCTTGTCGGTAATTTTATGAATCATGTACACATCATTCATTTCACCATTATTAGCAAAGGCACCGTAAGCTCTTGTGGCTTCAAAAAGCGATACATCAAGTGTTCCCAAGGCAATGGAGGGAGCATTGTTAGGAAATTCAGGAAAGTTCAAAGCTTTGCAGGTAGTAATAAGCCTCTCTTTTTCTAGTTTAAAATATAAATTAACGGTAGGAATGTTCATAGATTTTATCAAGGCATACCACATGGCAACTTTTTTATCGGGAGTTGAGCTATGGTCGGCATTTTTCGGTTCCCAATTATCGTATTCTGGATAAGTTTTTTCTTCGTTTTCAAAATAATCACACGGAGCAATTCCATTTTCTAATGCTGTAGCGTACAAGAATGGTTTAAATGCCGAGGCTATTTGGCGGTGTGATAGCACCATATCAAAAGGAAGCGTGTTAAAATTGTTGCCACCTACCCAACTCAAAACAGCTCCGTTTTTCGGATTCGTAACCAAAACAGAAGCATTTAGCATTTTATCGTAATACCAAAGACTGTCAATTTTGTTGCCTATGATGTTTTTTGTACTATCCCAGTCAAATAGTTGGATAGTTCTCTTTTGCTTATCTTTTTCTGTAAACTGCTGCTTTTTTAACCATCTATTTTTTAGTTTGTTTGAAGCTAATTCTTTGTCTAATTGTTTTTGTTTGATAATGAGCTGTTCTTTAGCAGCTTTTTCTGCAATTTGTTGAATTTCATAATTCAGTGTCGTATAAATTTTTAAACCGTCTGTTTTTAAGTTGTAATTAGTGTTTGCAGTGTCATTAATAGCTTTTATAATTTCTAAAGCTTTTTTCTTAACTTGATAAGTGAAATAACCAGCGGTGGCATTTACATCAAGGTTTTTGTAGTTAAGTGTAATAGGTAGTTTTTGTAAACTGTCGGTAACCTTATTACTTATATACGATTCGCTATTCATTAACTGAAGAACCGTATTACGACGTTTTTTGGCATTTTCTGGATTCAAGCGTGGATTGTAATACGTATTGGCTTTTAACATTCCCACAAGTACGGCAGACTCCTCAATGTTTAATTCGCTAACTGATTTGTTAAAAAACCGATTGGTGGCTGATTCTATTCCGAAACTATTTTCGCCAAAAGGAACAGAATTAAAATACAGTTGTAGTATTTCATCTTTGCTATATAGGTTTTCCATTCGACTCGCAATGATGAGTTCTTTTATTTTATTGATGGGCATACTCAAAAAACCGTGGTATTTTCTTCCGTAGAGGTTTTTAATTAACTGTTGCGTAATGGTACTTCCACCGCCTCCAGAAGCATCTTGTAGTAAGATACTTCTAAAGAAAACACGTGCATAACTTTGACCATCGTAGCCATTATGGGAATAGAATCGTTTATCTTCTGTAGCTATTAACGCTTCTTTTAAGTAATTTGGAATTTGTTCTAGTCGAACATTGGTTCTGTTTTCAGCAAATAGTTTACCTATAATTATCTCGTCTGATGAATAAATTAAAGAAGCTTCTTCATTGATGATAGATGTCAATTCTTCTTTATTAGGGAGCTTCCCAAAGACTTCAAAATATACTAACGAAAATAATACTACTACTAAAAGAACTCCAAACAGTATTAATCCTGTAGCGTATTTTAACAAAAGAGTTAATTTCTTACTTCCTTTAAGTTGAAGTTGTATTTCTTTCAATATTTTCATTGTACAAAATAACGAATTCTAGTTGGTAAAATTGTAAGAGTGTAATATAATGGTTTGGGTTAAGAGAGATGTGATTAGAAATTGGTTTTAATTTGTTAGAGCGCTTTCAATTATAGAAAAAGTTTTATCTACGGGGTTTATTTCTGCTTTTATTCCGTAGGGAATTGTGAAAGTAGGGCAAGTATGTCCAAAATCCATTTCTGTAATTATTGGTAAATCTGTTAAACCAGCTTCGTCTCTAATTACTTGAATTAATGCTTTCTCATATTCTACTACATATTGATTATTGTAAGGTCTACCAACTATTAATCCTTTAATATTATGTATAATACCGGAAGCAACATAGTTTCTTAAAATCCAAAGAAAATAATGGGGAGGCATCATTGCTTCTGATGTTTCAAAAAACAATATTTTACCTTTCCAATCTGAAGGGCTTACCCATAATTTTGTGTCTTTTAAGGTTTCTAAAACATCAAAACACCCCCCTAATAGCTCTCCAGATACTGTTTTTGTACCCTGTAAAAACTTCCATCCATTGGGTTTTGTTAATTGTCTTGATATATTTTGGTTTTCTGGATTCTCCCATTCTAATCGTTCAGATGTCCAACCTTCAGTATTAGGGCTAATTTTCCCTATAATTTTATTAGAAAATAAAGTTTGGTTAATGTCATCTATTTGGTATTGATGCATTCCATTATTTTCAGCAAATCCAACAAGTGTTGAAGTTCCATAAAAAGATGTTACTCCCGCTTTATAAAAACAAAAATGTGTTACAGTAGAATCTGAGAAACCAATAAAAATTTTCGGGTTTTTTCTAATAATATCTAAATCGATAAAAGGTAGCATTCTTATGCTGTCGTCTCCTCCAATGTTAGAAATGATTGCTTTTATAGACTTGTCCTCAAGAGCTTCCATTAAGTCTTCAGCTCTTGCTTTTGGGTTTTCATAAATCCATTTAGCAGGTTTTAACGCATTTCTAGTTTCAACAACTTCTAAATCAAAATTATCTTGTATCTGTTTTTTTCCTGTTTGATATCTATTAGGTATTTCTCCAGCACCTCCCCATGATAAAGAAATTGTAGCTACTTTATCTCCTTTTTGTAATTTTTTTGGTTTTATCATGGTTGTTTTTAAAAGTGTTTTTATGGTTGTAAGTTTATAAAAAACTTTATTTTTTGGAGGCGAAGTTAACCTTTTTTGCAATAAAAAACCTCGCTTTAGCGAGGTTCAGAACTAAAGTAGTTTACGTCTAACAACATCCACCACCATCGTAATGATAGGTAGATTCTGAGAAAAATATATCGTCTCTTCCTAACGCTTTTAAAGCTGCGGCTGTTTTATCACAAATCGCTAAGGGTTGATTTTTTAATAAGGTGTGTCCTGCTCCGTCATCAAAATAGTCTTCATCTCCAAAGTAAATGGCAGCTTTACCTGTAAATACACATGGACCATCAGCAGGCATTGGATCTTTAATCGCAGCTACTTCAATCGATTCGATATAAATCAATTCATCGGTAGGGTAATTTTTGGGGTCTAAAATTCTGTATGGTTTACGTGCTCTAATTTCAATAGTTCCAAAACCAGCATCCGTCAGCATTTTTACGTATTCCTTAATCGGTAAACTTCCGCTTAAGCATAAGGCACGTAAACGTTCGTCATTACGCAAGGTTTCGTTCATAGGTTGCTCACACGTAGGATCACTCATAACCAAACGTCCGTGAGGTTTTAACACGCGGTACATTTCAGCAATGGCTTTTTTCAGTTCTTCAGCTTTAAAAATGTTAAACAAACAGTTTTGAGCAGCTACATCAATAGAGTTGTCCTCCACAGGTAAGTGTAAAGCATCACCTTTTCGTAAATCGACAAACTCACTTTTAAACCAAGGATTTTGAGCTTCTGCTTCCACAAAATTTTTTCGAGAAGCCTCTAGCATTTCATCTACCACATCAATTCCAATCACTCCGTTTTTCTGACGTGAGAAATAAGAGAATTGTAACAATTCCATTCCGCCACCAACACCTACATATAATATTTTAGGATTGTTGGTTAAATCACGAGCATGTACGGTAGAACCACATCCGTAGTTCATTTCTTGCATGATTTTCGGAATTTTTAATCCTGGTAACTCCCAAATAGGGTTTGTTGTACAGCATAAACCAACATCAGGGGTTAACGCTGCTTCTTTGTATACATTTTTGGTGGTTTCTAAGTAACTCATATTTTTTAAGATTAAAGACCGCTACGCTGTTAGATAAAAGAATAAAGGCTTGTGTTGTTTGTCTAGGTTCTTGATTCTAATAGTCTTGCTTTATAATTTGTTTTGTTATTTCGAGCCTTTCGACTGCCGCTTAAGACATGCTAAAGCGAGAAACCTCAAGGTTGGATGCTACTTCCATTAAAAAGATTCCTTCACTATGTTCGGAATGATGTTATAATTCATTAATTAATTCTTTAAAAAGCGTGATCATTTTAGGTTCTGCTTTTCCTGCAACTTCAATGATTTCGGTAATATTTACAGGTTGTAAATTTTTGGGATCGCATTCATCGGTTAATACCGAAACAGCTGCACACGGAATGTTGAGTTGTTTTGCTACGATAACTTCAGGAACAGTGCTCATTCCTACCGCATCTACTTCTAAAATTTGTAACATTCTATACTCAGCTCTAGTTTCCAATTGCGGACCTACAACACTAGCATATATACCTTCTTTCAGGTCTATGTCGTTAGCTTTAGCAATAGCTTTCATTTGAGTGTTCAATTTTTTTGAATATGGTTCTAACATATCGGCAAAAATATTTCCAAACTCATTTGCTCCTTTAAAGGCTAGAGGAGAACCTCCTTGTAAATTCAAATGATCTTCCAATAGCATTAGATCCCCCTTTTTATAAGAAAGGTTGATAGCGCCTGCAGCATTAGAAACTAACAAAGTTCTAATACCTAGTGCGTGCATAGTTCTAATACCGTAGGTCACTTCCCATAGATTATACCCTTCGTACATATGAAAACGACCAGACATAACCACTACTTTTTTACCCGATAAGGTTCCGTAGATTAATTTTCCTGAATGAAATTCTACAGTTGCTTGTGGAAAGTGTGGAATGTCAGCATACGGTACTTCTTGTTCAATGGTTATTTCATCGACTAATTTCCCTAAACCTGTTCCTAAAACAATTCCTATTTCTGGGTTGGTAATTCCTTTGTGTTGAAGAAATTCTTGTGTTTCTTGTAGTTGTTGTTTTTTTAGCATTTTATATTGTGTTTGTCATTGCGAGCGATAGCGAAGCAATCTTTAAGTTATGACTTCGAGATAGGCAGGTTACTTCGTTCGTATACTCCCTTGTAATGACGGTTAGTTTAAAAATTGATTGAATACTGGGTTGTTTTTGATGTCGTCAAAAACATCTACATCATTTAAGGTTTCTAACAAATGTACTGATTCGTTTTGTAAATCGTTTAAGGTATCTTTTCTAACAGTTGAGGTTCCCCAGTCTTTATTTTGAAAAATATTAGCATGGAGTTTTTTCATGCCTAATAGGTAATAACCACCATCTTCTGCAGGTCCCATAACTACATCATTAGAATTCAATTTTTCAAAAGCTTCATTGATGTGCTCGGAAGTTAAATCAGGTAGATCACTACCAATAATTACAACTTTTTCATATCCAGTAGAAAATGCTTGTTGAAAAGCGTTGTGCATTCGTATACCTAAATCGTTTCCTTCTTGCAGGTGCTTTTGATATACTGGAGCATTCCAAATATCATTTTCGTGAACTTTTACCGAGTAGTATACAGCTTTATCGCAAGTTAAATTTTGGGTAACTTGTTTTGTGTGTTCTAATAAGAATTTATAAATATCTAACGCAGCTTCGTCTCCAATTGTTTTAGCTAAACGTGTTTTTACTTTACCTAATTCTGGGTTTCTAGTAAATATTAGAAGAAGATTTCTCGACTGCTCTCGAAATGACACTTCATTTTGATTATTCATATATTTTTTCTCCTTTGTGTAACCATTTACTCCATTCTTTATTGAAAGCATGGACTTTTTCTGTAGGTTTGTTTTGTAGGTTAACGATTGTGTTTCCTTGGTTTTTCCATTCGAAAATACCACCATATAGGTTAAAAATGTTGATAAAACCTTCTTTTTGTAGTTTTTCGGCAATGTCTTCTGAACGAATTCCTAAAGAACAATATACTACAATTTTGGTATTCTTGTTTTTAGGAAGTTTTGCTAAGGTGTTTTCTAAATTAAAAAGATCATAACCGACACAAATAGCATTTTTAAGATGACTGACTTTGAATTCTCTAGGTTCACGAGCGTCGAGTATAATTGTGTTGTCACCTTGAGCGGAGTCGAAAGGCTTTTCTTTTTGTAGTTCACTAACAGAAATATACGGAACACTTTCAGTATTATATTTTTTCAATAACTGTTCTAGGTTCTTTTGAGAAAAAGAATTTATGGATATTAATAATATGAGAAAGAAGAGGTTTTTCATATCTAAAAAACATTCACGGTGTTTGATAAAATCTATAGAGAATTAAAGTGATTATATCTCGATACAATTTTTCTTCCAAAATGTCAGAAAAACCACTCGATGTGACATTATTTTACTTTTACATAACTTCATTGTTTTATTAATTCATTGAGCTATGCTACGGTTCCTTGACAACTACTTCCTGCACCAGCGGTACAACCATAACAGTGTTGATTGATAATGATATTTCTGTTTTGTAATAATGCTTCGTTGTATTCAGAAATGTGCTGTGATTTGCTTGCTACTTTTAGATTTAGCATTTGATTGAAATCGCAATCATATAAATATCCGTCCCAACTTACCGATAGTGTGTTGGTACACATTACATTTTCTACTGCCATAGGATTGTAGGCTTCTACTAACGAATACATATAATCTTCATAATTTTCGGAAGCAATTAAGTAATCTAAAAATCGACTGATAGGTAAATTGGTAATAGCAAAAAGTGAATTGAAAATAATATCAAAATCTTCTTTCAAAGCTTTTTTAAAATCAGCTTCCAAAGCTGCTTGGTCTCCTGGTAAGAAAGCTCCTGATGGATTATAGACTAAATCTAGTTGTAAGCCAGTTCCTTCAATTCCATATCCCACAGCATTTAGCATTTTTAAAGCTTCAATAGATTTGTCGAAAACACCATCACCGCGTTGTTTGTCGGTTTTTCCACGAGTCCAGTGAGGCATAGAAGAAACTACATGTACATTGTGCTTTTTAAAAAACTCGGGTAAATCGTAATACTTTTTATTCGCTCTAATAATAGTTAAGTTAGAGCGCACAATAAAATCTTTAATTCCTGCTTTGGAAGCTTCTTCTACAAACCATCGAAAATTCGGATTCATTTCAGGAGCTCCACCCGTTAAATCCAGGGTGTGTGCTCCAGTTTTTCGAATCACATCTAAACATTGCTCCATGGTTTCTGTGGTCATAATTTCTTTTCGGTCAGGACCAGCATCAACATGGCAATGTGCACAAACTTGATTACACATGTACCCTAAATTAATTTGAAGAATTTCTAATTTTTTAGGATGTAATGGAAACTGATTGGTCTCTTTGAGTTTTTTGGCAAACGTAGGTAATTCACCATCAGCAAAAATTCCGTTTGAGATGATTTCAAGCTGGCGTTGCGTGTTAGCTAAATCGTTGTTTCTAGATTTTAAAGATTTTTTCATTATCCTTTCTATAAAGCTGAAATAAGGTCAGCTTCTCATCTTTTTTAGTGTTTAATATCCTTTGACTAGTTCCTAATGTAGTTTCAATCAAAATACACTTTGATTGAAACTAATGCTCGGGATAAGCGATTCACATAATTTTGATTTTCAAAATTAGTTTTCTGCTTACATTTCTAATTTATTGACTTTATTCATCATTTGAACCCCGTGTACTAAAGTTGCTCCACTTTTAATGGCAGCTCCTACATGAATGGCTTCCATCATTTCCTCTTTAGTAATACCTCGTTGTAATCCGTCTTTAGTGTATGCATCAATACAATAAGGGCATTGTTCAGTATGTGCAACAGCTAAAGCGATTAAGCTTTTTTCACGTGCGGTTAGAGCTCCTTCTTCAAAGACTTTTCCGTAATAATCAAAGAACTTGTTTCCTAATTCTTCACTCCATTCTGTTATTTTGCTAAACTTTCGTAAGTCGGCTGGATCGTAGTATGTTTTTGACATGTTATTTCATTTCTATTAAAAAAGTAAAAATACCAAATTGTTTTCACTGCTGTTTTACAAAAGGGTAATGAGATTATTTTCCATTTAAAGACCAATCGTATTTTAAATAACTAACCTTTGCTTTTTGATTAATTTTTACATTTGAGTATTGATTCAGAAAATTGATTAAGTCTCCTTTTTTTGTGAAATCTCCTTGAAACCATTCGAATATTTTAGATAATTGGATGTTATTTTCTGAGATTTTATTTCTTGAAGAATCATTGATAAACTTTTTCATTAAAAGAGTAGTTTTTGATTCATAATTTTTTTCTGTGAAGGCATAATTTGGTAATTGAGGACAAGAGCCTGATGCGCAGTTTACAGCGACATGAATTTTTGGGTCGCTATATTTTTTACGTAAAATTTCATGTTCAATTTGATTTAAGGTATAGGTTTTACCGCCAACTTTTGCAAAAGGAATACTCCATGCGTCTTTACCTTTCTTTTTAATATTCATAATGCTTTTAAGAGGATAATTGTCCAAAATTAGTTGAATGGTGTACGCATTATATGCGTTTGCCCAAAAGGCTTTAGCTTTTGAAGTTGACCAAGATTTTTGAGGTTTTATGTTTGCTAACTCATTTAAATAAGCTTGAAGTTTAGCTTTGTCTTGTTTAAACCCTTTGTAGTTAACGCTTCCTTTTGTATTTACATGTTTTTTTAGTAACGCATCAAAAGTGTTGGTTTGAGCAGTAGAGTTTAAGAAGAAAGCTAAACTTAACAGTAAAAATATATTTCGCATGATTTTCGATTTTAAAGTTTAGACGTAGGTTTTGAGGGAACATTACAGAGGATGTTTTTAAAAGTTTGATACAAAAAAACCTTAACATTTATTTGTTAAGGTTTTAAAATTATTGTTTTCCCTGAAGTTTTATATTGAAGTACCATTCATGTTTTATCCAAGTATTCCAGTTTTTCAGATTATTATTTAAGGATATATTGGACTGACCAGAGTAACCTTGTCCAAAACAAAGTCCGTTTCCACTATTAATGTATGCGGAAGAGCCTGTATTTACACCTAAGTTAGCTCCGTCAATCAAGTACCATGTGAATATATATTCAGTATTTGCTTCAAAAAATAGTTGTAAATCAGAAAGATTAAAGTCAACCCATCCACCAAGAAATGTTGAGTCTAACTCTGTTATGGCAGTGGAAACTATTTCACCTCTTATGTTTCTAATGTCTAGGTTTAGTTTAATTGTCTTATTATGTGGAGTTCCAGTTTCATGATGTTTAAAGTTGCTTTCTAGTTTAACACTAAAAGAGGATAACTCTGTGTCGTTTTGGAATAATACACTTTGACCAGTTCCTAGGTTTCTATCGTATGGTGATATATCTGGAGCGTTAGTTCTGTTGTCTCCGCCAAACCATTTATTAGCATTTGATTGATTACAGGTGTTTGAAAAAGAGTTGCTAACGTGTTCTAGAATTACGGTGTAAGTTTTTTCAACGCCATTTTCTGCCTTAACTGTAAAGTTAACAGGGGAAGAGTAATCTATTATATCGCTTGGTAGAGGAGAAATTGAAGCTTTTTCTGATATGTTTATTTCAGTTGTTAGGTTAGAGAGGTTTAAAAAAGTAGGAAGTTTTTTTGTTATTTTATTTTCTATATTATCAATACTTGTTACTAATGTTTGATTTGTTGTTTTAATTTTAAAAGAAATGATATCGTTTTGGTCGCTTAATTCTCTTTTAATATCAATAGTATAGGTTTTAGTAGTGCCATTTTCTGCGGTTACAGTAAAAGTTAGTGGTTTGTTTATTTTTGTGATTGATTTTGGATCTGGGTTTATGGTGGATTTTTCAGAAATAAATACTTCTAATTCAACATCGTCCAGTTCTACGTAGTCGGGAATTAGACCTATAATAGAGTCTTCTGAAATTTCAAAATTTTTAATAAAATTTCCTTTTTTGATAGAAAAGCTTAGTATTTCATTTTCGTTACTTGAAATGTAATTATTTATTAGTATGTATTCTTTGTTACAAGACAAAGTAACTATTAGGACTGTTATAAGAAAAAATAGGGCTGTATTCCTTTTCATAATTTTTAATTTTAAAAGCTAAGATAGGTGTAAATTTTATAAAACAAAAAAGCCTTAACAAATAAATGTTAAGGCTTTTGTACTGAAGGCGGGACTTGAACCCGCACGGGCATTACGGCCCATTGGATTTTAAGTCCAACGTGTCTACCAATTCCACCACTTCAGCGTATGTGCTTTGTTAATGACTACTTTTAAAATGAAACCTCACTCATATAAGTGAGGTTTCTTGGTACTGAAGGCGGGACTTGAACCCGCACGAGCATTACGGCTCATTGGATTTTAAGTCCAACGTGTCTACCAATTCCACCACTTCAGCATACTCTTTTATAAAAAGGATTGAGCGAAAGACGGGATTTGAACCCGCGACCCTCACCTTGGCAAGGTGATGCTCTACCCCTGAGCTACTTTCGCGTAGTCATTTTTTATTTTAATGAACGTGCATTACTGCGAATGCGGGTGCAAATATAACACCATTTTTTTAATTACAAAGCAGTTTTCATTTTTTTTTAATTTTAATTCCAATAAAATTTTATGGTTGTTCAATAAGAATGGAATATCTTTGCAGAAATTTTTTAAAATTAGAAGTGGATTCTGTTTCATCTGTACATACTAAAACTTCCATAAAATCAATAGTTAAAGACTTTAAACAGTTAACGAAAGTTGGGTTGTCTATTAGTGTGGTTTTTACTTCTATCACTGGATATTTATTAGGGGCAGAATCGATTAATTACACTACAATAATTTTATTAGCTTTAGGAGGATATTTAATGGTTGGAGCGTCAAATGCTTTTAACCAAGTAATAGAAAAGGATATTGACGCCGTAATGCAACGTACTAAAAACCGTCCTTTACCTTCTGGAAGAATGTCAGCAACTGTAGCTTTAATTATTGCTACACTATTTACTGTTGCTGGTATTGCTATATTATACGTAATCGATCCTAAATGTGCCTTATTTGGCGCAATTTCCATCTTTTTATATACAAGTGCTTACACACCGTTAAAAGCTGTAACACCTTTGGCTGTTTTTGTAGGGGCTATTCCTGGGGCTATTCCTTTTATGTTAGGTTGGGTAGCTGCAACAGGAAAATTTGGTATAGAAGCAGGGTTTTTATTTATGATTCAGTTTTTTTGGCAATTTCCACACTTTTGGGCTATTGGGTGGCTTCAGTTTGAGGAGTACAATAAAGCAGGGTTGCATATGCTTCCAATGGATAAGAAAGACAAAGGAGCTGTTGTTCAGATTATCTTTTATACATGTATTATGATTTTAATGTCGATTGCGCCTGTATTAAAGGTGACGGGAGATTTTTATATATATCCTATAACAGCAGTAATTATTTTATTATTAGGAGTGTTGATGTTGTATTACGCGATACAGTTATACAAAACAGAAAAAAATACAGATGCTCGTAAGTTAATGTTAGCGAGTGTTTTTTACATTACAATTGTACCCATTATTTATGTGGTAGATAAATTTTTACACTAATGAGTGAACAAACGTTACAAGAAGAGTTAAAAGTAGCAAAACGTAAATCGGCAAAACCTATGTTGTGGATTTCCATGATTAGTATGGTAATGTTTTTTGCAGGGTTAACAAGTGCTTATGTTGTTAGTATGAACCGTGAAGATTGGGTGACGTTTGATTTACCTCAAGCTTTTTACATAAGTACTGTATTAATAGTGTTGAGTAGTGTTACGCTGTTTTTTTCTCAAAAACTATTAAAAAAAGATAATATACAAGCTTCGTTTACTTTATTACTAATTACTTTAGTCTTAGGGTTAGGTTTTGTATGGTATCAATATGTAGGGTTTAACGAGCTAAAAGCTGTAGGGCTTTACTTTACAGGTCCTGAAAGCACAGTGTCTACATCATTTATTATAGGAATTACGTTTATGCATGTTTTACACCTATTAGCGGGTGTAATAGTGCTTTTTGTCGTTATTTATAATCATTTTAAAAAGAAGTATTCTTCAGCTGATATGCTTGGATTTGAACTAGGTGCAATCTTTTGGCATTTCGTTGATGTGCTATGGATTTATCTATTTTTCTTTTTCTATTTTATTAGATGATGAAAAATGCGTAATTTTGGCGCACTGATTTAACAAAAATTAACAATAAGAGATTTATGGGAGCAAATATTGCTGTAAATTCTGACAACAAAGAGACCTGGGGCGGAGGTGGTGTAAAACCATTTGGAGCTAGTTATGGTAAAATGATGATGTGGTTTTTCATCGTATCAGATGCATTAACTTTTTCGGGCTTTTTAGCAGCGTATGGTTTAACACGTTTTAAATTTATTGATTCTTGGCCTATTGCTGATGAGGTATTTACACACTTTCCTGGATTACACGGTGTACATGCACCGATGTACTATGTAGCATTAATGACATTTATTTTAATTGTATCGTCGGTAACAATGGTGTTAGCTGTAGATGCAGGTCATAAAATGCAAAAGAAAAAAGTAGCTTGGTATATGTTTGCTACTATCGTTTTTGGTATTATTTTCGTTGGGTCACAGGCTTGGGAATGGAAAAACTTTATTAATGGTTCTTATGGAGCTGTAAAGTCTGCAGATAATCATATTTTACAGTTTGTAAAAGATGGTCATCAAATTGCATTAGCAGATTTTGTTCATAACGATAGAAAAGATGAAAGAATACAACACACCAGAGAAAATGGTTTATGGTTTCAAAATGAAGCAACTATTTCTCAGTATTCAGTAGCTCAGGTACAAGAAGCTTTTAAAGCAGATCCATCTTTATTAATAAGAATTGAAAAAATTAATCCTGAAACGAAACAAAAAATTGTTTTGTCAAGAGAAGAAAGTATTGCAAAGTTAGCTACAGCTACAAAAGTTGTTGAAGGTGCTAACTTAATAGAAAATGAGTATGGAAATCCTATCTTTGCTGATTTCTTTTTCTTTATTACAGGATTTCACGGATTTCACGTATTTTCAGGTATTATTTTAAATATCATTATTTTCTTTAACGTTGTATTAGGTACCTACGAACGTAGAGGACACTACGAAATGGTTGAGAAGGTAGGTTTATATTGGCACTTTGTAGATTTAGTTTGGGTATTTGTATTTACTTTCTTCTACTTAGTATAATTAAAAAAACAATAGTAAAAATGGGTCACGCACACGAATCAAATACAAAAAGAATTTGGGTTGTTTTAGCAATCTTAACAATAGTTACAACAGTAGAGGTAGTATTAGGTATTATTAAACCAGCATCTTTACACCTACATGGTTGGGGTACTAGTTGGTTAAACTGGATATTTATAATATTAACAATCGTAAAAGCATACTATATAGCATGGGCTTTTATGCATTTAGAAGGAGAAAAGCCATGGCTTAGACGTTCTATAGTTTGGACGGGAGTTTTCTTAATTTGCTATTTAGTTACACTCGTTTTAATTGAAGGTGATTACTTATTTGAAACATTATCACCATTAGTAAAATGGTAATCGTATAAAAACAGTTAAAAGGTGGTGTAAACCACCTTTTTTTATATAAGAACATTAAAAATGAATAAAACGAAAAGAAACATAGTGTTATTTGCACTGTTTATTGTGCCGCTATTGTTTTATATATTTTTGTCATTAGGAATTAATAACTTTGCTAAGTTACCTGTACTAACAGAAAATGTAATTGATGTCTCATCAATTAGTAATAAAGATCAGTTTGATAAGAGAATATCAATAGTTACCTTTATAGGAAGTAATGTACAAGACACAAAAGGAGAATTATTTAATCTCAATGAAAAAATCTATAAACCATTTTATGGATTCAAAGACTTTCAGCTAGTTGTTATTGCTTCTAAAGAAGCAAAAGAAGAAGTAGAAAAACTTCAGAAGGAAATAGGAGTTTATACCAATATGATAAAATGGAACTTTATCTTTGCTAGTGATGCTGAAATTGAGGTACTGTATGATAGCTTTAAAACAAACCAATCATTAGATAGAAATTTACATTCTTCAAAAGCTTTTATAATTGATAAAAATGGGAGCTTAAGAGGCAGAACAGATGATGAAGATAGTTTAGGAGGAAAGTTGTTTGGTTATAATATGAAGTCTGTAGCTGAATTAAACAATAAAATGAAAGATGATGTTAAGGTAGTATTGGCTGAATATCGTTTGGCATTAAAAAAGAATAACGCAGATAGAGAAATTTAAGGAAGACTCACATGAAAAAACAAAATTATTCATACATAGGTATTTCACTAATAGTATTGCTTTTTGGTATTTATGCAATTCCTAAGATTATAGCACATTTTCAAACAGCAAATCTGCATAAATTTAATAAAGTACCCGACTTCGAATTTATCAATCAAGACGGTGAAACAATCACCAATAAGGACTACGAAGGAAAAGTATATGTAGTTGAGTTCTTTTTTGCCACTTGTCCTACTATCTGTCCTTTAATGAATGCACAAATGGTAGAAATTCAAAATGAATTTATGGGGAATCCTAATTTTGGTATAGCATCATTTTCAATTACTCCAGAAATTGACACACCACACCAATTGAAAGAATATGCTAAGAATAATGGTATAAACCATAGAAACTGGCATTTACTTACTGGAAAACCAGAGGATATTGTATATGATTTGTCAAATGAAGGTTTTAAGCTGTATGCAGGGAAAGGAGAAGCTAGCCATGGTGGATTTGAACATTCTGGTTTGTTTGCATTAGTAGATAAAGATGGATATATCCGTTCAAGATTTGATGAACATGGAAATCCAATTATGTATTACAGAGCCTTAGATGAACATAATTTCGGAAACCAAATTAGTGAGTTAAAAGAAGATATTAAGTTATTACTGAAAGAGTAACATGAGTGCAACAGAAGAAAAAAAATATAAAAAATTTATTACTATAGTTTCTATCGTAATCCCTATAGCAGTAGCTGCTCTATTTGGAATTAAAATACCTAATGTAGAACCATTGTCTTTTTTACCGCCTATTTATGCTAGTATAAATGGTTTTACGGCTATGTTGCTCGTCGCTTCAGTAGTTGCAATCAAAAACGGAAAAATAAAATTACATGAACAGCTAAATACCACAGCTATTGTTTGTTCAGCACTATTCTTAGTGATGTATGTAGCATATCACATGACTTCAGATTCTACTAAATTTGGAGGAGAAGGAATAATTAAATATGTGTATTTTTTCATTTTAATTACTCATATATTATTGTCAATAATCATTATTCCATTTGTATTGATAACTTTTATGAGGGCTCGTTTGGGTAATTTTCCTGAACATAAAAAAATAGCAAAAATTACATTTCCCTTATGGTTATATGTAGCGGTTACTGGAGTAGTTGTTTATTTAATGATATCACCTTATTATGTTTAAAAAGATTATATTTTTAATATTACTTGGTTTTTCTTTCAATACTTCAGCACAATGTGCAATGTGTAAGGCAGTGATAGAAGGAGGAAATGAAACTATTGCTGAAGGAGTAAATAATGGAATAACTTATTTAATGGTGTTTCCATATATATTAGTCGGACTTTTATTTTACTTTATTTATCGTCACAAAAAGAAAGCAAAAAATTAGTTTTCCTAAAAATCAAGAATTTTTTGTAACATTTTTTTGTTTTAATCGTCACATAGTAGCAATAAATAAAATAACTTACCATATTTACATATTAAGTTATAAAATTGTTTGCTAGCTTTTGTAATTAATAGAAAAGCGATATATTTCTACTTTTAGAAATATCAACTAACTGAGTTTAAATAAAAAATATTGATCTTTTGAAAACTAAAATTGCATTATTTGCAGCTATTTTTACTTCTGTAGCTGTTTTTTCACAAAAACAATGGACACTTAAAGAGTGTGTAGATTACGCATTAAAAAATAATATAACAGTTAAGCAAAACCGCTTAAATATTGAGATTGCTGAAGCAGATGTTAAAAGTAATAAAGCTAATTTTTTACCAAGTATAAATGCTTCAACATCAGGAAACCTTTCTACTGGGTCTTCATTTGACCCTGTATCTCAAAACAGAACAGAAAATACAACCCTATTTGGAGGGGCGTTAGGTGTAAATGCTAGTTATACGGTTTTTAATGGTTTTAAAAACTTAAATCAAAAAAAGCAAGCAGTATTAGGAGTAGAAGGGAGTAAACTAGATTTAGCCAAAGTAGAAAATGATATTTCACTTAATGTAGTTAATGAGTATTTAAATGTATTATTTGCTAAAGAAAATTTATCAGTAGCTAAGGTGCAAGCAGAAATCAGTAAAAAGCAAATTGAAAGAGCAAGAGCTCAGTTTGAAGGAGGAGTAATACCCAAAGGAGATTTATTAAACGTCGAATCTACGGCTGCAAATGATGTTCAAAATGTAGTACTACAAGAAAATACTTTGAGTATAGCTTTATTAAGATTAAGTCAATTATTACAAATTCCTTCCAAAGATTTTAATGTAGCAGATATTGAAGTAGGGTCTCCTTCAGCAGCATTATTATATGATAACGCAAATGTGGTATATGAAAAAGCATTAACTGTTTGGCCAGATATAGAAAGAGCTAAATTAGATGTTGAAAGCACTAAATTAGGTGTTGAAATTGCTAAATCAGGATATTATCCTACTATCAATGCTTCTTTAGGAGCCAACACAAATTATAGGTATTTTTTAGATCCTTCAGCTCCAGCAGGTAGGCTTTTAGATCAGTTAGATGGTAATTTAGGTTTTAGCCTAGGATTTAGCGTTAATATTCCAATTTTTAATGGGTTTAGAAATGATGCTAATGTTGAACGATCTATTGTAAATAATTCAATTAGTGAATTTAGATTGGAAAGTCAAAAATTACAGTTGCAACAAGAAATTGAAAGAGCTTTTTTAGATGCTAAAGCAGCTGCTAAAACATATGAAGCAGCACAAGTATCATTAGAGGCTCAAAAAGAAGCCTTTAAAAATGCACAAGTTAGTTATGACTATGGATCAATGACTCAATTTGATTTTGATCAAGTACGTAATCGATTAGTAAATGCAGAAGGAGCAATGATTAGGGCTAAATATGATTATGTATTTAAAACGAAAGTATTGAAATTTTATTACGGGGAGTCAATTGTTGACTAACTAAGAAAAATTTATTTATTGTTGAAAAAGCCTTGTTAGAATTTTACTAATGAGGTTTTTCTTTATAATGTATCTTTGCCAAAAATAAATTTTCAGATTTGGCAACAATCTTACACATAGAAACAGCAACAAAAAACTGTTCGGTTAGCGTAGCAATAAAAGGAGAGCTTTTAGCTTTACAAGAGTTAAATGATGGAAATTATTCACATGCTGAAAAGCTGCATCCATTTATTCAACAAGTAATGAAAAAAGCAAAGCTTTCTTTTAATGATATTGATGCTGTTGCAGTAAGTAAAGGTCCTGGTTCTTATACAGGACTACGTATTGGAGTGTCAGCAGCAAAAGGATTATGTTTTGCTTTTGACAAGCCTTTAATATCTATTGAAACATTACAATCATTAGCTCATAAAGTTTCTGTAAAGGAAGGAGTTGTTGTCCCGATGTTAGACGCACGTCGTATGGAAGTATATGCAGCTGTATATAATTCTAAATACGAACAGGTAAGAGATATAAAAGCAGAAATCATAAATGAAAGTTCTTTTGAAGAATATTTATCTAAAGGGAAGGTATACTTTATAGGTGATGGAGCAGAAAAGTGTAAAGGAATAATTGTGAACGAAAATGCAGTTTTTATTGATGGAGAGTTTCCTTCTGCAAAAGAAATGGTTCAGTTAAGTTTAGATAAGTACAAAAAAAACGACATCGAAGATGTCGCTTATTTTGAACCTTTTTATTTAAAAGATTTTGTAGTTACGCCTGAAAAAAAACGTTAACCCTCTTTGTGGATTTCTACTGAGTGAGGGTAAGGAATTTCAATTCCAGCATTATCTAAGGCTATTTTTGTGTTTTCAGTTATATCAAAGTATACAGCCCAATAATCTTCTGTTTTAGACCAAGGTCTCACAGCAAAATTTACAGAACTATCTGCCAATTCAGATACATTTACTGTAGGAGCAGGGTCTTTTAATACTTTTGGGTGCGAGGTAATAACATTCATTAATATTTCTTTGGTTTGTTTAATATCAGCATCGTAAGAAACACCAAAGGTTAAATCTACTCTACGTGTACCTTCGGCAGAGTAATTAACAATGTTTCCATTAGATAAAGAACCATTAGGTATAATTATTTCTTTGTTAGATAAGCCCGTAAGCTTGGTAGTAAATATTTCTATTTCTTTTACAACACCAATTTCACCTTGAGCCTCTATTAAATCTCCAATCTTAAAAGGTTTAAAAAGCATAATTAAAACACCGCCAGCAAAATTACCTAAAGAACCTTGTAAAGCAAGACCAACAGCCAAACCAGCTGAGGCTAAAATAGCAGCAAAAGACGTGGTTTCAACACCTAGTTTTGCTATTACTGTGATTATTAAAAGGATTTTTAAAGTCCAATGTAGTAAATTAACTAAGAACTTTTGTAGCGTAATGTCTACTTCTCTTTTAATCATTATTTTTCTTGTAGCTTTAAGTAGTAGTCCAATAATGTAAGAACCTACAATGTAAATAATAATAGCCATAATCGCTTTCGGAGCGTATGTCATTATTAAATCTTGAAATTTTTCAAAATACTTTTCCATTTTTATGGTAAATTTTAGTTGTTAATAAATGATTTTTAATAAGTAGCGGTTAGATTTTATAGTATTAAACTGATTAAACCTAATAAAGCAGGAATAGACTGAATGACAAAAATACGAGGTTTTTTTGTAGAAAAAGAACCATAAAGACCAGCAATAAAAACACAAATCAAGAAAAATATTCCCACATCAATTTTTTGTGATAAAATAGACCAAGTTAAACCAGCTGCAAGAAAGCCGTTGTATAACCCTTGATTAGCGGCTAATACTTTTGTTTCCTCAGCAAAATCTTTTGATTTTAAACCAAAGGTTTTTATTCCTTTAGGTTTGGTCCATAAAAGCATCTCTAGTACAAGAATATATAAATGAATAATAGCTACTAGAGTTAAAAGAGAATATTGTATAATGTTCATGATAATTAATAAAGATGAAATATGCTGCTCGAGCAACTACTAAAACCGCATATAGTAAGTGACTAGTTTATATTGATGTTAACTTACTTCAAAAGTTACTTTTAGGTTTACTCTAAACTCAGTTACTTCATCATCATTAACAACCACACTTTGTGATTGTACAAAAGCAGATTTAATTCCTTTTACAGATTTAGAAGCTTGTTTAATGGCTTTTCTAGTAGCATCTTCCCAGCTTTTTTCAGAGTTTGCTAAAATTTCAATAACTTTCATTACTGCCATAATAATTTTTTTAAAGATTAATACATGTAAATATAAGCTTTTAATAATGTTTTTATGTAGATGAAATATCTAATGTTAATTTAATGTTATGTAAATGTTTTTAATATGTAAATTTTTTGTATATTTGTGTTAAGAGGTATTAACTTTAAAAGATTTACATTATGAAAAAATTAATAATAGCAGTTTGTATGTTGTCGGTTTCATTTATGCAAGCTCAAGACGTGGAACCAAAATATGAAGTTGAAGGAGACTTAGTAAAAGCTACTTATTTTTATAAAGATGGCACTATTAAAGAGCAAGGTTTTTTCAAAGATAAAAAGTTAACAGGTACTTGGACTTCTTTTGATAAAAAAGGAAATAAAGTAACTATCGGTCATTATGAAGCAGGAAAAAAAGTAGGTAAATGGTTTATGTGGAAAGAAGATGGGTTAAAAGAAATTGATTTTAAAGACAATGCCATAGCAAGCGTACAAACTTGGAAGGAAGAGACCAAAATGGCAGTGAAATAAGTTAATATTTTGCAGAATAAGAAAATTAGACCGAGTATTTTAGATACTCGGTTTTTTTATTTTCTACCAAAATCAGCAGGGATTTCACCCCAAGCCTTAGTTTCCCACTTTAATAACGGGTTTTTATAAGAATTCTCTTCCAACCATTTTTCAGCACGTCTAATTAAATCTAAAATTTCTTTATTAGAACTATCAAATGTAATATTGGTTCTGCATTGCTTCTTTTTAACCCAACTCATAGCGATTTTAGAGTCAGAATAAATAGGGAGAGAATCCATATTTTTACTTTTTAACAAAGCAATTCCATGTACAAGAGCTAAGAACTCACCAATATTATTAGTGCCGTTATTAAATGGTCCCATTTTAAATATTTCTTTCTTGTTATGAGTTAATACCCCTCTGTATTCCATTAAGCCAGGGTTTCCGGCACAAGCAGCGTCAACAGAAATGCTTTCTAAGATGGGAGAGCCGTATTTGGCTTTTTCTTTTGCGGAAAGGCTTATTTTTTTAGTATCTTTTCCTTTATAGTCATTATAGCTTTTTTTTAAGGCTAATTCAGCTTCGTTTTTATCAGCAAAAGCTTTGTATTGTGCACCAGTAAAACCATCAATTTGCTTTTTACAAGTATCCCAAGATGAAAAAACACCTGTTTTTTTTCCCTTCCAAACTACATAATATTTTTTCTTCTTACTCATTCTGTAAAATAACCTCTTCTATAACCTTTGGGAAATGTTTATATTCTAATTCATGAACTTTCTTTGCTATAGTCTCTGGAGTATCATTAAATGAAATAGCTGTTTTAGCTTGGAAGATAATAGCACCTTCGTCATAATTTTCATTCACGTAATGTATAGTAATACCTGTTTCAGTTTCATTGTTTTCTTTTATAGCATTATGTACGTTCATTCCGTACATTCCTTTTCCTCCATATTTTGGTAATAAAGCAGGGTGTATATTTATTATTTTATTAGGGAAAGCTTCCACAATTTTAGAAGGAATACGCCATAAAAAACCAGCTAATACAATAATATCAGCTTCAGCGAGTAAAAAGTTTAAAACAGTGTCATCTTTACTAAAGCTTTCTCTATCAAATAAAGATGCATCAATGTTTAGTCGTTCGCAACGGTCAAAAACTTTGGCACGTTGGTTGTTAGAAAGCACATGAGTAACAATTGCAGTTTTAGTGGAGTTGAAGTGTTTTATGATGTTTTCGGCATTGGAACCCGAACCAGAAGCAAAAATAACGATGCGTTTCATGTTAAAATTTAGTTGTTTTGTTACTACAAAAAAAAGAATAATTATTAACAATGGTGGTGTATGTAGCAAAATATTCAGGTATTTTTTTTATTTTAGACATCACATTTTTGAGCAAAAATTAGAATTAATAACTAAGATTTGTATTTTTGCCTCGATTTTAAATTTTAAAACAAACAAATTATGTCAGACATTGCATCAAGAGTAAAAGCAATTATCGTAGACAAATTAGGAGTAGACGATAACGAAGTAACTAACGAAGCAAGCTTCACAAACGATTTAGGAGCAGATTCTTTAGATACGGTTGAGTTAATCATGGAATTCGAAAAAGAATTTGATATTCAAATTCCAGATGATCAGGCAGAAAACATTGGTACTGTAGGTCAAGCGATTAGCTATATTGAAGACGCAAAAAAATAAGATTATATGCAATTAAAACGAGTTGTAGTAACTGGACTTGGCGCATTAACGCCAATAGGAAACAATAAAGAAGAGTATTGGAATAGCTTGGTTAACGGAGTTAGCGGAGCAGCACCTATAACGTATTTTGATGCTGCCAAGTTCAAAACTCGTTTCGCATGTGAGCTTAAAAATTTCAACGCGACCGATTTTATAAATAGAAAAGAGGCGCGTAAAATGGATAAGTTTACGCAATATGCGATGGTTGCTTCAGATGAAGCAATTGCTGATGCTAAGCTAAATCTAGATGATGTTAACAAATTAAGAGTTGGTGTTATTTGGGGAGCTGGTATTGGAGGATTGGAAACGTTTCAAAATGAGGTGTTAAACTATGCTGAAGGAGATGGATCTCCTCGTTTCAATCCTTTTTTTATTCCAAAAATGATTGCAGATATTGCCCCTGGGAATATTTCTATTAAAAATGGATTTATGGGGCCTAACTATACTACGGTATCTGCTTGTGCATCGTCTGCAAATGCTATGATTGATGCTTTGAACTATATTCGACTAGGTCATTGTGATGTAGTTGTAACAGGGGGAAGTGAAGCTGCTGTTACAATTGCAGGTATGGGTGGTTTTAACGCTATGCACGCCCTATCTACTAGAAATGAAAGTCCAGAAACAGCTTCAAGACCATTTGATGCTGAACGTGATGGATTCGTTTTAGGAGAAGGTGCAGGAGCTATAGTTTTAGAAGAGTATGAACATGCTAAGGCTAGAGGAGCAAAGATTTACGCTGAAGTTATTGGTGGAGGGTTATCGTCAGATGCTTACCATATGACAGCACCTCACCCAGATGGAATAGGTGTAATTGCAGTAATGAAAAACTGCTTAGAAAACGCAGGTATAAAACCTGAAGATGTAGATCATATTAATACACATGGGACTTCAACACCTTTAGGAGATGTTGCTGAATTAAAAGCAATATCTGAAGTTTTTGGAGATCATGCAAAGAACATTAATATTAACTCAACAAAGTCTATGACTGGACACTTGTTGGGGGCTGCAGGTGCTATTGAAGCAATAGCATCATTATTAGCAATGGAACATGGTGTTGTTCCTCCAACAATTAATCATGTTAATGTTGATGAAAACATCAATCCAGAATTAAACCTAACGTTGAATAATGCTCAAAAAAGAGATATTAAAGTTGCTATGAGCAACACATTTGGTTTCGGTGGGCATAATGCTTGTATAGCCTTTAGAAAACTAGATTAATCTTTTATGAATTTTCTTCGTAGAATTGTTAAACCCCAAAACAAAGAGGATGAAAACTTCTACTACGAATTAAAAGAGCTGCTTAATTTTAAACCAATTAAGTTATCGTATTATAAAAAAGCATTTACGCACAGATCTTTAAAATTAGTAGATAGTAAAGGGCATCCAATAAACTACGAACGGTTAGAGTTTTTAGGTGACGCTATTTTAGGAACTGTAATTGCTTCCTATTTATTTAAAAAAGTACCTGAAGGAGATGAAGGGTATTTAACACAAATGCGATCTAAAATAGTAAGTAGAGAGCATTTAAATAGCTTAGGTAAAGATCTAGAGTTGATCAGATTTATAAAGAGTAATATTTCTAAAGAGCACGTTAGCAATAATATTCACGGAAATATTTTTGAAGCTCTGGTAGGTGCAATTTACTTAGATAGAGGATACAATTATTGCCACCAGTTTATTTACGAGCAAGTAATAATGCCTTATGTAGATATTGAAAGATTAGAAGGTAAAATATCTAGTTATAAAGGTTTTGTTATAGAATGGTGTCAAAAGCAGAAGAAAAAGTATAAGTTTGAATCATACGAAGACTCAGGTAACCAGAGTAAAAAACATTTTAGTGTACGCGTAAGTATTGATGGTAGTATTGTAGCTAAGGGAAGAGCTACCTCTAAGAAAAAAGCAGAAGAAATTGCTGCTAAAAGGGTTTATTTTGCAATGCAAAAACAAATGCTAAAATCTTAACGTATAAACAATAAACGTTTTCATAAATTTTACATAGTATTTTCTATACATTTCTTAATTTAGCAAAAGCAAATAATTGTTTTTATGCCTATTTACGAGGTGAATATAGATGAGTTTTCTAATTATAATTATAGATTAATTGGAATTCATACAACTCTAAGTGAGTATAAATTAGCGTATTTACTAAATAAATTTTTACAAATTAAATTTAATAGAGCAACTTATGATTTAGATTTTGTTACAAAAGGAAATCAATCATCTTATGCAATATATGAGTATACTAATACGAAATTATATCAAGATTGGTTTTTAATAGCAAATGTATATAAGTCAACTCTTGAAGCAGAATCAATAAGTCTTTTTAATCAAAGTGATTCAATTACACGTTTGATACCAGAAAAGAAGAAGGTTGACTTTTTCTTAAAACTAGAAGGAGATTTTGATCATAACTCAATTGTAAAGATTATAGACATAATAAAAAAAATCCCTCAAATAATAACCTCTTATGAAATAGAGGTAGATTCATTAAAATCGAAAGATTTTTTAATTTTTTAATATATGCCACACAACAAGAAAACAAAAATTGTAGCAACATTAGGACCAGCAACAAATACAAAAGAAATTTTGGCCAATATGGCAGCAGCTGGTGTAAATGTTTTTAGAATTAATTTTTCACATGCCGATTATGAAGTAGTAAAAGAACGCATACGTCAAATACGTGAAATAAATGATGAAAGAGGTTATAACGTAGCAATATTAGCAGATTTACAAGGGCCAAAGCTTAGAGTTGGTGTAATGCAAGAGGGAGTAGAATTAAAAGCAGGTGATACGTTTACTTTTACCACCGAAAAATGTGAAGGAACACAAGAGAAAGCTTTTATGACCTATCAGCATTTTCCTAAAGATGTAAAAGTAGGAGAGAAGATTTTAGTTGATGATGGTAAACTGATGTTTGAAGTAACAGCAACAAATAAAGAAAATGAAGTTGTTACCAAAGTAATAGTAGGAGGAGCATTAAAATCTAAAAAAGGAGTTAATCTTCCAAACACTAAAATTTCTTTACCAGCTTTAACAGAAAAGGATAAAAAAGATGTAGTTTTCGCATTAGAGCAAGAAGTAGATTGGATAGCTCTTTCATTTGTACGAACACCTGAAGACTTACGTATTTTGCGTGATATCATTAAACAGAAATCACGTTATAGAGTTCCTGTAATAGCAAAAATAGAAAAACCTGAAGCTGTTGAAAATATAGATGCTTTAATCCCGTATTGCGACGGTTTAATGGTAGCGCGTGGTGATTTAGGAGTTGAAGTACCAATGCAAGATGTACCATTAATTCAAAAAATGTTAGTCCGTAGAGCTAAGCAAGCAAGAATTCCGGTAATTATTGCTACTCAAATGATGGAAACCATGATTGAAAACTCTGTACCAACAAGAGCAGAGGTAAATGATGTAGCAAACTCTATTATGGATGGTGCAGATGCTGTAATGCTTTCAGGGGAAACTTCAGTAGGAAAACACCCAATAAGAGTTATTCAAAAAATGACAGAAATTATTGGAAGTGTAGAATTTTCAGATTTAATAAAAGTTCCGCAAGAGCCACCTCACATCCGTACCAAAAGATTTATAACTAAATCTGTATGCCATCATGCAGCTCTTATGGCAGATGATATTAATGCGGCAGCAATATCGACTTTAACTAATAGTGGATATACTGCTTTTCAAATTTCTGCTTGGAGACCAAAATCACACGTATTAGCGTTTTCATCTGAGAAAAGAATCTTAGGAAAGTTAAACCTTCTGTGGGGGGTTAGAGCCTATTTTTACGATAGAGAACTAAGTACCGATGATACTATTGAAGATATTAACGAAATAGCTAAAGAAAAAGGCTATGTAAAAACAGGAGATTTTATGATAAACTTATCATCAATGCCTGTAAAAGCAAAAGGTATGGTAAACACATTACGTGTTTCTCATATTGACTAAATAAAGGCAATAAAATTATACAAAAGCTCAACTTTTAAGTTGAGCTTTTGTATATTCTATAATTTAAGTTTTCGAGTACAAATAATAGCATCGTTAACCACAAAAGGCATTGGCATCATTATTTCACTTCTAGGTCGTATAGTAAACTTAGGATGCGATAATAAATCATTAGATATTTCATTAATTACAATATCAGGTTGGGTATTTTTATCAATTGTAAAAGAAATAGTCAAATCCTTATCAGTATTTGCCATTTGATAAATTAATAGCGTTCCTTTATCGGCCGTAAAGGCTTTTCCTTTATCGTACAAAGTTCCGTTAACAGTAAAATTAGTTAACTCTATTTGGGTATTTGTGTACAACTCATATTTATCAATGTTTCGCGTAGGTGTAATTGTGAATGAAACATTTCGTTGACTATTAATAATGGTATCTTGATGAATCTTGATGTTAGAAATACGAATGTTTTTATTTTCTGCTTTTTGGTAATAATTAAAAGAAGTGTTGTATTTACTTTTTCCAGCCATTAAATCGGCACCACCTTGTTTAGATTCATCGTTAAAATATTGTTTCGTATACCCATCTAATGTTTTATTATGACTTGCCCAATACGAGGAGTTAGAGTCAGAATTTTGAATAAAAACTAAGCTATTAGGCTTTTTCTTTTCTATTGAAAAACCGCTATTAAATGTTGCATAACCAAAGAATAATAACGCAAGAAAACCAGTTAATGTTTGCCATCCGTTTTTAGTTTTTTCCTGATAAAAAACAGGAAGCATCAATCCGAAAAGAAACACTAAAAGTATGGCAGAAATAAATAATGTTTTTAAACCTAACGCTACAGGAAATAACTGAACCATAGGAGCAATCATATATATACTAGGAATAGATATAATTGCAAATAACGCAGCTCTAGATGCTTTGTTAATATTCATGAAAAGTAAGATTACTAAAATGAATAAAGAAGCGAAAACAGGAATAATAAAGAAACCAGCCCCTGGTAAATTCATGTAAATTATAACATTTATAACTAATCCAAAAGTTATGGGAGCGATTAGTAAATCGATGGCTTTGGCTTCTTTTAGCTTATTATATACTTTAAAAAGAATCCAAAGATTTAAAAGAACAAAAGCAATAATGTATTGATATCCGTTATAGGTAAAACCATGCAGCATATCGGTATATTGTGGATGGATAATCAACAATAATTGCCACAGTCCGTATGAAATAGCGATGCACAATACTAAAGATAGTATATAAGGAATAAAACCTTTTAAAAGACCTATTACAGTCATCTTCTTCTTGTATATACCTACCACAACCAGCACTATAAATAACAAAAAGGCAATGATTAGCATTGGCAGCACCCAAGAAAACGGGTACGTTAGTAACTTAGTAAAAGGAAAGTTTACATAAATGTAATCAGTGTCACTGTTTAAGTTCGTTAAATCAGCATTTGCAAAATAGTTTAACGAAGTGGTAAAATAATCTGCTTGATGTAAGAGTGTTTCTCTATTTAATCTTTCGTAGGAATCTTGTTCGGTGTGATAGTCAAAATGATCATCAATAAAAGCAAAATTAAACCCGTTAATATTCCCTTTTTCTCTAAAAACAGTTAAATCGGTATCGTTAGGAAGCTTTTTATATACATCATACATTAAAGAGTTGGCAGCTGGATAATTTGGATTTGCATTTAAAAATTCAGTTAATAACGTTTTGTTTTTCCCATTAGTTTCCATCAACATATAACTAGAACCACCGCTACCACGAGCTTCAAAATTTAGCACTAACCCAACATCTTTTGCCCAAGGATGATTTTCAACAAAAGCTTGTGCTCCTAAAAGTCCTAATTCTTCAGCATCCGAAAAAAGTATAATAATATCGTTTTTAGGCGTCTTATTTGCGGCTAGGTAAGCTCTTATACCTTCTAAAATAGTTACGACACCAGAGCCAGCGTCACTTGCACCTAAAGAGGAGTGTGGATTAGAGTCGTAATGAGTTAAAAGTAATAAAGCTTTGCCGTTCTCAGTTCCTTTAATTTTAGCAATAATATTTTCTGTAGTAGTTGCTGCCCTCCATTTTTTATTAATAGCAGTTTGATATTGAATTTCAGGCTCTAAATTCAGTTTTTGTAACTCTTGAACTAGATAATTTTGTACATTTTTGTGTTCTTCAGAACCTGTATGATGCGGTTTTTGAGAGATGTTTTTTAAATGATACAGTGCATTATCTATTGAAAACTCAGTAGCACTAATTTCTTTTTTTGAAGAAGTTGCACTTGGAAGTATAGTGTAAAAACTCCAGTAAACGGTTAAAATAATAATGAGAACTGCCAGGTAATTTCTTGATGATTTCATAGTAGGACTTTAGTATTTATAAAAGTAAGTAATTTATTTTTTAAGAAGAAAAAACATAATCAATTAAAAATCAGTATATTTAATAGCAAATTTTAAGATTATGGCAATTAAAAGTTTTCAAGGAAAGAGATCGAGTACACCACAAGAAGAGAAGGTGCCAATGCTAGTATCAGATTATATGAGCACAAAGTTAATTACATTTAAAGAAGAACAACCTATTGAAGATGCGATAGATATACTTATTAAGCATAAAATATCGGGAGGACCTGTTGTTAATGAAAAAAATGAATTGGTAGGAATTATTTCAGAAGGTGATTGTATAAAACAAATATCAGAAAGCAGGTATCACAACTCACCAACAGGTAAGAACAATACCGTTGGAAAAGCCATGGTGAAAGAAGTTGAAACGATTGATGGTAATATGAATATTTTAGATGCTGCCAATAAATTTTTACAATCACGTAGAAGACGTTTCCCTATTGTTCAAAATGGTAAGCTAGCAGGACAAATCAGTCAAAAAGATGTACTTATTGCAGCCATGAAATTAAAAGGGAATACGTGGAAGTAATTAATCTTGTTTTACCAATAAATAAATTTCATTATCCAACTCTAAATATCCTTGGTCGTATACATAAAAATAGGTGTTTCCTGTTTTTGTAGTATAAAGGGATGTAATAAATTTAAAGTCAAAACCTCTATCAAATAATTTACGACGGGTTACTTTTGTTTTACCAGAAGTATTTAATTCGGAAAGAATTTTATAGTTTTTTCGTAAGCGGTTGTTGGTGTTTCGTATTAGGTTCTTACTTTCTTTATTAACTTTATTATTAAAGGCGTTTCGGCAGTAATCGGAACAGAATTTTTTATCAATTCTTCCAATTACTTTCTCACCACACTCTAAACATTTTTTATTTTCCATAATCTGATTTTTTAAGTTCGTACCAGTTAACATCTACACCCTTATAACCAAACTGGTTTATAAACTGTAATCCTATTTTTTGTAGAATTTTGTTAGAACCAATATTTTCTACATCAGCTGCACCATAAATAATATCATAATTCATTTGTTTAAAACCGAAGTCTAAACAAGCAAAAGCAGATTCGGAAGCATAACCTTTACCCCAAAAACGCGGAATAAAACGATAACCAATATCAATAAAATTAGTAAAACCATTTAATGCTTCTTTTTCTCCCGTGTTGAGTTTTAATCCAGACCATCCTATGAATTCTCCTGATGCTTTTTCAAAAGCCGCAAACCTACCAATACCCCTTTCTTTATATTGTTCTTCAAAAAAGGTTATAATGTCTTCAGCTTGTTTGTAAGTTGTTATAGGATTCTTTCCTAAATATTTATGCACTTCAGGATTAGAATCTAACTCAAAAACCCCTTCTGTTTCACTTTCTCTAAATTCTCTTAAAATTAAACGTTCGGTTTCTAAATAAAATTTCATGCTAAATGTTTGTTTTCAAAGGTATAAAATATAATTAAACGATTACATTCAATTACAAACGAAAACAAATGTTTACTAATCGTTTTTAATTTGCATGCTGTATCATCTTTGCAGAGTCAATTCGTTTGAATGGCAAATTCTTAACTGTTTAACATTAAAAAAATATTATGAACGCACTAAAAAACAGAGTACAGTTAATAGGTAATTTAGGAAACACTCCAGAAATCATCACTTTAGATTCTGGAAAGAAACTAGCAAAATTTGCTATTGCAACTAATGAGACTTATAAAAATGCACAAGGAGAAAAGATAACCGATACCCAATGGCATAATATTGTTGCTTGGAATAAAACAGCAGAAATAATAGAAAAATACCTAGAAAAAGGAAAAGAAGTAATGATTGAAGGTAGATTGACTTCTCGCTCTTTTGAAGATAAAGAAGGTAATAAACGTTATATAACAGAAGTAGTTTGTAATGAATTATTAATGTTAGGGAGCAAGTAAAACGACTAAAACACTGATAATCAATATCAAAAAAAATAAAGATAAATGTAGCTATTTTTTTTAAAAAAATACTTAATAATATTTTTAAAACATGTAATTTTGCCGGCCGTTCCCCCGATGATATCTAATTCGTAAGAATACTCTTAATCCTTATTATTTTAATAATATATAATTATTTATATGAGAAAGTATTTTTTAGTGATTTTTTTGTTGTCATCTTTAAGTTTTTATGCTCAAAAAGAAGTGTGTGAATCTCCAGATGATTCTTTTATGGATGTAAATAGTATAACAAAGTGTACTATAGAACCTGTAAAAAACTCAAAGAAAAAGGCAGATAGACAAATTAAAGTTAAAATATCAGCAAGCAAAAGATATCTTAAAAAAAGAGTCCTTAAAAAAAAGGCACAAGCTATAAATTCAGTTAGTACTTTAAATGTTAACGAGGTTTCAACTACACAACCTGTAGATATTGAAAATAAAAACCTAACATCAGGGTATGAAAATAATTTAACAAGAATAACAGAAATGTTATCTAAAGAAGAGTTATCAAAAGCAACTAAACTTTATTATACAGAAAAAATACCTTCTTTTGATAAATGTAAAAATACCAAGAAAAAAGAGAGACTTGATTGTTTTAATTTAGAGATGGTTAATCACATTAATAAACATTTTCGCTATCCAGGAGAAGCTGTAAGAAACCAAATTCAAGGAGAAGTTTGGATTCGTTTCGTTATAGATAGAGATGGTTATGTAACAAATATTAAAACTTTAGGCCCTGACGGAGGAGAAATTCTTAATGAAGAAGCAAAACGAGTGGTATCTATGCTACCTCGCTTCGAACCAGGGAAAAATAATGGAAAACGTGTACCTGTAAAATATGGTTTTCCAATAAACTTTTCATTAGAAGAATAAAAATCAATTAAATTTAAAATGTTAAAAAAACAATTAGTAATGATTGTTTTTACCTTGGCTATGCTATCAAGTTATGCTCAGGTAAAAATATCAGGTTCTGTGTATGATGAATATTTAGAACCGTTTTACAATGCAAAAATTTCAAATGGAGAAACATTTGTTGTTTCAGATGAAGAAGGAAATTTCTCAATCCTTTTACCGAGCAATACGTTACCTCAAACAATAACAATTTCTGCTTTTGGGTTTAATACAGAAGAGGTTTCAATTGTTTCTTTCGAGAAAAAAATAAATGTTGTTTTAAAAGAAAACTTGTTATTAGACCAAGTCGTTATATCAGCTTCTAGAACACCAGAAAAAATTATTGAATCTCCTGTTACCATAGAAAGATTAGGGTTAACCGATATTAAAAAGAGTAGCTCAAATTCATTTTATGATGCCTTGGTAAACTTAAAAGGTGTTGATGCTAGAGAAGTTAGTTATGGATACAAATCTATAAATACTAGAGGATTTGCTGATTTTAATAATTCAAGGTTTGTTCAGTTAGTAGATGGTATGGATACAGCAGCACCAGCTTTAAATACTAGTGCTGGTAATTTATCTGGTGTATCAGAACTAGACATTTTAAGTGTAGAGATACTACCAGGAGCATCTTCAGCATTATATGGTGCCAATGCTTATAATGGTATTATGATAATGGATACCAAAAACCCTTTTAATCATACAGGAATAAGTGTTTTAGCAAAAGGAGGAATGACCAGTCAAGAAGCAGCAGGAAACAGTCCTTTTTATGATGTAAGTACTCGAATGGCCTATAAGTTTAGTGATGCTTTCGCTGCAAAAGTAAACTTCTCTTATTTTGAAGCAGAAGAATGGCATGCTACCGACAATAGAAACAAAAGAATTGATACCAACGAAATTATTAATGGAAGTTTTGATGCTCCTTTAAGCTTAGATTATGATGGTATAAATATGTATGGAGATGAAGATTTTGCTGATTTAGCTAGCTCAACTCCTGTGCTTGTATATTTAGGGTATTTAGATGCTTCATCACTAGATGAAGATTCTACATTAAACTTCCCTGTAGGAACACATATTAGTAGAAAAGGGTATTCAGAAAGAGAATTAGTTAAAGATTACAAATCTAAAAACTTAAAATTTTCAACCTCTTTACATTATAGACCCTTTAAAGATGAATCATTAGAAATTCAATTAGCTACAAGAATAGCAATGGGAGATAATATGTTTCAAGGAGCTGCTTCAAGGTTTGCGCAACGTAACTATTATATTGGACAATCTAAATTAGAAATAAAAGGAGATAATTTCTTTGTAAGAGGTTATTATACACGTAATGACGCTGGTGATACTTACGATTTAACAAGAACAGCTCAAAGACTAAATTCTTTAGCTGATGCTAAGATTCCTGTTTTATCTGGTACAACTTACAGACCAAGCTGGGGAGATTATTATGCAATACAGTATATGGATTTAGTTAATAATAACTCATCTTTAATAGGAGCTTCAGGTAATCCTTTTAATGTAAGTGATGTTGATTCAAGAGTTATAGCAATGTCTAGAGAATTTGCAGATCAATATAGGTTAAACCCAGGTACTGCTGAATTTACCAATGGGTTTAATTCAATTACATCAACCTTAATAACTGAAGGAGGTAGTAAAATTTACGATAAAAGTGCTTATGCGCATGTAGATGCAAACTACAACTTTAGAAGCTTACTTAATGATTGGGCAGATGTTCAAGTAGGAGGTTCTTATAGAAACTATAATCCAGAATCAAAAGGAACAATATTTAATGATGCTAACGAAGAAATTAGTATTGAAGAATATGGTTTTTATACTCAACTTCAAAAGAAATTTTTAAATGACAGATTAAAGTTTACAGGTTCTATCCGTTACGATAAATCTGAGAATTTTTCTCCAAACTATTCTCCAAGATTAGCGCTTAATTATGCTTTAGGAGAAGAAAAACTACATATAATTAGGGCATCTTATCAAACAGGTTTTAGAAACCCAACAATTCAAGAACAATATATGTTTTTGCCTTCTGCAAGAAAAACTACTATAGGTTCTACAGCAGATAACCTAAGAAGAATAGGCATCCCTACTGTTAGTAGATATGAAGATCCTACTACGGGTAATACTGTAACAGAAAATTCTATTACGACAGGAGATGATATAATTAATAATGCTTTATTAACAAGGTCTGTATATGATTTAGATTTTATTAACGATAAAGGACAAAATATTAAATCTGATTATAAAGAGATACAACCAGAAGAGGTAAAAACATTTGAATTAGGTTATAGAAGCCTTTTAAACATTAATGATACTAATTTAGATATAGATTTTAACGCTTTTTATAGTATCCATAATGACTTTGTATTCTTTCAAGATGTAGTAGTGCCTAATATTGGAAATGTTATAGCAACAGGACAATTAGACCCTTTAGCTGCTGAAGCAGTTAGAACGGGAAGTGTAACAGAGTTTAACTTAATAACCAATGCTAAATCTAAGATAAACTCTTATGGTGTGGGTATAGGGCTTAACACAAAGCTATTTAGAAACTTTAATATAGGTGCAAATTATAACTTCACAGATTTTGAAATGAAGGAAGATTTAGATTTTGGATCTTTTGAACCTAACTTTAACACACCAAAACATAGTGTTAAAATCCAGTTTGGTAATGAAAAGCTTTTCAAAAATTTTGGATTTAACATCAATGCACGATGGAGAGATAAATACAGATGGGTGTCTACTTTTGTAAAGGGAGATGTAAAAGCAAGAACTGTTTTAGATGCACAATTAAATTATCGTGTACCTAGTTTAAAATCGAAGTTTAAAATAGGTGGAACAAATTTATTTGGAGAAGAATATCAACATGCTCCTGGTTTAGGAAACATAGGTAGTTTGTATTATCTTTCTTGGATTATTAATAACTAAAATAATAGTATTTTGCATACAAAAAACGAGCTAATTTAATTAGCTCGTTTTTTTTAGTTAAAAACTCATACTTAATTGAATACGTTTTCTTGTAATATCTACCTCCAATACCTTAACTTGAACGTGTTGATGTAAACTTACATGTTCGTTAACATCTTTTACAAAAGAATCAGAAAGGTTAGAAACATGTACCAAACCACTTTCTTTAATACCTATATCAACAAAGCAACCAAAATTTGTAATGTTATTTACAATTCCGGGTAGTACCATGCCTGTTTGTACATCATCTATTGTTTTAATATGTTCGTTAAAACTAAAAGCTTTGGCTTTTTCACGAGGGTCTAATCCTGGTTTTTCTAACTCTTTTACAATATCTTGTAGCGTAGGTAACCCGTAAGAATCGGTTACATATTGCTGGAGCTTAATTTGTTTTAAAACAGAAGAATTACCAATCAAATCATCTACTTTTTTACCAACGTCTTTGGCTATTTGTTTTACTAAAGCATAGCGCTCTGGATGTACAGCAGAATCATCTAGTGGATTATCGCTGTTTTTAATTCGTAGGAACCCAGCAGATTGCTCAAATGCTTTTCCTCCCAAACGAGGGACTTTCTTTATTGTTGTTCTATTGGAAAAAGCTCCATTTTCATTTCTGTAATTCACTATATTTTCAGCCAATTTAGGACCAATACCAGAAACATAACTTAACAGAGAAGCACTAGCAGTGTTAATGTTAACACCTACTTTGTTTACACAATGTTCTACTACAGTGTCTAATGATTTTTTTAGTTGTGTTTGGTCTACATCATGTTGATATTGCCCAACCCCAATCGATTTTGCTTCTATCTTTACCAGTTCAGCTAAAGGGTCAGCTAATCTACGACCGATTGAAACAGCTCCACGAACAGTTACATCATAATTAGGGAACTCATCTCGTGCAATTTTAGAAGCCGAATAAATAGAAGCACCAGCTTCACTTACAACAAATACTTCTACGGGATTTTTAAAATATACACTTTTTACCAATCGTTCAGTTTCTCTTGAAGCGGTTCCGTTACCTATAGCAATAGCTTCTATTTTATAAGCATTAGCTAAAGAGCTAAGTTTATTTATTGCTTCTTTTGATTGATGTTGAGGTGCGTGTGGAAAAATAGTTTCGTTATGTAATAAATCTCCTTGAGCACTTAAACAAACCACTTTACACCCTGTTCTAAATCCTGGATCAATAGCTAAAATTCGTTTTTCACCAAGAGGAGAGCCTAATAGTAATTGTTGAAGGTTTTTAGCAAATACCTTAATGGCACTTTCATCTGCCTTTTCTTTAGCTATAGACAAAGCTTCATTTGATAATGCAGGAAAAAGCAAACGCTTATAAGCATCAGCAATAGCTAATTCAATTTGTTCAGCACATTCGTTATGCGAACGAATAATTCTGTCTTCTATTTTTTGAATAGCTCGTTCATCATCAATACTAATTTTTACACGAATAAAACCTTCTTTTTCGGCGCGCAAAATAGCTAACAATCTATGTGAAGGAATGCGATTTAGATTTTCTTCCCAGTCAAAATAATCTTTAAATTTTTGGGTAGCATCCTCGTCTTTTTTAGTTTTGATAACCTTGGTAGCAATGGTTGCAAAACGCTCTAATTGGTAACGAATGTTATTACGGACATCCGTTCGTTCGTTAATCCATTCAGAAATAATATGACGGGCACCTTCTAAAGCATCGTCTATTTGTTCTACTTCGTTCGAAAGGTATTTTGAAGCAGTAAATTCCAAATCGTTTACTCGCTGACTCATAATCATCTTCGCCAACGGTTCTAACCCGTTTTTACGAGCTGTTTCTGCTTTGGTTTTTCGTTTCTTTTTATAAGGAAGGTATAAATCTTCTAGTGTAGTTAAGTCTTCTGTCTTTTCAATTTTTGCTTTTAACTCATCGGTTAAAACTTCTTGCTCTTCTAAAGCTTTTAAAATGGCTGCTTTACGTTTCTCTATTGCTTCAAACTGTTCTTTAAGTTGTACAATTTGACCTATTTCAACTTCATCTAAATTACCTGTTTTTTCTTTTCGGTAACGGGATATAAAAGGAATGGTACAATCTTCATTTAATAATTCAATCGTATTTTGAATTGATTTTTGTGAGATTTGCGTACGAGAGGTTATATAGGAGATAAGTTGCATTGAAAATTATTTTAAATAAAAAACCTCGCATGAATAGCGAGGTTTCAAATATAGTAAAAGGTTAATTTATCTTGTGAATTTTCTTAAGTGATATGTTTTGTCGCTAGGGGTATAATCACTTCTAATATAAAAATCTTTATATTTAAAAATAGTGTAGGCAATATCGCTTTTTCTAGGGGTACTTTTTATTTTATCAAAAATATTCCTAGGTATTTTGGTGTCTTTAATGTGCTCAAAACCTGTGTCAAATAAACATTCAATTTGAGTTGATTTTGTATTGGTGAAAGAATTATATGCAAACATGGTAGGGTTAAAGAAAAGGTTCACATTTACACTTCCTAGGCTAGCTATTGGTCCACCTATTCCTCCAAAACCTGCCATCATCATTGGAGCAGCAGACCTTTGTTCAACATACCCCCCTAAAGTAAACAAGTAACTGTTTTTATTTTTAATGACTGAAATACCAATTTTACCAGTAGTTATTTTACGTAAAAATTTCTTAGTTTTTTCTAGCTCTCTATAACCGTTATAAAAGCCTCCTTTTTGAATGATTGGAGAGTTTTTAAAGAGTATTTCCTCATCTTTACTAGCAGCATATTCTTTTATAAAATTCCCAGTTGCTAAGTCTAAGATGTACATTGATAAAACATCCTTCGTAGCTGCTACTACTGCTATTTTATTGTCAAAAATAAAAGAATTGGTTTTTTTTCTTCCTGATTTAATATTAGAAAGAGGTTTGTTGAAAGTTGCTGTTGAAACTTTATAGTTTGTTAAGTTTACAGTAAATAATTGAGTTATATTTTTATTATTATCAAAAGAAATAATAAGGTTATTATCTTTTAAATACATTTTGGCAGTCTCAGAAACTGATTCAATCGAGTTAGGTGTATTTTCTTCAAACTTTTTGATAGGTGAGTAGTTAAAAGGTAATAACAGATCTACAACTCTTACTTTTTTATTCTTTTCGTTAAGAAGTCTTAGCTCAGAAATGTCTAGTGGAATGTATTGTAAGTTACCATCTTCATTAATATAGTTTAGATATACATTGCCATTTATTTTGTTTCCAGAAATGATATAAAACTTATTTTTTAATGATATTGTTTGGATAAAAGTTTGTCCAGAAGGAAGTAAAAACTCTTTTACTGTGTTTTTTTTATTATTAAAAGAAAAACTTACTGCAGCAAATTGTGTGTTACTTTTATTGGTTAAAAATATTTTATATTCATTATTGTAAATACTGCTTCCCAAAAGTATTTTATACTTCCTTTTCTTAGTTTCAGATGAAAGTTGACCGGTTAATTTAAAATCGTCATTAAATTTATATGCGTAGACATTTTTAGCATCAGCAATTAAAATAGCCAAGTCATTATTTTCAGTATTTACAACAGGAATTACATCTTTAATGTCTGTTGAGTTTTCTTTTAAAAAGTTTTTAAAACTAGCAATTTCTGTTTGAGCAAATAAAGAATTACACATAAATCCTATTAAAAACAGGATGTTGATACAATTTTTTTTCATTTTTAGTTATTAAGAGGTATAAAAAACCTCGCATTTAAGCGAGGTTGCGAATATAATAAAAGCTGTTTTTGTTTAGGCTATAAACTCTCCGTTATTCACCTTTTCAGAAGGTTGAACAAAAGCTAATTTACCATCAGGAGTATCTGTCATTAAAATCATTCCTTGACTTTCTACACCACGTAATTTTCTAGGAGCTAAATTACACAATACAGATACTTGCTGACCAACGATATCTTCTGGTTTAAAGCTTTCTGCAATACCAGAAACAATCGTACGTGTATCAATACCAACATCGACGGTAAGCTTTAGTAGCTTTTTTGTTTTAGCTACTTTTTCAGCAGCAACAATAGTCCCTATTCGAATATCCATTTTTGTAAAATCATCAAATTGGATAGTTTCTTTTTGAGGCTCAACTACTTTGTTAGCAGCTTCATTTGCTTTCTTGGTAGCTTCTAACTTGTCTAACTGTGTTTGAATTGTAGTATCTTCAATCTTAGAAAATAATAATTCAGCTTTTCCTTCTTGTATTTTATGTTCCGCAGGTAATAATACTTCTTTTTCAGAAATTTCATTCCAAGTTAAACTACCATCTATATTTAAGATTTGTTTTAATTTAGAAGAAGTAAAAGGTAAGAAAGGTTCGCTTAAAACAGATAAGGCTGTTGAGATTTGTAAGGCTACATACATTATAGTTTTTACACGTTCTTCATCTTTTTTAATTAATATCCAAGGTTCTTCATCAGCTAAATACTTGTTACCTAATCGAGCTAAATTCATCATTTCTTGAGATGCTTCTCTAAAACGATAACGTTCTATAGATTTAGCAATTATATCAGGGAACTGTTTTAATTGTTCTAAGGTATCTTTATCAACTTCTGATAAATCACCAGCTGCAGGAATTACTCCGTTGTAGTATTTGTTTGTTAATACTACCACACGATTGATGAAATTTCCAAAAATAGCAACTAACTCGTTATTGTTTTTTGCTTGAAAATCTTTCCAAGTAAAATCATTATCTTTATTTTCAGGAGCGTTAGCTGTTAAGGTATAACGTAATACATCTTGTTGGTCAGGAAATTCTTCTAAGTACTCATGTAACCAAACTGCCCAATTTTTAGAAGTTGATAGCTTATTTCCTTCCAAGTTTAAAAACTCGTTTGCTGGTACATTTTCAGGTAAAATGAAATCTCCATGTGCCTTTAACATTGCAGGGAAAATAATACAGTGAAATACAATATTATCTTTACCAATAAAGTGGACTAATTTAGTATCATCTTTTTTCCAATAATCTTCCCAGTTTTTACCTTCTCGTTCTGCCCATTCTTTAGTAGAAGAGATATAACCAATAGGAGCATCGAACCATACATATAATACTTTTCCATCAGCACCTTCCACAGGAACAGGAATCCCCCAGTCCAAATCACGGGTTACCGCACGAGGACGTAAACCGTCATCAATCCAAGATTTACATTGTCCTAATACATTTGGTTTCCAGTCATTTTTATGACTTTCTAAAATCCACTCACGTAAAAAAGCTTCGTGTTTATCTAATGGTAAAAACCAGTGCTTAGTTTCTTTTAAGGTAGGAACATTTCCAGTAATAGCTGATTTAGGATTGATTAAATCAGTAGCATTATGACTTGTACCACATTTTTCACATTGGTCTCCATAACTTTCTTCGTTTCCACATTTAGGGCACGTACCAATTACAAAACGATCTGCTAAAAACTGATTAGCCTCTTCGTCATATAGTTGTTGAGTAACTTCTTCAACAAATTCACCATCATTGTATAATTTGATAAAGAAATCTGATGCTGTTTTATGATGAATTTCAGCCGAGGTACGCGAGTAATTATCAAAAGAAATACCGAAATCTTCAAACGATTTTTTAATGATTCCGTTGTACTTATCAATAATAGCTTGTGGAGTAACACCTTCTTTTTTAGCACGCATTGGTATCGCAACTCCGTGTTCATCAGAACCACAAATATAGGCTACGTCTTTTCCTTTTTGACGCAGATAACGCGCATAAATATCTCCAGGAACATACACTCCTGCCAAATGACCAATATGGATTGGTCCATTTGTATAAGGTAATGCTGCTGTAATTGTATATCTTTTTGGTGTACTCATGTTTTTCTACTAAAATTAAAGCGCAAAAGTACGAAAAAGCAATTTTTTATACTGTTATAAATTAGGTACATTTGATGGACTTTAGACTTTTAAAGTCAAGAAAAGAGACTTGTTTATGGAAAAAAGAATTTTCACCTTATTTTTTATACTGATAATTATATCAGGTTATGCACAAAATAAAACGATGAAGTTAACCACACCACCCTATTTGCAAAAGGGAGATACGATTGCAATTGTTGCTCCTGCTGGAATATTAAAAAATCGTAAACAAACCATTGATAAAGCTAAAAAATTAGCAGAAATTTGGGGGTTAAAGGTAGTGTATGGGAAGCATATGTTTAATCAGAATGATCATTTTGCAGGTACTGATGAAGAACGTTGTCAAGATTTTCAAGACGCGTTAGACAATCCTAATATTAAGGCTATTTGGAGTGCACGCGGAGGATATGGTTCTGTGAGGATTTTAGATAGATTAGATTTTACTAATTTTAAAAAACATCCAAAATGGATTATTGGGTATTCTGATGTTACAGCATTTCATAATCATATTCATAATTTAGGTATTGAAACAATGCATGCGATGATGGGAACAAGTATGGAAGAAGATCCAAAAGATCTTGTGCAAACAATCGCTACTTTTAAGAAAGCATTATTTGGAGAAAAATTACGCTATGAAGTTCCTGCTTCACAAGAGAATAAAGTAGGTGAGGTTTCAGGAGAATTAGTGGGAGGTAATATTGCTATTTTGGCTTCGATGTTAGGGTCGGACAGTCAAATTTCTACAGATGGAAAAGTTTTGTTTATTGAAGAAATAGGAGAATATAAGTACTCGATAGATAGAATGTTACAAAGTTTAAGGCGAGCAGGGTATTTTACTAAAGTTAAAGCGATTATTGTGGGAGATATGACTAAGATTAAGAGAAATACCACTCCTTGGGGAAGTTCAATAGAACAATTAATTTTGGACGTTGTTCCTAAAGATATCCCTATATTATTTAATTTTCCTGCAGGTCATGAACCAGATAATAGAGCATTGATAATGGGTAGAGAAGTTAAATTATCGATAAGTAAGAATAAGCAGTGTTTGGTAGAATTTAATTAACTGTTTTTTGTTTTACATGTGTTTATTCCTAACAACTTGTATAGTGGGCAAAAATTTATTAAACTAGTAACCAAAAGTATAATTGCTAATACAAGTAAGATATTACCAAAAATTCCTGTAATAAATTCAAAGTAAGATAGCATAGCCATTATAAGAGCAATGAAAGTTCTAATAGCTTTATCAATGTTTCCTATGTTTTTTTTCATGATAAAAAGATTTACGGTTACTCAAATATAAGTTTTTAAATGGCACAACACAATGAACTTGGTAAGAAGGGAGAGCAACTAGCAATAGATTATCTTGTTAAAAATGGGTACACTATTGTTGAAAAAAATTACTGTTTCCAAAAAGCAGAGGTTGATATTATTGCTCAAAAAAAAGATGTATTGGTTGTTATTGAGGTTAAAACAAGATCTACATCTTATTTTGGAAATCCACAAGACTTTGTGAACTCAAAGAAAATAAAGCTATTAGTTACTGCTATTGATAATTATGTAAATGAACGAGGGTTAGATGTTGAAATACGGTTTGATATCATTGCTATCATTAAACAACGAAATGAGTTTGTAATAGAGCATATTGAAGATGCATTTTTATATTTTTAAAAAAGAAAAAGCTCAACAAATTTGTTGAGCTTTTTCTTTACGTTATATTGATATTTATTTCTTATCGCTATTGAAATATTTTTCTACGTCTTCAACGTGATCAGGCATAGCAATAATATTTTTGTCTTTGTCTAATACGAAATAAGACGGAGTACCAAGTAGGTTATATTTTTTTACGGTTTCGTTGTCAAACTTATACTCAGGATGTGTTCCAATAGCATTGTGCCATCCTGGTAAATTCTTAACAAACTCGTCCCATTCATTTTCTTCATTTTCAATACCAAAAGAAACTACCGATACTTCTTTATGAGTTTGCATAAACTTATAAAGTTCTGGAATTTCTTTTATACAGTGTGGGCAACCAGTACTCCAGAATACTAACAAATACTTGTTTCCATCATTTAATGTTGATAATTTATATTCTTTATCTCCTTCTTTCCAAGAAAAATCAGGTGCCACTCTACCTACTGTTGCAAGTAAGATGTCTAGTTTTTCCTTTTTAAAATCAACATCTTGATCTTCAACAGGAAGTTTGTCATAATATTCAGCAAACATCCAGTCTACTGCAGGCCCGTTACGTTTTTCAGTAAGAGCACTAATTAAATAATCGATAACTGCTTTTTCTAACTTGTCAGAAGAAATTTTCTTCATAACATTGGTAATAGATTCCTTTATTAATTTTTGTTGAACATCCTTATCTTCAGAATAATTTAGGTAAAAAACATAATCGTTAATTCGGTCAATCAAAAAAGAAGAATTGTATAGTTTGTCACTTTTAAAATCTACATACTCAAAAAAGTTTTCACTAGTAGCAGATAAATAATCTTGAACATTATCATGAGGGTTAGATGAATTATAACGGCGAGAGGCTTTTATAAAACTATTTACTAACATTCCTTCAGACTTATTTTCATACATTTCTTGAACATCTTCTAACTCTTTAAGCTCTTTTTTGTATGCTTTTTTTGTGTCTTTTGATTTAGTTTCAATATAAGAAGCTTGTAATGAATCTATCTTTTTTTGAACAGCATTATATGCTTGTAAGTATTCATTGTATAATTTGTTTTCTCTAGAGCTAGTAAATAAAACCGATTGGTCCGGATATTTTGGATTAAAAACAAATTCAACATTTTCTTTATTAAAGAAAAAATCAACAAAACCTGCACCAGAATTTCTATAAGTAGCTCTGTAAGCACCTGGAGTTGCTGTATTAGGTAGTTCAAAACTAAATTTACCTAAAACTTGTTTTTCACCGCTTATAGCTACAGTATCAAATTTAATGGTGGCATTGGCAAGAAACTTTTGTTTTGCTCCCTCAATTTTATATAAAATAACCCAATCTCCTTTGTCTGGAGGGGTCATGGTACCTTTAACAGTATACTGTGCATTTGCAAGTGATGTGGTGAATATTAATAGAGCCAGTAATTTTTTCATCATAATATTTAAAAAGGGTTATTAATAAGGTTTTAAAACTAGTCATTTACGAACTTCTATCCAAGAAGTGTACCACTTTTATTTTATCTTGTGTATTTTAGAAACGTTTTTTTAATCATTTGAAAACATGAACTTTAAAGAACAAATATTTTGGGTAACAGGTGCGTCTTCAGGAATCGGTAAATCTCTAGTCATTGAGTTATCTAATTATGAAGCAAAATTAATTATATCATCAAGAAATGAAAGCATTTTAAGAGAAGTGAAAAAGAGTTGTAAATTTCCTGAAAAAGTTATGATTTTACCTTTAGATTTAGAAGATTATGAAAAACTTCATGAGAGGGTAATCAAAGCAATTTCATTTTTTGGAAGAGTAGATGTTTTAGTGAACAACGGAGGAATAAGTCAACGATCGCTAGTGAAAAATACTTCAATAAAAGTTGATAAACGTTTGATGGATATTAATTATTTAGGAACTGTGGCGCTGACAAAAGCCTTGTTACCTCATTTTATTGACAATAAATCAGGGCATTTTGTTGTAACCACGAGTATTGTTGGTAAAATAGGAACTCCATTACGTTCTACGTACGCTGCTACGAAACATGCTTTACATGGTTTTTTTGATAGTTTGAGAGCAGAACATTATAAAGACAACATTGCTGTTACTTTAATTTATCCAGGATTTGTAACTACCAATGTGTCGAAAAATGCATTAACAGGAAATGGTACCCCGCAAAGTACAATGGACATAGCGACAGCAAATGGTATAGATCCAGATAGATTTGCTAGAATGATGTTAAAAGCTATAAAGAATAAAAAAGAAGAAGTTTATATAGCAGGTGTGAAGGAAAAGTTAGGTGTATATACGAAACGTTTTTTCCCTAAGTTATTATCAAAAATGATTCGGAAATTAAGTGTTACTTAATCAAAAAAATTAATCAGTTCAAAATAATTAATGATGGCTTCTTTCATTAAAACAGATTGTTCCCCAGGTTTTAAATTAGGTAATTCTGTTAAAGTTTTATAATGAGGCCATCCATCGTCATCAAAAAAATCGAATTCATAGTATCCGTAAGGTTCCAATAACTTACAAATAGCAATATGCATAAGGTTTACCTTTTCATCTTTTTTAAACTTACGATGCCCTTGTCCCAATTCTTGAACGCCAATTAGGTAGATAACTCCATCTATATTAAGCTCATCACCGTCAGCAAATTGTTGTGATAATTGAGTTATTACAAAATCCCACTTTTCTTTTAAATTGATTTCTTTTGCCATTTGTGCTTTTTGAAAAAGCAAAGATACAAATGAGTTATGTATATTTGAGCATAGATTTTATAGTAGAAGGCTTTTATATTTATGAATACTTTTGATATTATTATTGCAGCATTACTACTTTTTGGCTTTGTAAGAGGTTTAATGAAAGGGTTGTTTGTAGAGGTTGCTTCACTAGTTGCTTTGGTTGCAGGAGTTTATGGGGCTATCCATTTTTCGTACTTTATTGGAGATTGGTTGAAAACTAGTGTTACTTGGGATGAAAAGTATATTTCTTTGGCGGCTTTTGCTGGAACTTTTGTGGTCATAATTGTAGCTATAGCACTATTAGGGAAAATTTTAACCAAAATAGCTGATTTTGCAGCTTTAGGAATTTTGAACAAAATTTTAGGTGGTGTTTTCGGTGCTTTAAAAATTGGATTAATTTTAAGTGTAGTTTTTATTTTCTTCGGAAAAATGAATGATACTATTCCGTTTGTAAAAGAGAAAAGCCTAGAAGAGTCTATTTTATTTAAATCAGTAAAGAAGATTGCTCCAACGATTTTTCCTTCGATTATAAAAGACCAAGAAACACAAGAAAATGAAGATAATAAAGAGCTAGAAATAACAATATAAAAGCAGATAATCTTTTTACTCAATTTTATATTTAGTCTAAATGATAAATTTCCATAATATCTTCTAAGATTTGCTCAAAATCGATATTTAAATCGATGAGGTTTCCTGTTTTGATATCAAAAACCCAACCGTGTACTTTTAGACCTCTATCTCTGTATGCTTTTTGTACAGCAGCAGTTTTAATAAGGTTAACACATTGCTCTTGTACGTTTAAATCAACCAAACGATTGTAGCGGGCATCTTCATCTTCTATTGCATTTAGTTCCTCTTTGTGTAAACGGTATACATCTCTGATATAGCGTAGTCATGGATTTAGCAATCCTAAATCAGCAGACTGCATTGCGGCTTTAACTCCGCCACATGAGTAGTGACCACAAACTACAATATGATTTACTTTTAAATGTTCAACAGCATATTCAATAACGGAAGCAGAATTTAAATCGATTGCAGGAACCATATTAGCAATGTTTCTGTGTACAAAAACGTCACCAGGGCTTAGTCCCATCAAATCTTCTGCTGAAACTCTACTATCAGAACAACCTATATACAAAAGCTCCGGACTTTGTCCTTCGTTTAATTTTTTAAAGTAATCTTTATTGGTAGACAGTTTACTTTTTACCCACTCTTTATTATTTTCAAAAATTTTAGATAGATTCATTAGTATAAAATATTTGTTAGAAGAATCTTTAGCGGTTGCTTATATACTAAGCATAACAGTTTTCGAAGTTAATAAAAAAGAGAACCTAAAACTAAGTTTAGATTCTCTTTATAATATAGTTTAAAGTTGGTGTTCTTTATTCAAAAAAAGTAACAGCACCATCTTTAATGTCGTACATAGCTCCAACAATCATAATTTCACCATTTTTATGCATTTCAGCTAGTACTTCACTTTCGTTTAAAATTCTATCAATAGTTAACTGTACATTCTTTTCTGCAACGTTATTTACAAACTCTAAATTAGAAGAGTTTCTTAAACTTTCATCTTTAGGTTCAGTTACAGCTTCAACAGCAGGTTTAATTTTACCTAACATGTTGGTTAAGTTACCTAACTGAGCATTGTCACAAGCTCCTTTAACAGCCCCACAACTAGTATGTCCTAAAACAACGATTAATTTAGTACCTGCTAATTTACAAGCAAACTCCATACTACCTAAAATATCTTCGTTTACAAAATTACCGGCAATTCTTGCGCTAAAAATATCACCTAAACCTTGATCAAAAACTAATTCGGCTGAAACTCTAGAATCAATACAACTTAAAATAGTAGCAAAAGGAAATTGCCCTTCTCTAGTATCGTTGACTTGCTCTAATAAATTACGATTAGCTTTTAAGTTATTTTGAAATCTTAAGTTTCCTTCTTTTAAATATTGTAATGACTTTTCAGGTGTCATAGTGGCTTGTGTTTCTTTAGTATGTGCTTTCATTATATTTTTTATAAGATTATTTATGTCGTTTTAAGAATTTACGAAGTTAAAAAGTTTATGCTGCTTTTGGTCTAAGTTTAAAAAACTTAATAAAACTTTCTGGGTTTTCTACAATACCACGTTCTGAAATAAGTTTAATATTAATATTTCTTTCTTTAGCTTTAAAAGCAAAGTCTTCTAAAATTTCGATAATGTCGTTATCTAAGTATCTAGTTTTTCTTACATCTAATTCTAAATGAGTGTTTTCAGGTAAGCTATCTAATTCTTTTAAAATAGCTCCTTTGTTAAAGAAAGTAACCTCTTCTGCAAGTGTCATTTTTATCTTGTGTATTCCGTTGCTTTTATCCTCAATATGTAAGAAGTGAGAGTTTTGGTAACTTTTTATCAAAATAACAAAAACACCGACAGCTAATCCTAAAGAAATTCCTGTAAGTAAATCAGTAAAAACAATACCTAAAACTGTTACAATAAAAGGAATGAACTGTTTCCATCCTAAAATAAACATTTGCTTAAATAAACTTGGTTTGGCTAATTTATAACCTACTACTAATAATATAGCTGCTAATACAGATAATGGAATTTTATTTAATAAAGTAGGTATTAGTATTACTGAAATTAATAAGAAGAAACCATGTATAATCGCAGACATTTTAGATTTACCTCCTGATTGAATATTTGCAGAACTTCTTACAATTACTTGAGTAATAGGTAGCCCTCCAATTATACCAGATAAAATATTTCCTGTTCCCTGTGCTAGTAATTCTCTGTTTGTTGGGGTTACATTTTTTTCAGGATCTAATTTGTCAGTAGCTTCAACACAAAGTAGCGTTTCTAAACTGGCTACTAGTGCAATTGTAAATGCGGTTACCCAAACTTCGTAGTTGGCAATAGCACTAAAATTAGGAAAGGTAAATTGCCCTAAGAAAGAATCAAAACTTTCAGGAATAGGTACGCTTACTAAATGAGATGCTTGTATTGCCAATGTTTCATTTCCTTGTGTTAGAGTAAAAAAGACAATTCCCATAACAACTGCTACTAATGGTCCTTGAATTAACTGAAATATTTTTCCTTTTTTACTTAAAACTCTATCCCAGAGAATTAATATTGCTAATCCAATAAAACCAATAATCATTGATCCTATAGTGATATTGTCAGTAATACTTAAAAGAGCTGAAAAAGTATTCTCTCCTGAAGGTTCAATAAAACTATCAGCACCTTCTGGTTCAGCGTCATATCCGAAAAAATGAGGAATTTGCTTTAAGATAATAATAATACCAATACCAGTAAGCATTCCTTTAATTACAGATGATGGAAAATAATAGCCAATTACACCAGCCTTAAGAATACCAAAAAGAATTTGGATAATTCCACCTAGTACAACTGCAACTAAGAAGTTTTCATAACCACCTAAATTACCAATAGCAGTTAATACAATAGCAGCTAAACCAGCTGCAGGACCGCTAACTCCTATTTTAGAGCCACTCAAGGCACCTACTACAATACCTCCTACAATTCCTGCAATTACACCAGAAAAAAGAGGAGCTCCACTAGCCAAAGCAATACCTAAACATAAAGGTAAGGCAACAAAGAATACGACAATACTTGCGGGCAAGTCGCTTTTAATAGTTTTAAACATGATATATGTGTTTGTTAAACTCTAAATAAAATTTTAGAGTATGTTTTAATTTTAAAAATGATTGATTTATTAGCAATAGAAACTTAAAATATATCAAGGAAAGTAATAGTACTCTTACTGTACATTGAAATATTTTTCATTTTTTTAGCTAATCACCTTATATGAGGTGGTTTACCTGTGTTATTATGCAATAAGTAATTCTGGAGGAGGGGTAAGAATTTTTGGATATTGTGAAACGTAGTTTTTAGATTGAAAACGAACGTTTTTCTTTTTTTGAATTTTCTTATATAAAAAAGAAGTGTAGTCTTCGTTAGGATGAGCTTTTAATTCAGCTACTTTAACGTGTTTAGTATTTTCTTCTTCTTCGCTAAGATTTAAAAATATAGTAATATCTTGATCTTTATCAACTAACGTAATAATCGAGGGCGTAATAATTATGCCTGTGAATAAGACGATGAAAAAGATAGCTATTTTGGATTTCAAGATACTTTTTTATTTGTTCACTGGTAAAAGTAATTAAATTTTTGAAGAAAAATGTTATAGTTCTTTTAAAGTTTTAGTTTTTACCCATCCAATTTTACCGTCAGTTAACTTTAACTTTTTCCAATTATCTACAGAGTCTAATATATTAACTTTAGTTCCTTCGTGTAGTGTAAAAATCTCATTAGAATTATTAGTAGGTTCATTTTTAACAGAAACTTCTTCGCTATAAATAATGGCCTCAATATTGTTTTGGGCTTGGTTATATTGAATGTATGTTATAGCTAAAGAGGATGTTAGAAATAGAAATGAGATAATACTAGTTGTAAAGTAGGTTCTTTTTTTACTTGGAGTATAAGAAAAATAAAACAGTAAAAATAAAATAGAAGCCATAAAAGAAAATACAACAGTAATTACAGCCCACGTATTATAAGTAAACTTTTGTAAATAGTTTTCATTAAGCTTCTGAAATACTGATTTTGGCAATGCCTCAACTCTATCAAGAGTTAAACGTTTTGCTATAACTAAGTTGTTTTTTGCATCCTCGTTTAAAGGGTTTAACTGTAATGCTTTTTCGTAATTATAAATAGTAGGAGCTATTTTATTGAGTTTATAGTAACAGTTAGCTAAGTTGTAATAAACTTCAGATGAAGCTAGGTTTTCATTTTCTATTTGCTCATATAATTTAATAGCTTCTTCGTACTTTCCTTCTTTATATAAAGAATTAGCACTTAAAAATAAATCATTGGCATTTTGTGCCAACATACTAATTGACACAAATAAGAATAAATATATAACTAAATTTCTCATTATAACTGTCTGTCTAATTGCGTTATTACTTGTTTTGCTTTTTCATATTCTTCCTTCATTTGTGTATTGGTAATTGGAGTATATCTAGCAAAATCACAATTGTTAAATACTTCAATAAAGTTGCTAATGGTTTCTTTGCTAACATTTTTATTAGCTAGTAAATCAGTAATTTTTTCACGACTTATATCAGAAGTTTCTACGCCTAGTTTAGCCTTCAAGTAATTATGTAAAGCTCTTTCTAAGGCTTCATAAAAAGCTTCTTTATTTCCTAATTGTTTTTGTGCTTCCGATAAGTATTTCTTGGCGAGTTTGTCTGCCTTTCGTAGCTTGTTTCCTAGCACATCACTATTACGTTCTTCTCTCTTTTTCTGAATAATAATTCCAATAGGAATTGTTAAAATAGGAAGCAACAAAAGAATATAAAATAATGTAGATTTAAAGAAATCTTCAGTTTTTATAGGTTGTAAGTTAGTAGATGTTTGGATGTATCTGAAATCGCTACCCGTAACTTTTACGTCTTGTTTAGCAACTGCATTAGTATCTGAATCTGTCGGAATTTCTTTTCCTTCCAAAACATCAACATATAAATCATCTGTAGTGATGGTTTGATACACTTTTTCTTTTGGGTTAAAGTAAGAAAAGCTAGTTTTTGGAATTCTATATTTTCCTTTGAATTCCGGAACAACAGTGTAATTATCTGTAATAGATCCAGATAGTCCTGTTCCAGTAATACGAACGCTTTCTTTTCTTTCTGGTTGATAAACCTCTAGTTCTTTAGGGGTTTCAATTTTTGGGAGTTCAAAAAGTTTTAAATTTCCTTTTCCTTTCACAGAAACCTTAATTTGCGATGATTCGTTAGCCTTTAAGGTATTCTTGCTTAAAGAAACATCGAATGAAAACTGACCAACAGCACCAGTAAAGTCTTTTGGTTTGTTATTCATAGGTAAGGCCTGAGCATTAACTATTTTCTTAGCAGAAGAGAATTCTTTACGGACTTGACGTGTAATTACGTTTCCAAAAAAGTCAGCTCTTCCAGTAGGAACTGCTACAACAATATCCATCTTCATAGGGTCTATTGTTAGCTTACCAGATGTTGTTGGAATTAATAAAGCTTTGTGTAATACAGCATAACGATATTGCTCTCCATTGTATGTTCCAGTTTTAACAGGCATTCCGTTACGTTTAATTTCTTGGTTCCAGAAACCATTGTATTGTGGAGCTTCTGTTATGGCATTATCGTAAATTCCAACATTATCGCTAAAATATAATCGATATTCTACATAAATACCTTCACCAACATAAGGTTGAGATTTGGAAACTTCAGCAACTAAATGAATGTTCTGTTCTGCAATGTAATTAGGATCGTTCGGGTTTTTAGGGATGTCTACAGCATCTAGAACGATAACTTTTATAGGGTTAGAGGTGAGTGTCTTTCCATCAATTTCAATACTCGCAGAAGGAATGTTAAATTCTCCTTTTCTCTTAGGTTGTAAAATGTAAGTGTATGATTGATTAAAGGAAACCTTACCGTTAATCCAAGATTGACTTACTGATTGACTAGGACCACCAACTATTTTAAAGTTTGTGAAGCTTGGTGCTTTGAAATTATCGGCTCCTTGTTTGTTTATTGAAAACTCAATACGTAATCGTTGGTTTACACCTAACTTATTTTTACTAACGGTGGCCGTTAATGCAGCATCTTGTGCATGAATGGTAAATGTTATAAAACTAACTAATAACGATATGTATATTTTTAACTTCATGTTAATTTTCAAAATTGTCTAAAAATAAATAAGATTTTAAAAACTGTAAAATTACCAGTCTTTTTCTTGTTTTACTTTTCTTCCTTTTGATTTTTTCGCATTCATTTTTTTCTGCGTCTTGTTTTCCTCATTGTTTAAACTCTCTAACAATTGTTTCATTTGTTCAGGAGTCATCTTACCTTGTTGAGGTTTAGGTTTTTGATTTTGTTTGTCTTTTTGGTCTTGATTAGGTTTTTGTTGATCTTTTTGATCGTCATTTTTCTGATCTTTTTGATCATCTTTTTTATCCTTATCGTCTCCTTTTTGATCTTTATTTTTATCGTTTTGTTTGTCTTTGTCGTTTTTTTTCTGCTGATCTTTCTGATCTTTATTTTTTTCGTCTTTATTTTTATCCTTGTTATCTTTTTGATTTTGTTGTTGCTTTTTAGCTTCTTTTTGAGCAACAGCTAAATTATAACGTGTTTCATCATCATTTGGGTTTCTACGTAAGGAATTTTTAAAAGCTTCAACTGCTTGTTCATACTGTTTTTGCTCCATCATTGCGTTACCAATGTTATGATATGCTTCAGCCTGAGCCATCTTGTCTTTTGAAGTTTCAGTGGTTACTTTAAACTGTTCTACAGCTTCTTTGTATTTCTTTTCTTGGTATAAAGTATTACCAAAATTATAACTTGCTTTTTCATACTTACTATTCTTACCTAAAGCTTTCCGGTAAGCAATAGCAGCATCACTAAACTTTTGTTTATTGTATAACTTGTTTCCTTCTCGTAACAAAGCACGTGCTTCACGTTGTAGTTTAAGTGTGTCTTGCTGTGCATTGACCGCCGTAGAAACAGTAAGGACTATAATGAATATTAAATTTTGTAAACTTTTCATACTACATGTTAAGATTCTTCGTTAAACAAATCTACTTTCTTCAACCATTTGGTTTTCTTATCAAACAAAAACATATCTAGAATCAAAAACAATAGTCCAATACCTACAAACCATTGAAATTGGTCTTTATAATCAGAAAACTGTTTTGTTTCAAATTCATTTTTTTGTGCGTTTCCAATAATCTTCTCAATGGCTTCTACTGGATTTTCAGTTTTATTACCATCAAAATATTGTCCGTCAGAAGCATCAGCAATTCCTTGTAAAACATCAGGTTTTCTTTGGGTAATTACTGTTTCTCCCATTCTGTCTTTTTTATAACCAATAAGCGCGCCATTTAATTTGATAGGTATTGGCCCTCCTTTTTCGGTTCCTACACCTACGGTATATACTTTAACACCTTCGTTAGCGATGTTTTGGGCAACTTGTTTAGTTTCTTCTTGATGATCTTCACCATCTGAAATAATTATTAAAAAACGATTTGTTTGTTCGTCGTTATCATAATAAGTATTTGCCAAATTTAAAGCTTCATTAATGGCTGTACCTTGACTTGAAACCATGTCTGGGTTTGCATTTTGCAAAAACATTTTTGCTGCAGCATGGTCGGTAGTAATAGGGAGTAGGGGATATGCATTACCTGCATAGATAATAATACCAACTCTATCACTGCCTAACTTATCAATAGTTTTAGATATAATTTGTTTTGCTTTTTCTAATCTATTAGGTGCAATATCTTCTGCTAACATACTCTTAGAAACGTCTAAAGCAAACACCACATCAACACCTTCTCTTTTCACAGTTTTTAGTTTTGTTCCCATTTTAGGATTAACTAATGATAGAATTAAAAATGATAATCCTACCAAAAAGAAAACAAGTTTTAGTACCGATTTAAAGGTTGATGTATTTGGTGCTATTTTAGATAAAAGCAACGGGTTAGCAAACTTTTTTTGAGTTCGTTTTTTCCACCATAAAACTAATAGGAAAACCACAATTATTACAGGAATAATTGCAAAAAGATAAAAATATATTGGTTCTTCTAGTTTGTACATCTTGCTTAAATAAAACTTTTAAATAACGTGTTTTTTAGGGTGAATTCTAAAAGTAAAAATATCCCTGCTAAGAAAACTAAAAAACGATATTTTTCAGAGTAATTATAATACTTGAACTCTTCGATTTTAGTTTTTTCTAACTTGTCAATCTCGTCATAAATTTCTTTTAACTTAGTGTTATTAGTTGCTCTAAAATATTTACCACTAGTTTCGCTGGCAATGTGCTTTAGCAAATCTTCGTCAATTTCAACAGGTTGATTTTTAAATGAAATTTTTCCTGTTCTTGGGTCTTTAGCCCATGGAAAAGGAGCCATCCCGTTAGTTCCAATTCCGATAGTATAAACCTTAATTCCGTTTCCTTTTGCTAAATCAGTAGCTGTTTTAGGATCAACAAAACCAGCATTGTTTACACCGTCTGTCAATAAGATAATAACTTTACTTTTGGCTTTACTATCTTTTAGTCTATTAACAGCAGAACCTAGGCCCATTCCAATAGCAGTTCCACCCTCTAACTGTCCCCATTTAATTTCTGAAATGGTTCTTTTTACAATAGATTTATCACTGGTAATTGGAGTTTGTGTAAAACTTTCTCCTGCATATACTACGATACCAATACGATCATTAGGGCGTCGGTTTATAAAATCGGTAGCTACTCTTTTTAAGGCTTCTAATCGGTTTGGTTTAAGGTCTTTTGCTAGCATACTAGCCGAAACATCAACAGCCATTACGATATCAATACCTCTATTTGTTTTTGTTTTCTTACTAACAGCTACATTTCTAGGGCGTGCTAAAGCAACTATTAAGCAGGTTAATGCCAGTAGTCTTAAGAACGGTAGTATGGGTTTGAGTTTGGGTAAAATAGAACCTTGTATTTTAAAACCTTTAGTACTTGGCATTCTAAGTTGAGCACCATCTTTTTTTCGAGTATAAAAACTCCAAAAAGCTAACAGAGGAATTAATACTAGCAACCATAAAAACTCGGGACTATGAAACTCGAAATTATTCCACTTCATCATCATCTTCTTGTTTTTTGGGTTTTAAATTATCTATAATAAGCTTTGCGTCTTTTCGGTCTTCCTCTATTTCGTGAGATAAAGGTTTTGATTTCGCAAATTTTACTAGGTCAGATTCTTGTAAAAGACCTTTTAATTTATCAATAATTTCTCTCGAAGTTTTTATTGACTTTGTGTCATTGAAGTCTTTTAAAACGTCAATTAATTCATCAGTAGTGCTTTCTAGGGCTGGAACATGTAGCTCTCGTTCAATATAACCTCTTACAATGTCTGTTAATTCACTATAATATTTTTTAACCTGATTATTTTGCCATAATAGTTTTTTGTCCAGTTCCTCCAGTTTTTGCATAGCTTCTTCATAAGGAGGTAATAAAGGGATAATAACTTTTTCTTCTTGTTCTTTTTTCTTTTTGAAAACAAAGAAATAAAGTAATAACACTATGACAAGAATAGCTATTATGATCCACCAAATGTATTGTTTGAAATCATCAAGCTGATAAGGTTCTCCTTTAATTCCCTTAATTGGAAATTTTTTAACCTTCGTAGTGTCGATAGGAACAGTAGCTACATTAATCAATAAACTATCGGTTAAATAAGCTTGATTTCTAATAAATATTTGTTGTTGAGGAATGTAAAATGCACCACTATCAAACCCTGTTAAAATGTATTTTTGAATGAGCTTGTTTTCAATAGTGTCGATTTTGAGTGTATCTATTACCTCTAACCCTTTTAGATTTTCTAACTTAGGAATGATAACATTCTCAGTTTCGTCAACAGATATTTTATATAGAAACTGCTCACCAATTCTAATATTTGTGGTGTCAATTTCTGCTTTTACCTGAGGTTGTTGTGCAAAGGCAAAAGAAGTTAAAAACAAGCATATGTAAAGTAGTTTGTGTTTCATTGTTTGTTCTTATCCTTTTCGTTTAAAATAACCTAATAGCTTTCGTACATAACTTTCGTCAACTCTAGTGTTGATAGTTCCTGCACCACTCTTGGTAAAAGTGGTTTCAAAATAATTAGACAAACGTAAAGCATTTGTCTTGTAATGAGTTCTAACAGATTTAGAACTAGTGTTAACTAGCTGTGTTTTTCCTGTTTCAGCATCTATCATAGGAACCATTCCTAAATTAGGAATTTCTTCATCATGTTTGTCATATACACGAATACCAGTAACATCATGTTTATTACCAACAATTTTTAGTGTACGCTCGTAATTATCATCCATAAAGTCAGAAAGCATAAAAACAATTGCTTTCTTTTTCATGATGTTGGATAAAAATTTGAGAGCTTCACTAATATTGGTTTGTCTACTTTTTGGTTGAAATTCAATAAGCTCACGAATAATTCGTAATACGTGACTTTTTCCTTTTTTAGGAGGAATGTATAGTTCAACTTGATCAGAGAACAGGATTAAACCAACTTTATCGTTGTTTTGAATTGCAGAAAAGGCTAGTGTTGCGGCAATTTCTGTTACGGTATCTTTTTTAAATTGTTCAGAAGTACCAAAAAATTCAGAGCCAGAAATATCGACTACCAACATCATGGTAAGCTCACGCTCTTCCTCAAAAACTTTTACATAGGGTTCGTTATAGCGAGCAGTTACATTCCAGTCAATTGCTCTAATATCATCTCCGTATTGATATTGACGTACTTCAGAGAAAGTCATACCTCTACCTTTAAAGGTAGAGTGGTATTCTCCTCCAAAAATATGATTAGACAACCTACGTGTCTTTATTTCTATTTTTCGAACTTTTTTTAGTAACTCTTTTGTATCCATGTTTTCAATTGTCAGTTAACAGTTATCAATAATCAGTAAAGTATTTTTGGCTGATAATTGCTCATTGATAATTGATTAAGGCACTTGTACTTCGTTAATAATAGAGTTAATAATATCTATTGAAGTAATATTTTCAGCTTCAGCTTCGTAAGTAATACCAATTCTATGACGTAACACATCGTTTACGACTGCTCGAACATCTTCAGGAATCACATATCCTCTTCGTTTAATAAAGGCGTAGCATTTTGCAGCTTTAGCCAATGCAATACTACCACGTGGAGAAGATCCAAAGCTAATAAGAGGTTTTAATTTTTCTAAATTATATTTTTCAGGGTAACGAGTTGCGAAAATAATATCCAAGATATATTTTTCTATTTTTTCATCCATATAAACTTCGTTAACTACATTACGAGCTTTAATGATTTGTTCTATTGAAATTACAGGATTTACTTTTTGAAAGCCACCGTTTAAGTTTTGACGCATAATAAGTTGCTCGTCTTGTAATTTTGGATAATCAATTACAGTTTTTAGCATAAAACGGTCTACTTGTGCCTCAGGAAGTGGGTATGTTCCTTCTTGTTCTACCGGGTTTTGAGTAGCCATTACCAAGAATGGTTCATCCAATTTAAAAGTTTCATCTCCAATGGTAATTTGACGCTCTTGCATAGCTTCTAGTAAGGCAGACTGTACTTTAGCAGGAGCACGGTTAATCTCATCGGCTAGTACAAAATTGGCGAAAATTGGTCCTTTTTTAATAGAAAAATCGTTTTCTTTTACATTGTATATCATAGTACCTACTACATCGGCAGGTAATAAATCTGGAGTAAATTGAACGCGACTAAAACTTCCGTCAACAGCTTTAGAAAGTGTGTTAATAGCTAAGGTTTTTGCTAAACCAGGTACACCTTCTAATAAAATATGTCCATTTCCTAAAAGACCGATGAGTAATCGTTCAATCATGTATTTCTGACCTACAATTACTTTGTTCATTTCTGTAGTTAACAAGTCTACAAAAGCACTTTCTCTTTCTATTTTTTCATTGATGGCTCTTACGTCTATATCCATAGTAATTGAAATAAATTAGAATTTTTATGAAACAAAGCTACAATAATAGTGTTTTTTTAGTTGTTAAAAGTTGGTTAAACCTTGTATTTACAAGCTAAAAGGTGTGGTTCTTTAAAGTTAAGTTTTTGACTATGTGCTTTATGTGTTTGAAAATAAGTTGTTTATAATTTGTTTTTATGAATAAAAAAAATGAAATTTAACTTCTACTAACTTTAAACTTAAATTTTATGAAGAAAATGTCTTTTAGCAAAACGTTGCTAATTAACGCACTTATTTTTCTGTTTTCTGGTTTTGTTTACGGGCAAACAATAAAAGGAAAAATTGTGGATGTAAATGGAGAAAGTATTCCTTTTGCAAATATTATAGAGAAAGGAACAACAAATGGTACCACTTCTAAAGAGAATGGTGAATTTAGTTTAAATATAAAAAAACTACCAGCAGTAGTAACAATATCTTCATTGGGGTTTGTTACAGTAGAAAGAAATATTGCAGATACGAATACTTTTTTACAGGTAACACTACGAGAAGATTCTGATGTTTTAGAAGAAGTAGTGATTTCGGGGTTAGCAACTACAACGAAAAGATCTAATTTAGCGAACACAGTTTCGACAATTTCAGCTGCTGAATTAACACAAGTCACATCACAATCGGGTTTTGATAGTGCATTATCAGGAAAGTTCACTGGAGCAGAGATAAAAGCGAATTCAGGGGCTCCAGGGGGAGGAATTTCTATGAGATTAAGAGGTGTTACTTCTATTTTTGGAGATCAACAACCGTTATTTGTGGTAGATGGTGTGTATGTTGACAACTCATCAATTTCTTCTGGAAATAACATTGTAAGTGAAGCTGCTGGAGGTGGTAATCCTTCATCAAATCAGGATGACGCTTCTAATAGGATTGCAGATATTGACCCTGAAGATATAGAGACTGTAGAAATACTGAAAGGTGCCTCAGCGGCAGCTCTCTACGGATCAAGAGCGGCAGGAGGTGTTGTTATTATTACAACAAAAAGAGGTAAAGAAGGTAAACCTAGAGTATCCTTTTCACAAACTGTAGGTTTGAGAAGTCCAACAAGGTTATTAGGTTTAAGAGACTGGGATGATTCAGAAGTTGTTGCTTTAGGAGGACCAGCGAATGCAAAACTAAGAGACTATGAAGCAGAGCTATTTGATCATACTAGAATTTCTACAACAACAAGGTTTACAACATCAGGAGGTTCAGAAAGAAGCGATTACTTTTTTGGAGTAACTTATAAAGATGAACCTGGATTAGTTGAAAATACAGGCTATGAAAAAGCAGCGGCTCGTTTAAATATAGGTCAAAAATTTACAGATTGGTTAGATTTATATGTCACGTCAAATTATATAAGCTCTCAAGCAGATAGAGGTTTTTTTAATAACGGTAATGCCAATAGAACTATAGGGTACGCCCTAGCTTTTACTTATCCATGGGAAAACTTATCTCCTACAGATGGAGTCTATCCTTTTGGAGGTGCTGGTTCAAATGTATTAGAAACAATAGCACTAACTACTAATAGAGAAAACGTAAATAGGTTTATTGGTAGTGCTAAGTCTAATATCAAAATTCTTAACGGAGAAAAAAATAGACTCAAGTTGGTGCTTGAAGCGGGGTTTGATCAGTACACACTTCGTACAACAAGTATTTTCCCTAGAGAATTAACTTATTTTAGAGATAGATCTACTTTAAAAGGAGCTTCAATATCTGGAACGACGAGAAATACTAATTATAACTTATCTGCCTTTTTAGTTCATAATTTAAGTTTAAATAATGGGTTACAGTTCACAACTCAAACAGGAACCTTTTTTCAAGATTTTGACCGTAACACTGTTATTAGTGTAGGAACAGGTTTCAACACCTCATTAACAAGTTTATCGTTGGCGGAAAATTTATCGTCTCAGCAAGTTGTTAGGCTTCAGAGAGATACAGGGTTTTTTGTGCAGGAAGAAATAAATTATGACGATAAAATAATTGGTACTATTGGTATTAGAGGAGATAAGTCAACCAATAATGGTATTTCAGATAAGATGTATTATTACCCTAAAGCAAACTTAGCAATTAATTTACATAAGTTTAGTTTTTGGGATATAAAAGAAATTACTAGTTTAAAACCTAGGATTGCCTATGGAGAAGCAGGAAGATTCCCTAACTTTAATGATCAATTTACTTTGGCTGCACCACAATTTATAGGAGGTGTCTCTGGTTTTGCTCCTGGAACTTTTAAAGGAGACCCTACCATAGGGCCAGAACGTCAAAAAGAATTAGAATATGGATTAGATTTAGGTCTGTTTGATAATAGGTTTACATTAGAAGCTACGGTATACAACAAAAAAATAAGCGATCTACTTATTCAAGAAAATTTTCCAACATCATCTGGTTTTACAAGAAAAATTAAAAATGGAGGAGAGCTTGAGAATACAGGTATAGAATTAGGTTTAAATGCGAACTTTATTGAAAAAGAAGATTTTTCTTGGAATGCAAACTTTAAATGGTGGAAAAACAAATCTAAAATTAATAAGTTAGACGTTCCTGCCTTTACAGAAGGAGGTTTTGCGGCTTTCTTAGGAACTTTTTTAATACAAGAGGGTAAGAGTGCTACGCAAATTGTAGGGACTTATCCTAGCGGACTTACTCCAGAAGAAATAGCTGTAATTGATCCTGATGGAGATGGATTTGCTGTTTATGGTAATGCAGAACCAGATTTTCAAATGTCATGGCAAAACAACATACGTTATAAAAACTTCGATTTATCATTTTTATGGCACTGGAAAAAAGGAGGAGACGGTATTAATTTAACAACTTTTTTATATGATAATGCTGGAACTACATGGGATTTTGATGATACTGATTTAGACCCAACAGGTACGCTTACCAATGGGCCTTATAGACTGGGGCAGATAGGAATAGGAAATACAGCACCATTAGTAGAAGATGCGGGTTATCTTCGGTTAAGAGAAGTAGGTCTTTTTTATACATTTGATGAAGGAGTGTTTAAAGGAGTAGAAAAAGTTAAAGTAGGGATATCTGGTAGAAACTTAATCAATATTTTTGATTATAATAGTTATGATCCTGAAGCATCGAACTTTGGAAATAATGTATTAGCTAATAATGTTGAGGTTACTCCTTATCCTGCATCTAAATTTGTTAATTTTCATCTAAAAGTTAACTTTTAATCTCCTAAAATAAATTATCATGAAAAATATATTCTATAAATTAATATTAATCGTTTTTATTCCTTTTATTCAAAGTTGTGAATTAGAGGAGTTGCCTAATCAAAATGCTCCTACATTAGACTCTTATGTAGATGGAGCATCTGCGGCCGATGTAGAAGCTTTGGCTGTAGGTTTGGAAGCTGTAATGAGAAATGATTTAGACTTTCATTATGAAACGGTAGCTTATTTAGCAAGAGAGTACTATGATTTGTCTAAAGCAGACCCAAGATATACAGGAGAGATTTTAAAAGGACCTTTAGATAATAACGGATTTTTAACAACCCGTTCTTTTGCGGCTTGGTATAGAATTGTTAAAGCAGCAAATGTTTTAATTACCGCTGTAGAAAACTCAAATGCAGGGTTTTCTGAGGAAGAAAAAAACTCTTATTATGGGTATGCTAAGACAATAAAGGCATACGCTCTTTTAATGGCAGCAAACAGGCAATATACAAATGGAATTAGATTAGATGTAGAAGATCCAGATAACCTAGGCCCTTTTGTAGGGTATGATGAAGCTTTAGTTGCAATAAAAAATTTATTAAATGAAGCTAAAAGCGATTTAGAAGCTTCTTCTAGTAATTTTCTATTTCTTTTTAGCTCAGGGTATAATGATTTAAAGCCTATGGATCCATCAGATTCAAGTAAGAAGCTACCTCTCTTACCAAGCGGTTTTTTAAAGTTTAATAGGGCAATTGCTGCACGGGTTGCACTATATCAAAATAATATGTCAGAAGTGTTGTCAATGTTGAATGATTCTTTTTTAGATTTAAATGGCACTATGTCATTTGGGGTATCTCATATTTTTGGATTGACAGGTAATGATATTAAGAATGACTTATTTTATGTATTACAAACAGGGAATAATTTTGTAATTCATAATTCGTGGATTACAGATGCAGAATCTGGAGATAATCGTGTTTCTAGTAAGTCTATACAGTTAAGTGAACCTGCCTCTTTTGATGGGCTTACAGGGACGCATCAAATCTCTGTGTATAAAAGCAATACAGATCCTGTGTATCTTGTCAGGAATGAAGAACTGATTTTAATGTATGCTGAAGCTAATATAGGTACAAACAATGCAGAGGCTATTACTGCTATCAATATTGTTAGAAATGCTGCTGGTTTGCTAGATTACTCTGGAGGTACTTCAGATAGCGAGTTAGTAGAAGAAGTTTTAAAACAAAGAAGATACTCTTTACTAGGGGAGGGACATCGATGGATTGATTTAAGGCGTTTAAATAGATTGAATTCGACCTATATCCCACTAGATAGATCAGGAGATAATATTATTGATGCCTTTCCAACACCATTTAGTGAGAATGCTAATTAACAATATAGTTTGTTTTTAATTGTGATATTTGATAATGAAAAGGCACCTTATTAAGGTGTCTTTTTTTATAAGCTATTTCTTCATTTATAAAAAATAATAAATAGGATGTAAATTCAATCACCAAAAAAGTTATGTATTTATATCCAACTATTTTATAAAAAGTGTTCGTGTGATGGATTAAAATAGTAGTAAAAGATAACAAATGTTTTTAAAAGAAATTAGGATGAAGAAATTCTAAATATATGATAGTTTTAAGAAGGTTGAATTTTTATTGAAATACATAGGTTTCTTATTGGTTTTAATGAATATTCTTTTTTTTCTTAATGTGTTGTGAATGATTTATTTATATATATTCTTGTTGCGAGTTGTAAATATTAGTATGTTTATAGTAAATTAACTTTTTTAACATAAAAAAATAAAATAAATACAGTTATGAAGCAAAAAATAAAACTACTTGTTTGTGTTTTATTGATGTCGGTTACATCAATAATTGGTCAAACGATAAAAGGAAAAATTACAGATACTAATGGAATAGGTTTGCCTTTTGTAAACGTAATAGAAAAAGGAACTACTAATGGTATAACTACTGATGATAATGGAGAATATTTTTTAAAAGTAAGTAAATTACCTGCTACTGTTATAGTTTCTTCAGTGGGCTTTAGAACGAAAGAATTAATAGTTACAGATGATTCTTATCTTACAATTGTAATTGAAGAATCAAGTGAGTCTTTAGAAGAGGTAGTAATTGTAGGTTCTCGTAATAAAGGAAGGGTCGCAATAGATTCTCCCGTGGCTATTGATGTGTTAGATGTTTCCAAACTAACAGAGTCAGCACCACAAGTTACAGTGACAGAAATTTTAAATTATGCAGCTCCCTCTTTTAACTCTAATCCTCAATCAATTTCAGATGGTACAGATCATATTGCGCCAGCAGCATTAAGAGGATTAGGTCCAGATCAAGTGTTAGTGTTAATTAATGGGAAGAGGCGTCACAAAACAGCTTTAGTAAATGTAAATGGTACTTTTGGTAGAGGTTCAGTGGGTACAGATATGACAACAATTCCTTCAATGGCTATTGAAAGAATAGAAATTCTTAGAGATGGTGCTGCCGCTCAATACGGTTCTGATGCTATTGCAGGAATCATAAATATTGTCCTAAAAAAATCTACAAATAAGTTAGAAGTTAACCTAACAACAGGTGCTAATTTTACAAGTGAAAGTAGTCCAGAAAGAGAGATAGACGGAGAAAAATTAAACTTGGGATTAAATTATGGGGTGCCAATTGGTAAAGATGGTGGGTTTATAAATTTTACTGGAAACTTTGATTTTAGAGGATGGACTAATAGAATGCAAGAATGGGAAGGTTCAATATTTAATGCATATAACTCTATTGAAAGAGTTGCAGCTGCAGATGGGTATAATGTTTCAAATCTATTAGATGATGATTTAGATGATATTTTTAATTATGCTGGTGATGCGGGTATTACATTAAGTGGTACTGAAACAAAAGAAGAGTTGCGAACAATTCTAGGAGCTGATGTTACTGAAGCAGAATTGTTAGCTCGTGGCTTAAAAAGAAGTGATTTTAATATGAGAGTTGGGCAATCTAAGGTAAGAGGAGCGCAATTTTTTGCGAACATGGAAATCCCGTTAGGAAATGAAACGTTTATTTATGGTAATGCTGGCTTAAGTTATAAAAATGGTAATGCGGCAGGTTTTTATAGGTTGCCAAATCAATCTAGAGCATACACTCCAGCATATATGAATGGATTCTTACCAGAAATAAATTCTAACATTCAAGACAAATCGTATGCGGTTGGAATAAAAGGAAAGTTAGGTGATTGGAATGTAGATTTTTCAAATACATTTGGTAGAAATGAATTTAACTATTTGATAAGCAATTCAAGTAATGCATCTTTAGGTAATTCAACGCCTTTTGAAGCGAATTCAGGTGGGTTTTATTCATGTGAAAACACAACAAATATTGATCTTAGTAAGTTTTACGAAGACGTAATGTCTGGTTTAAATATAGCTTTTGGTGCTGAATATCGTTTAGAAAATTATGGTATCGTAGCAGGAGAGGAAGCATCCTACGCGCAATACAATACATTAGGTAATGTACATGATCCGACAGACCCTAACTCAATGGTTCCTGAAGATTTTTTTGGTAACTCAAGACCAGGGGGTATTCAAGTGTTTCCCGGATTTAAACCAGAAAATGAAGTAAACTCATTTAGAAATTCTATAGCTGGTTACATAGATGTAGAAGCAGATGTTACAGAGTCTTTTTTATTAAGTGGAGCTGTACGTTATGAGAATTTCTCAGATTTTGGAGGTACTTTAAATGTAAAAGTAGCATCTAGGGTAAAAGCTTCTAAAAACTTTAATTTAAGAGCTAGTTTACAAACAGGGTTTAGAGCACCATCACTACATCAAATATCTTATAGTTCAACCAGTACCTTGTTTGTAGATGGTATACCAAATGAAGTTGGGGTGTTTTCAAACACTTCGAGAGTTGCAAGGATTTTAGGAATAGGTAAATTAAAAGAAGAAACTTCTTTTGGATTTTCGGCAGGATTTACAGCAAAAGTGCCAAGTGCAAACTTAAAGTTTACAGTTGATGGATATATAATAAATATTGATGACAGAGTAATATTAACAGGAAGTTTTGATGATAATGGAGACGCTGAGTTAGAAAGATTGTTCCAACAAGCAAATGCTACACAAGCAGCATTTTTTGCAAATGCTGTAGATACTCAAACAAAAGGAGTAGATATTGTTGTAGATCACAAAGCAGATCTTTCTGATAAGATGAAGTTAACTAATACTTTAGCATTTACATTTTCGAAAACGAATGTAGAAGGAGTGAATATTCCAACTGCTATAGAAAACGCTGGATTGTCTGATGTTTATTTTGACCCAACAAGTAGAATTTATTTAGAGTCCGCAGTTCCTACAACAAAAGGGAATTTATCACATAATTTAAGTGTTAATGATAAATGGAATATCTTTTTAAGAAACAGTTATTTTGGAGAAGTTGAAGAAGCAACTAATAATGACAGTCCTAATGTAGATACAACATTTGGAGGAAAAGTATTAACAGACATTTCTTTTGGGTATAATTTTAATAAGACTCTAAGTTTAACATTAGGAGCAAATAATTTATTTGATGTTTATCCAGATGAGAACGATCCTGCTTTTAGGTCTAGTGGACGTTTTATCTACTCAAGACGTTCTGTACAGTTCGGAACTAATGGTAGGCATTTGTTTGCTAGATTACGTTTTGTATTAGATTAATACTAGGATAAACCATAAAAAAAGCACCTTTTCGAGGTGTTTTTTTATGAGTTATATTTTTTTAAAACTAACTTATCATTCTCAAAAACAGCATAGGTATAATACTGAATCCAATCACCAGTGTTAAGGTAAACACTGTTGTCTTTAAGTTGAATTTCTAGAGGAAGATGCCTGTGTCCAAAAACAAAATAATCGTGGTGTTTAGTTTCTAGTTTGCGCTTACAATACTGTACTAACCACTCATTATCTTCACCTAAAAATTTAGCATCTTCATCACCAGAAATCAGTTTGTTTTTTACGGACATATATTGTCCTAATCGCACACCTAAATCTGGATGCAACCAACGAAACATCCATTGAAATAGCGGAAATGTAAACACTTTTTTCATGCGTTTATATCCTTTATCCCCAGGGCCTAATCCATCACCATGACCAATTAAAAACAATTTATCGTTGATTTTAAATTCTTGAGGAGAATGATACACAGGAATATTTAATTCTTTTTCAAAATAATCACGCATCCATAAGTCGTGGTTCCCAACAAAAAAGTAAATCGGGATACCACTATCTTTTAGTTCAGCAAGTTTACCTAAAACGCGAACAAAGCCTTTAGGAACGACAGTTTTATATTCAAACCAAAAATCGAATAAATCACCTAAAATAAAGATAGCCTCAGCATCTTTTTTAACTTCGTTTAACCATGCAACAAATTTTTGTTCACGAGGAAAACTAGCTTCAGATGTTGGAGCTCCTAAATGTTGATCGGAAGCAAAATAAACTTTTTTATTTTCAGAAGTGTTGATTGAAATCAAATTGTAAATTTTGGTAAAAATAAGTATTTTACTTAGAGTTAGCACAAACAAATTTTGGCTACATTTGTTTAAGAACTTACATGAATCCACATATATGAATCCGTTTGACGACATCTACTTTATGAAAAAAGCCTTACAAGAAGCGGAGATAGCTTTTGATAAAGGAGAAGTTCCTGTGGGAGCGGTCATTGTTTTTAATAACCAGATTATAGCGAGAGCACATAACTTAACGGAGTTATTAAACGATGTTACAGCACATGCCGAAATGCAAGCTTTTACTGCAGCAGCAGACTTTTTAGGTGGAAAATATTTAAAGGACTGTACCTTGTATGTTACATTAGAACCTTGCCAAATGTGTGCAGGAGCGAGTTACTGGACGCAGATAGGGAAGATAGTGTATGGAGCAAGCGAGCCTAAATTAGGATTTTCTGTGTTGCAAACTAAATTGCATCCAAAAACTAAAGTAGTTTCAGGGGTTTTAGAGGAGGAATGTGGATTTTTACTGAAGAAATTTTTTATTGAAAAACGGAACTTAAATTGACGATAATCATTCCGAACTTGTTTCGGAATTTCATTATGAGAAGTTGAAATTAAGTTTAACTAAAGAACTTAAAATAATGTTTGTTGTTTTGCTCCGCTTTCGTGCTCCAATAGCCATTTTTTACGCCAAACACCGCCTGCATACCCTGTTAACGAGCCATCAGAACCTACAACTCTGTGACACGGAATAACGATCCAAATAGGGTTTTTACCGTTAGCAGAAGCTACAGCACGAATTGCTTTTACATCACCTAATTGTTTGGTTTGTTCTAAGTAGGTTCTAGTTCTTCCAAAAGGAATGTTTAATAATTCATTCCAAACCGATTGTTGAAAGCTTGTTCCTTGTGGATTCAATTGTAGATCAAAATCTGTTCTTTTTCCAGCAAAATACTCATCCAATTGCATAACACAATTTTGTAAACATGATGGAGTCTTTTTATGAAAGCTAATTGTAGGCAAAGCATTTTCATCCAATACTGAAATCGACTGGACTCCGTTTTCATCACCTTCAATTTTGGCAATCCCGATAGGAGTTTTATAATATGTGGTTTGTAAGTTAGACACCAAAAACGTCTTTAGAGTTCTGTGTTGTAATTTCCGAAATTTCATCGAAAGTCAATCCATAAATATCTACTAACTTATCCACAACATTAGTAATGTAGCTGCTTTCATTACGTTTTCCTCGGTATGGAGTAGGTGCTAAGTATGGCGAATCGGTTTCTAAGACAATGTGTTTAATGTCTATTTGGTTTAAAAACTTGTCAATTTTTCCATTTTTAAATGTCGCTACACCACCAATTCCTAATTTCATATTGTAGGAAATTGCTTTTTCAGCTTGCTCTAAAGTTCCTGTAAAACAGTGAAAAATTCCATATAAATCATCTCCTTTTTCAGTTTCTAGTACTTCAAAAATCTCATCAAAAGCATCACGACAATGGATAACAATCGGTAGTTTTTTCTCTTTTGCCCACTGAATTTGAGTACGAAAAGCTTCTTGTTGTTGTGGTAAAAATGATTTATCCCAATACAAATCGATACCAATTTCACCAATCGCATAAAAATCACGTTGGTCTAACCATTCTTTTACATGAACTAATTCTTCTTGATAGTTTTCTTTTACTGAAGTTGGATGTAACCCCATCATTAAAAACACATCTTTCGGATAGTTTTTTTCCAAGTCAAACATACGTTCAGTATAAGAACTATCAATCGCAGGAATAAAGAAACGAGAAACTCCAGCTTCTTTAGCACGTTGTATCATTTCATTTCTGTCTTCGTCAAACTGACTTGAATATAAGTGGGTATGTGTATCTGTAATCATTTATTGCCGTATCTTTACGAGACAAAAGTACAAGAAATGGCAAGTTTGAAAAAAGTATTACGAAAAAAGAAATACATTAAAATAAAACTCAAAAAAATGATTACAAATCATTTAGAGTTAGATGCGGAGATAAATGGTGTTAAAGGAAGGTTTATTTTAGATACAGGCGCTTCTAATTCGTGTGTTGGATTAGATTTAATAGAGCGTTTCAAGCTTATTTCTGAAGAAAGTGAAGTAAAAGCTGCAGGAGCAGGAGCGACGGATATGGAAACACATAAGTCAGGAAATAATTCTCTTAAAATAGGAAAGTGGAAAGCGAATGAGTGTGATTTAGTATTGTTTGACTTAACACATGTAAATACAGCTTTAAAACAACACGATGCTGATGAGGTAGACGGAATTATAGGGGCAGATATTTTAGAGGAAGGAAAAGCCTTTATTGATTATAACAAGAAGGCATTGTATTTAAAGAAGCTTAAAAAGAAAAAAGTAAGGAAATTAAAAGTTCCTTTCTAATGTTGTGGCTCTATGTATAAATTTTTATAATGTAAATAGATTCAATACTAGAATGAAAACTATAAAGATATTTTGAATATTTTTATAATAAAATACTGTGATAGCTATGAAAAGAAATAAATTGTTTTTTAACTATTTTGTTTTAGTTTGGGTAATATTTGGTTTGCTTATTTATGTGTGGGAGCTTTCTTCCCTTATCTATAATAAGCAGTATGATGAGTTTTTTACTTATCAGAGATTAAAAACAACATTTTTGCCTTTGTCAATTATTGTTTTATATATTGTTACTTTCTTTAAAAAAAATAAAAACGAAGAATCTAATTAAGAAGTCACTAGGTCTAAGAAATGTGGTTTGGATGTAATGAGGAAAAACAACATTTTTAGTAAAATAATGTTATTCATAAATTATATCAAACTTATATACAGGGTTGTCGCTATCATATTCAAAAACTCTAGCATAATCCATAACGTTAGCTATTTCTTCGAGTTTACATAGTTGTGAAACTACAGCGCATAAACCATTAAATAACCTCTCTTTATCGGTCGGATTTTGAGGTTTTGGATTATAATGACATAAAGGAACAGTAAAACCGCATGCTTCTAAAAACACCCTCTCAATCTGTAGTAATTCAAGTGGAGTGTAACCATTAAATTTTCTACCTAAATTTTGATGAACCCTACCCACATAGCTTAGTTGCAATGAGCCATGATCATTCGTGAGATGTTTCCAACTATCTCGATTGTCTAATATATTTCCAACCGCACATGCTGAGCAACATTCAGGGTTCAATTCATCGTTGTGAAAAGCATTATAAAGCTTTATAAGTGCTTGTTCTAATCGTTTAGGTATTTCCATAATCAAAAAGGATTTACTCCCTTAAATATACAAAATATTGGTTGTACCTTTGCATCAAATTATTGTTAATGACGACTTTTCAAGATTTAGAATTATCAAATCCACTAAGAAATTCAATTGAAGAATTAGGTTTCGTAAATCCAACACCTATTCAAGAACAAGCATTTCCTGTAATTCGTTCAGGAAAAGATGTGGTAGGGATTGCACAAACAGGTACAGGTAAAACTTTTGGGTACTTACTCCCAATATTACGTGATTTAAAGTTTTCAAAACAACAACACCCAAGGGTGATGATATTAGTACCTACACGAGAATTAGTGGTTCAGGTGGTAGAAGAGATAGAAAAGCTAGCTAAATACATCACTTTACGAACTGTAGGTGTATATGGCGGAGTTAATTTAAATCGCCATAATGAAGCAGTAATGCAAGGAGCTGACATTATTGTTGCCACACCAGGACGTTTGTACGATTTAGCGTTAAGTAACGTATTAAAATTAAAGTCTATTCAAAAATTAGTCATTGATGAAGTAGATGTAATGCTTGATTTAGGTTTTCGTTTTCAGTTGTTAAACATCTTTGATTTATTACCTCAAAGACGTCAAAACATCATGTTTTCAGCAACTATGACTGAGGATGTTGAAGCATTAATTGATGATTTTTTTATTGCTCCACATAAAATAGCAATTGCAGTAAGTGGAACACCATTAGATAACATTCAGCAAATAAGCTATGATGTTCCTAATTTTTATACAAAAGTCAACTTATTAAACTATTTATTATTTGATAAATCAGAGTTTAGTAAAGTGTTGGTGTTTGCACCTAATAAAAGAAATGCAGACAGACTATTTGATTGTGTAGTCGAAGAATATCCATCACAAGCCTGTGTAATTCATTCAAATAAAACACAAAACTACCGTTTGCGCTCTATAGAACAATTCAACAAAGGAGAAAAACGAATCTTAATAGCTACCGATGTAATTGCACGTGGATTAGATTTAGAAGAAGTAACACATGTAATCAATTTTGATGTGCCACACTTCCCCGAAAACTATATGCACAGAATTGGTCGTACAGGTCGTGCAGAAAGAGAAGGAAAAGCAATTTTATTCGCTACGGAAAAAGAGCAGGAAGCAAAACAACGAATTGAGGAATTGATGGATTACACAATTCCAAAGGAAGAAATTCCAGAACAAGTTGAAATAACCAAGCAATTAACGGAAGAAGAACGTCCGAAAGAAGAAAGAGAAGTAAATAAAAACAGAACTTCTCAAGAATACATTCCAGGTCCCGCTTTTCACGAGAAAAAGGAAAAGAATAAAAAAACAAACCAAGGAGGTTCTTATAGAAGAGAGCTTGCCAAGAAGTACAAAAAGCCAAAAACAAGAGGAGATAAAAATTATAACAAACGCAATAAGAAACGTAAATAATGCAAGAACTTACTAAGCAAGAACTTCACAATTTAGGAATGAATATTGTGGGTAAAAAACTGCAAGAAATGGGATATGAATTTGTTGCAATAAATAGCGAGTTGAAAAAGCATCCACAGTTTGTGTTGTTTAAAAAAGGAGAGCCTACCATTTTTGTATTAGTAAAAACTACGAACAATATACAGTCACCCCAAGAATATGATGTATTGTGGATGGAAACTTTTAAAAAACACGCAGAAAAACAAAATGCAAAGGTTTGGTATGCAGGTATAGGAATAGCAAATGCTGAAAGTGTAGATTTACCTGTGTTTAAAGATAAACCTTATTATGTTGCTTTTGATGATTTTATAAAGATCTCATAAAAAATCAAAACATTTTTTTAACCTGTTAAAAAATAGGTTTTTAATAGGTTGAAAAGGGCGAAAAACCTATTAGCCATCAAGTAGTTGTATGTTAATTTTACCTAAGGGAAATTAATAAAATATCTAAAAAATGAAAAGACAACTACTAATCAAAAAAGGAAAAAGATTTATGAAAACTATTATGGCATTTTTATCAGATTTAGGTAATGGTGCTAGTTATGCAATTAATAATTAAGGTTTAAATAGTTAGAATCTAAAAAACACTCGTTTTATGATGTAAACGAGTGTTTTTTTATACATAAATAGTAACTTTACAGTGTGGAGAATCTGTTAAACGAAATAAAAAACTGTAAGATTTGTGAGAAATATATAGAACCCAATCCTGTAGTTCTTGCTAGTAAAAAATCCAAAATCATTATTGTAGGTCAAGCACCTGGAACCAAAGTACATCAGTCTGGGATTCCTTGGGATGATGCTAGTGGAAAACAGCTTAGGAAATGGTTGGGTGTTACTGATAAGAAGTTTTATGATACCAATAACTTTGGAATAATACCTATGGGTTTCTGTTATCCAGGAAAAGGAAAATCAGGAGATTTACCACCAAGAAAAGAATGCGCTCCACAGTGGCATCAACCTTTATTAAAAGAAATATCAGAAGTTAAGCTGATTATTTTAATAGGAATGTATGCTCAAAACTATTATTTGAAAGAGAAAGCAAAACGTACACTTACAGAAACAGTAAATACTTTTGGAGAATACTTACCTAAGTATTTTGTATTACCCCATCCATCACCAAGAAATCGATTTTGGTTGACCAAAAACCCATGGTTTGAAAAAGAAGTTTTACCTATGTTAAAAAACACGGTAAAAAAGCTGATATAGTGATTTTAATACTAAAAGAAAGTTAAATACATGCATTGATAAATTTGTATTTTTGCAATGTATGATAGAAACAAGAGAAGCCATATCAGAAAAAGCGGTTTTAATAGGTATTATAACCCAGCATCAAGATGAAAAACAATCAGAAGAATATTTAGATGAGCTAGAGTTTTTAACACTTACAGCAGGAGGAGTAGCTGTAAAAAGGTTTGTTCAAAAATTAGATAAACCCCATCCAAAAACTTTTATTGGAACAGGTAAACTAGAAGATGTAAAAGCGTATATAGATTCCAATGATATTGGAACAGCTATTTTTGATGATGAGCTGTCACCTGCGCAACTTAGAAATGTTGAACGTTTTTTAGATTGTAAAATTTTAGATAGAACCAACTTAATACTTGATATTTTTGCAAGTAGAGCACAAACAAGCTCAGCAAAAGCTCAAGTAGAATTAGCACAATACCAATATTTATTACCTCGATTAACCAGAATGTGGACACACCTTGACAAGCAAAAAGGAGGTATTGGTATGCGTGGTCCTGGAGAAACAGAAATAGAAACTGACCGACGTATTATTCGAGATAAAATTTCGTTGCTAAAAAAGAAATTAGTAACTATTGACAAGCAAATGTCTATACAACGAAAAAATCGTGGAAAAATGGTGCGTGTTGCTTTGGTAGGATATACCAATGTTGGTAAATCTACCTTGATGAATGTTGTTAGTAAAAGTGAGGTTTTTGCAGAGAATAAACTGTTTGCAACATTAGATACTACAGTTAGAAAGGTGGTAATAAAAAATATTCCTTTTTTAATGACAGACACCGTTGGGTTCATTAGAAAATTACCAACACAATTAGTAGAGTCGTTCAAGTCTACTTTAGATGAAGTTCGTGAAGCAGATTTATTATTACATGTCGTAGATATTTCACATCCAAACTTTGAAGATCATATAGCTTCTGTAAATAAAATTTTAGATGAAATAGATAGTAAAGATAAGCCGACAGTTATGGTATTTAATAAAATAGACGCTTATACTCATGAAACTATTGATGAAGATGATTTGATAACAGAAAAAACAAAAGAACATTATACATTAGAGGACTGGAAAAAAACCTGGATGAATGACTTAGAAACGGAAAGTATTTTTATTTCAGCTTTAAATAAAGATAATTTAGAAAATTTTAAAGAGAAAGTATATGAGGAGGTAAAGAAAATACATATTCAACGTTTTCCATATAATGATTTTCTATATCAAGAATATTAGTTTACAGTAAAAAAACGCAAACATAACTTAAAAAGGACTTAAATAATTAAAACTTTAAGTTCTTTTTTGTTATATTTATAATCCCTAATGTTGCTTTTTATATGTTTTATAAAGCATTGTAAATTATATTTTTAACCATTTTATCCCCCTGAAAATGAAAAATAATAAAACTTCACAAACAATATTTAGACGATTCTATTCATATTTATTAACTAACAATAAATTAAAAGCCTTAACGTAATTAATTTTATTAGTATAATGCCATACCTAGTAATTATAATCTTTACTTACAAAGTATGTATAGTTAAATGAAGTGTTTACTCTTTTGAGTTATCATGTATTAACCTGAATAGATCATGATGAAAAAAATAATCCCCCTTTTATTATTGTATTTCAGTATGCAAGCTGTTAGTGCGCAAGAGAAATGTACATCTGAAAGTATTCATTCAGTAGATGTAAATATAGTTCACAAGTGTTTAGCAGAAAAGAAAGTAGAAAGCAATAATACAGAAGCTTCAGTTATAGTAACTACTGTTCCTAGTAGAAGGCACGTAAGAAAACGTATTTATTTTGAGAAAGTAATTAGTTTTGCAGAAGGTATTGAAGCAAAAAGTTTAAAGAGAATAAATACATTAAATGAGCTAGCTGAATGTAGTTTAGGAAATGTTTATCCTATTATAAAAGAAACAACAAAAAAATCAATTTCTTTTGATGTAGTTGAAGAAATTCCTGCATTCTTGTCATGCAAAGAATCATTAAAAGAAAAAGAAGATTGCTTTAATTATAAAATGCAAGACCATATAATGACCACCTTAGTTTATCCAGAAGAAGCTATAGAAAAAGGGTTAGAAGGAGAAGTTTTAGTGAGTTTTGTTATAAATGAAATGGGTAAGGTGACTGAGGTTAAGACAGAAGGAATTAATGTGCCTAAAATATTAAAAAAAGAAGCAAAAAGAATTGTACTACTATTGCCTGATTTTATTCCAGGAAAACAACAAAGCAAAAATGCTAGAGTGTTATATCGCTTTCCTATGATTTTTAGTTTAAACAGTTCTGATTATTAGAGTGTTAAAATAGTTTATTTTATGTAAAAAAAAGAATACCTTTGCATGCCAAATTTTCATGAGTAACAAGTGTAATTGTTTGATTGGAAAAATGTTAAACCTTTAAGGCATGAGAAAAATTATTTTATTAATTACGTTAGTTTGCTTTTATGTAACCAATGTAATGTCGCAACGAGAAGTATGTGAGACGCCAGAAGAGTCTTTAGTAGATTTAAATAGTATAACAAAATGTACTATTGCTCCAAAAGACAAAAAAAATAAAGGAACAAGACAAATCTCTGTAAAAGTATCTGCCAATAGAAGGTATTTAAAAAAGAGAGAAATTTCGAAAAAGAAAGTAGTTTCAAATGCTACAAATTTGTCAGGAGCAGGAACGGCAGCAATAAAAAGTACAACTTCGCAAACAGAGTTAAGTAAACCTTTAACTTTTAAAAGTAACCTTGAAAACTTAACAAGTAAATTATCAGCAGAAGAAGTACGAAAAGCAGAAAAGTTCTCTACTGTAGACAAAATACCTCTGTTTACTGCATGTAAAAAAGCAAAAAAGAACGAAAGGTTAGATTGCTTTAATATGGAAATGGTAAAACACATTCAAAAACATTTTAGATATCCTAGTCAAGCAGTAAAAGAATCTATACAAGGAGAAGTTTGGGTGCGTTTTATTATTGATAAAAATGGTCAGGTTAAGAATATTAAAACTTTAGGACCTAAAAATGGAGAATTATTAAATAATGAAGCTGTTCGAGTGGTATCTCAATTGCCACAATTTATTCCAGCAAAAAAATCAGGAGGAGAAACATCTGTAAAATATGGTTTCCCAATCATGTTCGCTCTTGATGAATAACATAAGTAACTCAATACAAAAATAATTAAAATAAACAATATGTTTAAAAAACTACTAACCATGTTTTTGGTAATTTGTAGTGTGTCAATATATGCGCAAACTACAATAAACGGAAAGGTTTACGATGAATATTTAGAGCCGTTTTCCAATGCAGTAGTGCTAATAGGAAGTGATAGAACTACTTCGAGTTCTGATGGAACTTTCATATTAGCTACAAAATCAAATTACCCTTTTATAATTCAAGTTTCAGCTTTCGGCTACAAAACAGAATTAATTGAAGTAACTTCTAAAGAGCAAGAAATAAATATAATTTTAAAAGAAAATACAGCATTAGATGAAGTTGTAATCTCTGCATCTCGATCTCCAGAACGAGTTATTGAATCGCCAGTAACTATTGAAAGAATAGGTATAAATGATATAAAAAAGAATACTTCTGTAACCTATTATGATGGAATGGCAAACTTAAAAGGAATAGACCTTAGAGAAAGTGGTTATGGTTTCAAGTCAATTAATACAAGAGGTTTTTCTTCATTTGAAAATACACGTTTTGTACAGTTGGTTGATGGAATGGATACTGCGGTTCCTGCATTAACTTTCTCTATGGGGAATTTAGCAGGTACGTCTGATTTAGATGTAGAAAGCGTTGAAGTCTTACCAGGTGCAGCATCTGCTTTATATGGAGCAAATGCATTTAATGGAATTATGCTTCTTAAAAGCAAGAACCCGTTTAAACATTCAGGAATTAGCACTTATTTTAAAACAGGATTCACATCACAAGATGCGGCAGGAAATAATCCTTTTTATGATTTTGGTATTCGTATGGCCTATAAATTTAATGAGAAGATAGCAGGTAAGGTTAATTTAACCTATTATAAGTCAGAAGAATGGCATGCGAATAATACAGGGAACTCTACAGGAATAGGTGGAGTTGCTATTGGAGGAGATAGAACTTTACCTGGATATGACGGTATAAACGTGTATGGAGACGAAGTAGGAGCTACTTTAAAACAAATTGCAACTGAGGCAAGTAAAACAAACCCTTTAATTACCCCGGCAATCATAAACAGTTTACCTGATGAAAAAATAACAAGAACAGGTTATGATGAATCAAGTTTAGTAGATTATGACTCAAATGGTTTAAAGTTTGATGCTTCTTTGCATTACCGTCCTTGGGAGAATGAAAATTTAGAAATTATTTGGAATTCAAGATTTGCAAGAGGAAAAAATATTTATCAAGGAGCTAATAGATATGTTCAAGACGGATTTTCGTTTGAGCAACATAGATTAGAGTTCTTAGGAAAGAACTTTTTCTTAAGAGGATACTATTCAGCAAATGATTCAGGAGACTATTTTGATTCTCGTTTTAAAGCAATTAATATTAACAGGGCTTGGAAGAGTGATAAAGATTGGTTTGGAGATTACCTAAATGCTTATCTAACACAAGGAAGGAGCCATGGAAAAGCTAGAGACTTTGCTAATATAGGACGTTTTGAACCTGGTTCAGTAGAGTTTAATGCAGCGGCTAATGATGTAGCTTCTAAAACAGTTCCTGAAGGAGGAGCGAAATTAACAGACCAAACGTCATATTACCATGCAGATGGTAACTATAATTTCCGTGATATAATTAAGTTTGGTGAAATCCAAATTGGTGGTTCATATAGAAAAATTAATTTAAATTCTCAAGGTTCTGTTTTTACAGACGCAAATTCTAAAATTTCTTTTGATGAATTTGGTGTTTATACTCAGTTACAGAAGAAGTTTTTAGAAGAAAGACTGAAGTTTACAGGTTCGATTCGTTATGATAAATCGACAAACTTTAAAGGTAATTATTCTCCAAGGGTGTCTTTAAATTATGCCTTAGGTGAAAATAAAGATCATGTAATTAGAGCCTCTTATCAAACAGGATTTAGAAACCCAACATTACAAGAGCAGTACTTTGGACTTCCAATTGGTACAGGTCATTTAATAGGAGGAGTTGATGAAAACTTAGATCGTTACATTGTTAATATTGGAGGAGGTAATACCTTAACAGGTAGAGATGCTTTTGAAAATTCATTCTCAAGAGCTGAATTAGACAGAGGAAACCTTGTAAAATCTCAGTTAACCACAATCAAACCCGAGAAGGTAATTTCATATGAATTAGGGTATAGAAGTATTGTTAATTTAAGCTCCAATAAAATTTTAGAATTAGATGTAAATGGGTATTATAACAATTATGAATCTTTTACAGCAATTAAAGATGTTCTTGTTCCTCATTATGGAGGGTTTAATGCAGATGGAACTCCAAATGCTCAAGCCTTATTAGCGCTTCAAAATAATGATGTAACAGCTTTCTCAGTAAACACAAACTCTAAGGCAGATGTTACCTCGTATGGTGTAGGTGTAGGAATGTCAACTAAGGTTTTTAAAGGCTTTGATTTAGGTTTGAGCTATAACTATGCAAAATTTGATTTTGAAAAAACTTCTGATCCAGATTTTGAGCCGGCATTTAACACACCGGAACATAAGGTTAAAGTTCAATTTGGTCATCCAAATTTATTTAAAAACTTTGGGTTTAATATAAATGCCCGTTGGCAAGATGAATACTATTGGCAATCTTCTTTTTTACAGGGATTAGTAGATGCTAGAACAGTAATAGATGCTCAAATAAATTATACAGTACCAGCAATTAAATCAAGATTTAAAATAGGTGGTACAAACCTTACTGGTAAGGAGTATTTTATAGCTCCTGGGGCTGGAGCAATAGGTTCTTTATATTACATTTCTTGGACAATTAATGACTAGAAATAGTTTAAATTATAAAATAAAAAAGAGGCGTGAATTTGTTCACGCCTCTTTTTTATTTTATAGACTAAAGTTATTATTCATTTTCATAATCATTAATAATTCCTAGTCGTTTAGCGCGTTGTTCCCAGCTTTTTCTAGCTAAGCTTTGTAAATTAGCAACGTTATCACTCTCATCCATTATTTCATAACCTAAAAGAGTCTCTATAACATCTTCTTGGGTTACTAAACCGCTAACAGCTCCATATTCATCTACAACTAAAGCTAAATGTTCTCTTTGTTCAATTAGTTTTTCAAATAAATTAGGAATAGATAACTCTCTACTAGCTATTATAATTTCCCTTTTAATTGTTTTTAAAGGTTCATTTCCTTTATTATCAACCAAAGAAAGTAATAATTGGTCCTTTAGAACATATCCAGTTATATTATCTGGATTTTCAGCATATACAGGTATTCTAGAAAAGCGTAAAGGTCTGTTTTCATTAAAAAAAGATTCAATACTTTGGTTTTCATCAGCAGTAGTAAGTACTGTACGAGGTGTCATAATATGTTTAGCTTGAACTTCTTTAAAGTTAAGCATGTTTCTAATTACTTTACCTTCACTTTCATGAAAAACACCTTCTTGCTCAGCAATATCTGTCATTGCAGAAAAGTCTTCTCTACTTAAAACACTTTCTCCATGTGCTCCTTTACCAAATAGTTTAGTAAATAATTGAAGTATCCATATGATACCGGTGTATTTACAAAAGAAAATCAGCACATTTAAAGCTTTAGTTGTAAAGCCAGCTAAAGATTTCCAGTAAGTAGCGCCAATGGTTTTAGGAATAATTTCAGAGGCAACTAAAATCAAAATTGTCATTATAGCAGAAACGATAAAAACACCGTTTCCTTCATCACTAAATATTTTTTTTGCTTGAGCACCAACAAGTATAGCACCTACGGTATGAGCAATTGTGTTTACAGTTAAAATAGCAATAAGAGGTTTGTCTACATCTTTCTTTAATGTTTCAAGATCGCTTGCATAAGCTTTTTCTTCTTTCTTTTTTACATTTACAAAGGTAGGAGTTACACTTAATAGTACAGCTTCTAGTATGGAGCATAAAAAAGAGAAAAATATAGATAAGGTGGCGTAAACAATTAATAAAGTCATTTGTTAAAATTTTTAGGCTAAAATACGTAAAAAAGAAAACCTCAAGAACACGTTCTTGAGGTTTTACCTTGATGTTTTATTTTTTAGAAACCGTAATTTACTCCTAGACCAAACACTTCTCTAGTTTGGAACCCTTTGAAAGCATTGTCGTCATAAATAGCTTGCATAGAAAGGTTTGCAGAAAGGTATTTATTAACTTTCATTACCACATTAACAGTGTAATCTATATCAACATTTTGAAAATCTTCTAAGTAGTTACTGTATAAGTTTAGTATATTTTCAACAGACACATTTTTCATAACGTCTAATTTATAGTAAGCATTAACCGCAGCACCTAGTTCATAACGAGTAGTCTCGTTTTGTTCTACTCCAAAAGCAGGTCCTAAGTCTGTTAGGTGTTTGTGTACATAAATTAGTTTAGAAGTTGCAGGAGCGATGTTTACTTTTAAATTGTCGTGTTTTTTCCATAACATACCTGGTCCAAATTGGAAGTAGGCAGGAGAAAAGAAATGAGATGTTTGCTCGCCAGAAACATATGTAGAAGACATTTGAGTCTTAAAGTTAAAAAAAGTAGAATAATACCAATACCCACTAGCTTTTTTACCTAATAAAGAGTTTAACTCTAAACGGTCATCTGTTTTTTGCATTGCTTCTCCTTTTAACTTTGTTAAACCATAAGAAGCAATTAGTTTATTATCCCAAGTCCAGTCACCTTTGGTGTAATTAAAATCATAATTTAACCCAATGGTACCAGAAATATTATTTGTTCCACCAGCTAACCAGTTATTAAAAGCGGACTGATTGAATAGAAAAGAGATGTTACCACTCCTTTTCCATCCTTCTTTAGGCTCTTCTTTTTTTTCTTCTTGAGCATTAGCTGTTAAAGCTCCAAACATAACAGCAATAGCTAATAATTTTTTCATTTTAATAGTTTTAAATTAAAGTGTATAAATGTTTAACATAGAAGTTAGACAATAATATTGTATTAAAAGTCACGTTTTATGAAAAATATAGTTTAAACCAAGCCCAAAAACTTCTTTAAACTGTACTCTGCTAGAGGCATCATCATCAATAATAGTATGCAAACTGAGATTGGTAGATAGGTTTTTATTAATTTTAACAAAGAAGTTTAACTGATAATCAATATCTATATTTTGAGGTTTGTTTAAATAATCTGAATACACAGCAACTATGCTTTCCATAGTAACGTCCTCCATTATTTCGCTTTTAAAATAGGCAGATAAGTTAAAACCTAAACTAAAGCTAGTATTTTTACCTTCATCTACACCATATTTTCCCGAAAATTCGTCAGAAACAAAAGTATAACGAGCAGTTGCGGGAGCTATGTTTATTCTAGCGTCATCATTCCGTTTCCATAACATACCAGGTCCAAAACTCCAATATGCTGGAGAAAAGAAGTCTGAAACCGCTACTTTAGGTTCTTGTTTGTAATCATAACCTTTGGTATACTGTGTTTTAAAGTTACTAAAAAAAGATAAAAACCATAATTTTGAAGTTTTAAACCCTAAAAGAGAATTGTATTCAAACTGATCTTCTGTTTTTCTTATACCTTGACCATCTATATAACTTAATCCATAGGCTGATATTATTTTATTATCCCAGTTCCATTTTTTCTTTTTGTAGTTAAAGTCATAACCAAGTGTCATATTTCCAGCAACGGTATTGTTACCACCTGCTGCCCAATTTGAAAAAGATGATTGATTAAAAAGAAAAGTGTATTTTCCAGTTACAGTCCATTTTTTTGGTGGATTTTTCTTAACTAAAGGCTCTGCAAACACTCGCTTGTTAAATATGTAGAAAGCAAAACTAGTGTCTAAAGGGGAGTTTTGTAAACCTAAAGTTGAGATACTATCTTTTTTAGTTTCTTGTGAAACTAAAGAAAAGGAGTAACAAGAAATTAAGATTAAGAACAGCTTTTTCATTTGTGATTAAGTTGAGGAATTATACGAGTCTAATTATTTTTTCTCTTATAAAGTGGTACTGTTGAACAAGCCTCTCCAAACATAATGGTTTTAGCTACAGGTTTAATTTTTTCAATTAGTAAGGTGTATGCTGATGGTGGTATAGGCTTATTTGCACATCCTTTTATTATTACAGGCTTATCTTTATATTCAGAAGTGTCTAACTGTTGAATTATTTCTTGATATACTACAGTTTCTAATAATGTTAAGTCGCCAACAACAATCTTTTTAGCAAAAGGGGTAAGTTCAGTGGTCAGTAAAAGATAAACCCATGAAGGAATAATAGCATCAGTAGAACAAGTTAAAGAAACATAACTATCTAGATATTGAGACCAGTCATGGTTTTTTACAGTCTCTCTAAAATCTTTTTCACGAAGAATTAATTCTTCAAATAACCAATCCTTAATATCAAATATTACACGTTTACCCTCAGGGTAAAAATCTTCAAGGTCTATTGTAGTAAGCTTACTATTAGCAACTCTATTTATAATTTCTTCTGACATATTTTTTAGTTGAAAAGGTTAAAGTTATATTAACTGCTCTATAACATTCCTAATTCTAATTTAGCTTCTTCACTCATCATATCTTGAGTCCAAGTAGGATCGAAGGTGATTTCTACCTCGCAATTGTTAATCTCTTTTAAAGTTTTTACTTTTTCTTCTACTTCAACAGGTAAAGTTTCAGCAACAGGACAGTTAGGAGAAGTTAATGTCATTAATATTTTGGCATCATTTTCTTCTGATATAAAAACATCATAAATTAGACCTAACTCATATATGTCAACAGGTATTTCAGGGTCATATATGGTTTTTAATACACGTACAATTTTATCTCCTAATTCTTCTAATTTGTCTTCAGTCATAATTCTAAACTTCTTTTAATTCGCTAATTTGCTTTGCTGTGCAATTGCGTACATTTTAATTTGTTTTACCATGGATACTAAACCATTAGCACGTGTAGGGCTTAAATGTTCTTTCAGGCCAATCTCATCAATAAAATCAGTATCGGCGTCTAAAATAGCCTTAGGTGTTTGGTTAGAAAATACCCTCAATAATAAAGCCACAATTCCTTTTGTTAAAATAGCATCACTATCGGCAGTAAACTCAATAGTATCACCTTTTAATTCAGAATGTAACCATACTTTCGATTGGCATCCTTTAATTAGGTTTTCATCCAATTTGTAAGTTTCACTTATTAAAGGTAGCGATTTTCCTAGCTCTATTATGTACTCATAACGCTCCATCCAGTCTTCAAACATAGAAAACTCGTCAATAATTTCTTCTTGTATTTCTTTGATAGTCATTTTTTAAAACTATTTTTGCAAAGTCAAAAAGACCGTTTTTAATTAAAGACGCAAAATTACGACAAAAAAGGCAGTTGACATGAGAGTTTAAGCCTTAATGAGTATAATTAGTAAAAATTTAAGTCTTAGTAATTTATAAAGACTTAATGAAACAAATACATTTCTTCAGTTGAAGAAATATTAAGTAGAGTTATGAGTAAATTATTAGCAGTAGGAACAGTAGCATTTGATGCTATAGAAACACCATTTGGAAAAACTGATAAAATCTTAGGAGGATCAGGAACATTTGTAGGATTAGCAGCTTCACAATTTGGAGTGCAAACAGGAGTTGTTTCTGTAGTTGGAGGAGATTTTCCACAATCATACTTAGATATGATGAACGATAAAGGAATTAATACTGATGGAGTGGAAATCGTAAAAGAAGGAAAAACTTTCTTTTGGAGTGGAAAGTATCATAATGATATGAATTCTCGTGATACTTTAGTAACTGAACTAAATGTATTAGAACATTTTCAACCAGTGGTTCCAGAATCGTTTAAAGATGCACCTATTGTAATGTTAGGTAATTTACATCCATTAACACAAGCATCGGTATTAGATCAAATGAATGAAAGACCTAAGTTAGTAGTGTTAGATACTATGAACTTTTGGATGGATATAGCATTAAACGATTTGCATGAAGTATTAAAGCGTGTAGATGTTATTACAATTAACGACGAGGAAGCACGTCAGTTAAGTGGAGAATATTCTTTGGTAAATGCAGCAAAGAAAATTCATGAAATGGGGCCAAAATACGTGGTAATTAAAAAAGGGGAACATGGAGCTTTATTATTCAATGAAGGAAATATGTTCTTTGCACCAGCATTGCCATTAGCAGAGGTGTTCGACCCAACTGGAGCTGGAGATACTTTTGCAGGAGGTTTCTGCGGATATTTAGCTAAAACCGAAGATATTTCATTCGAAAATATGAAGAGTGCAATTATATATGGATCTAACTTAGCATCGTTCTGTGTTGAAAAATTCGGAACACAGCGTATGGAGGCATTAACTAGCGAAGAGGTACAAGTACGCTTAAAAGCGTTTAAAGAATTAACACAATTTGATATAGCATTATCATAAGCTATAAATCCGCGCTTTTTGCTGCGGATTTTTTTATACAACACACAAAACTACAACACAACTAAATACTTGAAATTAAATGAGTGACGCTATTAAACACGAATGCGGAATTGCAATGGTTCGTTTAAAGAAGCCATTACAATACTATAAAGACAAATACGGTACCGCGTTTTATGGTGTAAATAAAATGTACCTGTTAATGGAGAAACAGCACAACCGGGGGCAAGACGGTGCTGGATTAGCAAGTATAAAATTTAATGTAGAGCCTGGAACAAGATATATAAGCAGAATCCGTTCCAACCAATCACAGCCGATTCAAGATATCTTTGGTAAAATCAACCATAGAATCAATGGAGTTTTTGATGAGAACCCAGATAGGGTTGATGATGTAAAATGGCAAGAAGAAAATGTACCGTATATTGGAAACCTATTTTTAGGACACGTTCGCTACGGTACTTTTGGTAAAAACTCTATAGAGAGTGTACATCCTTTCTTGCGTCAGAGTAACTGGAAACATCAGAGCTTAATTGTTGCTGGTAATTTTAATATGACTAATTCTAAACATTTGTTAAATGATTTAATTGAATTAGGTCAACACCCTAAAGAGTCTACTGATACTGTAACAATTTTAGAAAAAATAGGACACTTCTTGCAGTCGGAAGTTTCAGATTTATATTTGAAAGCTAAAGAAGAAGGATTTAATAAAAAGGATGCTTCTCCTTACATAGAAGATAACCTAGATATTCAACGAATTTTAAAACGTTCGGCTAAAAACTGGGATGGTGGATATGCTATGGCAGGTATGCTGGGGCATGGAGATGCGTTTGTGTTGAGAGACCCATCAGCTATTCGTCCAGCTTTTTTTTATGAAGACGATGAAGTAGTTGTGGTTGCTTCTGAACGTCCAGTTATTCAAACAGTTTTTAACGTTGATATAGAGTCAATAAAAGAGGTTGAAAGAGGACATGCGTTAATAATCAAAAAGAATGGAGAGACAACAATGTCGCCAATTTTAGAACAGCGTCCCAAAAAAGCATGTTCATTTGAGCGTATTTATTTTTCAAGAGGAAGTGATGCATCAATTTATGAAGAACGTAAAAACTTAGGGAAATATGTGTTTCCTGAAGTTTTAAAATCTATTGATAGTGATATAGAAAATTCAGTGTTTTCTTACATACCAAATACGGCAGAAACATCATTTTTTGGAATGATGGAAGCTGCTGAAGATGTATTAAATCAGCAAAAGACTGATGCAATTTTAGCGGGTGAAGGAAAGCTTTCAAAAGAAAGAGTAATTGAAATTCTTTCTAAAAGACCACGTTTTGAAAAAATAGCGATTAAAGATGCTAAACTACGTACTTTTATTACAGATGATAGTAGTCGTGATGATTTAGTTGCGCATGTTTATGATGTTACTTACGGAGTTGTAAAACCAACAGATAATTTAGTAATTATTGATGATAGTATTGTAAGAGGTACTACCTTGAAGAAAAGTATTATTAAAATCTTGGATCGATTGAATCCTAAGAAAATAGTAGTAGTTTCTTCTGCGCCTCAAATACGTTATCCAGATTGTTATGGTATTGATATGGCTAAGATTAACGATTTTATTGCTTTTAAAGCTGCGTTGGAATTGTTAAAAGAAACAAATCAGTATCATATTGTTGATGAAGTGTATCAAAAATGTAAGCAACAAGAAAACAGTGAAGATAAAGATGTGATAAACTACGTTAAGGAAATTTATGCACCTTTTACAGATGAAGAAGTTTCTGCAAAGATTGCACAAATGTTAAAAACTGCAGAGATAAAAGCTGATGTCGAGGTGATTTTTCAGCCAGTAAGTGGTTTACATAAAGCTTGTCCAGACAATTTAGGAGATTGGTATTTTACTGGAGATTATCCTACTGATGGAGGTCATAGGGTGGTAAATCAGGCATTTATAAATTTTTATGAAGGAAATGATAAGAGGGCTTATTAATAATTAATTAGCCAGTAAATAAAAAAGAGTAATCGTTTTTTCGATTACTCTTTTTTTATGTGATAAAATATGTTTAATTACATAGGTACTACAATGGCACCAGAGAATTTTTCTCGGATTTCATTTAAAGCCCTATCAGCATGTAAGCGTGTTTTATAATTCCCTACTTGTATTTTCCATTCAGGTTGTTTATAAATTAGTTTTGTGTAAACATCAGGGTATTCAACTTTAAACCTATTACGGAGGCTTCTAGCGCGTCTTTCAAGTCCATTGTATAGTTGGATTCTGTACCCGTTTCCATTGCTCTTGTTGTAGGTTCTTTTCTTTTCTATCAGTGAAATAATGTGCTTGTTGTCAGTAAGTTTTTCTTGAGCATTAGCTTTGAGTGCAAAAGCAGTAACAAGAAATATAAAAGTAATAATTAAGCTATGTTTTTTCATTTTGATGAATCTTTTTACAAAAGTAATGACTTGTGAGTTAATACGTTGTTAACGCTAGTTATTTAGAATTGTTATAAATTATAGATTAGGATTCTCTTAACATTTCACAATTTAGACAGAAGTAGTACTTTTGTGCAACTTTCTGTGTGCTAATTTTAAAATTAGTATAACAGAAAAAATTGTACCAAAATAGATACAAAACTTATATTTTTATAGTATGAAAAGTGTGAATCATCACAGTAGATTAACTAAAACTCTAGCAAAGAGTTTAGCTTTCTTTTTAGTTTTCTTAGTAAGTTTTTCGGCGTTTTCACAAGATATTGATGAGGCGCGTCAAAAAGAAGGGAAAAAATTGTTTAAATCTCTTTGTGCATCTTGTCATAAGTTAGATAAGAAGCTGGTTGGTCCTGCTTTGGCTGGGATTGAAGAGAGAAGAACCAATGAATGGTTGAAAGCATGGATAAAAGATAATGCTGCTTTAAGAGCTTCAGGGGATAAAGAAGCAATTGCGATTTTTGAAGAGTATAATGGTTCTAATATGACTGCTTTTCCGCAGTTATCGGATCAAAACATTGATGATATCCTTTACTATACCACGGTTGGTGAGTTAAAGAAGACTCCAGCAGCAGGAACTGATATTGAAGGAGTTGGATCTCAAGGTGATCAGGCACCAAAATGGTTGATATATATATTGGCTGCAGCTATTGTTGTGGCATTCTTAATTATTGGTAGTTTGTTAAAAACTATTAGTGAATTAAAAGGCGCTCCAAAAACTCCAGGTTTAATGGGGCAAACTGCTGAGTTGTGGCAAGGAATTAAACAGAATACTTTCTTAAAAGTGTTAACCGTTATTTTTGGAGCTTTAATTGCTGCTTATTTCTTGTTTGGAACTTTGTTTAAAGTTGGTGTTGATGAGGGGTATCAGCCAATTCAACCAATAGCTTTTTCACATAAAATTCACGCAGGAGATAATAAGATAGATTGTCAATACTGTCACTCTGCAGCAAAACATAGTAAGCATTCGGGTATACCATCTGTAAATGTTTGTATGAATTGTCATAAGAATATTTCTGAAGTAGCAGACGATACAAAAGTTGTAATGGATGATCATACATTAGTAAAAGCTGATTTAGATAAAGAAATCGCTAAGATTTATGAAGCAGCTGGTTGGGATGCAGAAAAATTAGAATATACTGGAAATACTAAGCCGGTTAAATGGGTGAGAGTTCATAACTTGCCAGATTTCGCATATTTTAACCATTCACAACACGTAACTGTAGGAGGAATTGCATGTCAAAAATGTCATGGTCCAGTAGAGGAAATGGAAGAAGTATATCAATATTCGCCATTAACAATGGGTTGGTGTATTGACTGTCATAAGGAAACTAAGGTTGACTTAAAAGGTAATGAGTACTATGCTAAAATTCATGAAGAACTAGCTAAGAAGTACGGTGTTGAGCAAGTAACTATTGCTCAATTAGGAGGAAAAGAGTGTGGTAAATGCCACTATTAATCAATTTAGAAAGTAGAAAAACACATATATAAATGGCTTCAAACAAAAAATACTGGCAAAGTGTTGAAGAACTAAAGGGTAGTTCTATTGTTGAAACGCTACGTAATAATGAGTTTGTACAAGATATTCCTACAGATGAATTTTTAGGCGACAAAGATACCTTAGAAACATCATCAACTTCACGTAGAGACTTCTTGAAATATGTTGGATTTACCACTGCAGCAGCTTCTTTAGCAGCTTGTGAAGGTCCAGTAAGAAAATCAATTCCTTATGTAGTGCAACCTAATGATATCGTAGTAGGCGTTGCTGATTGGTACGCAACTACAATTGCAGACGGTTTTGATTTCGCAAACGTATTAGTAAAAACACGCGAAGGACGTCCAATTCAAATCATGCCAAATAAAGAGGCAGGAGGTGTAACTAGCGCACGTACTCAAGCGTCAGTTTTATCATTATACGATGAAAAATTACGTTTAAAAGAACCAAGAAAAGGAAAAACTCAAATCTCTTGGGCAGATGCAGATAAAGAAATTATCGCAAAATTAAACGAATTAAAGAATGCTAATGAACCAGTAGTATTATTAACAGGAACTTTAGCGAGTCCTTCTACTGAAAAAGTAATAGCAGATTTTATTACAGCTTACCCAAATGTTAAGCATGTGGTATATGACGCAATTTCTGAAAGTGCAACTGCTGATGCTTTTGAAGCCATGTATGGTAAAAGAGCATTGCCAGATTACGATTTTAGTAAGGCGGAAGTTATCGCGTCCATAGGGGCAGATTTTATTGGTGATTGGCAAGGGGGATACGAAAAGTCTTATGCAGAAGGTCGTAGAGTAGAAACTGGTAAAATGTCATACCATGTTCAAATAGAAGCTAACATGTCTTTAGCGGGAGCAAATGCCGATAAAAGAATTGTAGCCAAACCATCTGAGCAAGTTTTCGCTTTAATAAACTTATACAACCAAATAACAGGAAATAGCCTTCCTTCAAAAGCAACAACTTTTGATGTAGAGGTAAAGCAATTAGCTAAAGACCTTAAAAAAGCAGGTTCAAAAGGGGTTGTTGTTACAGGTTTAAATGATAAAAACGCACAATTAATTGCATTAGCAATCAATAAAGCGTTAAATAGTGAGGTAATAGATACTGAGGCGGTGAATTTAAAGCGTCAAGGTAACGATACCCAAGTAGCTCAATTGATAGCAGACGTTAAAGGAGGTAAAGTAAAAGGTTTAATTACTTATAATGTAAATCCTTTATACACTTTAGCAAATGCAGTTGATTTAGCAGAAGGAATTAAAAATTTAAAATTATCTATAGCTCTATCTACTCAAGATGATGCTACAGCTAATGCTACACAATATACATTGCCAGCACCTCATAACTTAGAAAGTTGGGGAGATGTTATGGCGAAGCAAGGTGTTTATAGTTTAATGCAACCAACTATACAGCCACTATTTAACACACGTCAAATACAAGACGTTTTGTTAAAATGGTCTGGAAGTACAGTGAACTATTACGATACTTTAAAAGAATTTTGGAGTACAAATGTATTAGGAGGGGCTTCATGGAATCAAGCATTACATGATGGGTTCTTTAAAGTTGAAAAAGTTACTGTAGAAGAAGAAATAGCTTTTGAATCTACTGTAGATATAAATGTAGTAGCAGCGCAATTAGTGAAAAATGCTAATAATGCTTCAGGATTCGAATTAAGCTTATACTCATCAACAGCGTTAGGAGACGGTAAACAAGCAAATAACCCTTGGTTACAAGAATTACCTGACCCTATTACAAGAGCTTCTTGGGATAACTACTTGACTATTTCGATTTCAGATGCAAAAGAATTAGGTTTTGAAAACCCAGTAAAAGATAATGGTGCTATTGATGGTAATTATGCTAACGTAACAGTAAATGGCATAACAATAAATAAAGTACCAGTACTTATACAACCAGGTCAAGCAAAAGGATCAGTAGGTTTAGCATTAGGATACGGTAGAACTCAAGGATTAAAATCAGAAATGCAAGTAGGTGTCAATGCCTATCCATTCTACCAAAATGGAAACAATGTTCAGTATAATGTTTCTATTGAAAGAACTTCAGGATGGCACAAGTTTGCTTGTATGCAAGTACAAAGTACTTTAGCAGGTCGCCACGATATATTAAAAGAAGCTTCATTAAAAGAAGTAAACGATAAAAAATTAGATCCTAAGCATACTTGGAATAAGCCATTTATGGTCTCTTATGATCATCAAGAAGTTGAAGGAAGTAAAATTGACTTATGGGATGAGCATGACAGAAGTTTAGGACACCACTTTAACTTATCTATCGACTTAACATCTTGTACAGGTTGTGGAGCATGTGTTATTGCATGTCACGCAGAAAACAACGTACCAGTTGTTGGTAAAGATGAAATGAGAGTTGGTAGAGATATGGCTTGGTTACGTATTGATCGTTATTATTCTTCTACTGTGGAAGATAAGCAACATAAGGCTAAAATGACATTGGAGGAGTTCAAAGCTCAAAATCCAAACATAGCTAACCAAGAAATTGAAAGACGTTATACTGAAAAAGTATTAGAGCTAAGCAAAGGAGATTTATTTGATGCTTTAGAAAACCCAGCAGAAAATCCACAGGTTGCTTTCCAACCAATGATGTGTCAGCACTGTAACCACGCACCATGTGAAACAGTATGTCCGGTAGCAGCAACATCTCACGGTCGTCAAGGTCAAAACCAAATGGCATATAATCGTTGTGTAGGTACTCGTTACTGTGCAAATAACTGTCCATATAGAGTTCGTCGTTTCAACTGGTTTAATTATGCTGAAAACAACGAGTTTGATTTTAACATGAATAACGAGTACGGTAAAATGGTGTTAAACCCAGACGTAGTAGTTCGTTCTCGTGGTGTAATGGAAAAGTGTTCTATGTGTATTCAAATGACACAAGCTACTATCTTAAAGGCTAAGAAAGAAGGTAGAGCTGTTAAAAAAGACGAGTTTGAAACAGCATGTTCAGCAGCATGTTCTACTGGTTCTATGGTGTTTGGAGATATAAACAACACTGAAGATACAGTTACAGCATTAAAAGAAGATAAAAGAGCTTTCCACGTTTTAGATTATATTGGTACAAAACCAAACGTAGTGTATCAAGTGAAAGTAAGAAATACAAACGAAGCTTAATAGTAAAATTAATAAGTATATAGATTTATGTCGTCTCATTACGAATCATCTTATAGAGAACCTTTAATACTTGGTGACAAGAGTTACCATGATATTACTGAAGATATTGCTAGACCTATTGAAGGTAAAGCAAACAAAAATTGGTATATAGCATTCTATATCTCTTTAGCAGCAATGTTATGGGGATTTGGATGTATCTTTTACACCGTAGGAACAGGTATTGGTGTATGGGGATTAAGTAAAAACATCGGTTGGGCATGGGATATTACCAACTTCGTATGGTGGGTAGGTATTGGTCACGCAGGAACACTTATTTCTGCAGTACTTTTATTATTCCGTCAAAAATGGAGAATGGCAATTAACCGTTCTGCAGAAGCGATGACAATCTTTGCGGTATTCCAAGCAGGATTATTCCCAATTATTCACATGGGACGTCCATGGAACGGATACTGGGTATTACCAATTCCAAACCAATTTGGATCATTATGGGTTAACTTTAACTCGCCATTATTATGGGATGTATTCGCAATTTCTACGTATTTATCGGTATCATTAGTTTTCTGGTGGACTGGTTTATTACCTGATTTTGCAACGATTCGTGATAGAGCTGTTAAACCTTTCCAAAAGAAAATTTATGCATTATTATCTTTCGGGTGGTCAGGTAGAGCAAAAGACTGGCAACGTTTTGAAGAAGTGTCGTTAGTATTAGCAGGATTAGCAACACCATTAGTACTTTCTGTACACACAATTGTATCGATGGACTTCGCAACTTCTATCAACCCAGGATGGCACTCAACAATTTTCCCTCCTTATTTCGTAGCAGGGGCGATATTCTCTGGATTTGCAATGGTACAAACCTTATTAGGTATTATGCGTAAGGTTACAAATATGGAAGCATATATTACACGTTTACACGTAGAGTATATGAACATCGTAATCATTTTAACAGGAGGTATCGTAGCAGTAGCTTATGCAACAGAGTTCTTTATTGCATGGTATACAGGTTCTCCTTACGAAAACTACACATACTTATCATTTGGAGCAGAAGCAGGAGCTTACGGATGGGCATTTTGGTCGTTATTAATTTGTAACATTTTCACACCACAGTTATTATGGATCAAAAAGATTAGAAGAAGTTTTATTTGGTCTTTTATTATCTCGATAGTAATTAACATCGGTATGTGGTTTGAGCGTTTTGATATTATTGCAATTGTATTAAGTAAAGGACAGTTACCATCTACATGGTGGCGTTTTGAACCAACGTTCGTAGACGTAGGTATCTTTATAGGAACTATCGGATTCTTCTTTGTATTATTCTTATTATATGCAAGAACTTTCCCAGTAATCCCTACAGCAGAGATTAAGACTATTTTGAAATCATCAGGTGAGAATTTTAAAAAATCAAGAGAAGAGAACAATGAGCACTAATAAAGTAATTCACGCATTATATAATGATGATGATATCTTAATGGATGCCGTTAAGAAAGTAAAAGCAGAAAATCATCATATTGAAGAAGTATTTTGTCCTTTTCCAGTTCATGGATTAGACAAAGCAATGGGATTAGCACCAACACGTTTAGCAATTACCGCTTTTTTATATGGTATTACAGGCTTATCAGTAGCAGTTTGGTTAACATGGTATACTATGATTGCTGATTGGCCTCAAGATATTGGGGGAAAACCAAACTTTTCATGGGCTACCAATATGCCAGCTTTTGTTCCAATATTATTTGAATTAACAGTGTTTTTTGCAGCACACTTAATGGTAATTACTTTTTATATGAGAAGTAAGATATGGCCATTTAAAGAAGCTGAAAACCCTGACCCAAGAACTACAGATGATCACTTTTTAATGGAGATTCCTGTTAAAGGGAGTGAAGAAGAGTTGGTGTCATTATTAGAGAAAACTGGAGCTGTAGAAATTAACGTAGTAGAAACGCACTAATAAAGAGATATGAAGAATTTAAAAATAATTATCGCTTTAGCTGTAGCAGCAACAAGCTTAAGTTCTTGTAACGATAAACGAAAACCACAAGTACAGTTCATGCCAGATATGTATGTATCTGTACCCTACGATGCAAATGGAGCCGAAGGTATTAATAATGAAGAGGTAAATAAATTACCAGTAGCAGGTACTGTAAGCAGAAACGGAGTTGTAGCTTATGATATTCCAGACACTAATGAAGGATATGAAAAAGCAAAAGCTGAATTAAAAAACCCATTACCAACTACTGAGGCTAACTTAGAAAAAGGTAAAGAGTTATATGACATATACTGTGCTTCTTGTCACGGAACAAAAGGGGATGGTAACGGAGTGTTATCGCAAAGAGATAAATTTAATGGTATCCCAAATTACGCAGACAGAGAGTTAACCCCAGGGAATATTTATCATGTAATTATGTATGGTAAAAACTTAATGGGATCTCATGCATCACAGTTAAGATACAATGAGCGTTGGCAAGTTGTACAATACGTAGAAAAATTAAGAAGCGAATTAAAATAAGTCTATAATAGATAGTTAAGATATGTACCAGTTTTCAGGAAAATTAAAAATGCTAGCTATTGTTTTAATGGCTGTAGGACTTTTAGGAACAGGTTATAGTTTCTTTTCAGCGCCTAAAACATTAGAAGAAGCAAAAGAAATTTTAGCAAAACAAGATGCACATCATGGAGGTCATGAAGCGAAAGCAGATCATGCTGATGTAGAGCATAAAGAAGAAGCTAAAATTGAAAATCACGAAGAAGATACAACAACTGAAGAGCATGTTGCAGATAGTACTGCTACACACACTGAAGAAGTAGCACACAACGGTGAACAAAATCATTCGGAAGAAGCTATTGAAAATACACAAGCAAAAGATAGTTCGGCAGTACATGTAGCTGAAGATGATCATAAAGAAACTGCAACTGATGAAGCTAATGAAACAACTGAAGCACATACTGAAGTAGCTGCTCATGGTGAAGATCACGGAGATGCTCATGCAGAACACGCTTTACACCAAATGCAAAATAGACCTTGGTCTGCTTTGTATGTTGCTTTATTATTCTCTTTAGGTATTACATTGTTAGTGCTTGCTTTTTATGGTTCACAAATTGTTGCACAAGCAGGATGGTCTGTAGTATTGCACAGAGTAATGGAAGCTATTTCATCAAATTTACATTATGTGAGTTTAATAATGTTAGTATTCTTAATACTTACAGCAATGCATATGAATCACCTGTTTACTTGGATGGGAGAAGGAGTAACTGACCCAACAAGTCCAAATTATGATGCTATAGTAGATGGAAAAAAATGGTGGTTAAATACTCCAGGTTGGTTAATAAGAAGTATTGTTTACTTAGCAGGTTGGAATGTTTATCGTTTTCTAATAAGAAAGTGGTCGTTAGCTCAAGATAACGGAGATTTAAAGCAGCATAAGAAAAATTATAATGCAACAGTTATATTTCTTATATTCTTCATGATTACTGAAAGTATGGCTTCTTGGGACTGGATTATGGCAATAGATCCGCACTGGTTCTCAACATTGTTTGGATGGTACGTATTAGCTACTTTCTTAGTGTCTGCTTTAACAGTTATAGCAATGGTAACTATTTACTTACGTTCAAAAGGAGTATTGCCATTGGTAAATGATAGTCATATTCACGACTTAGCTAAATTTATGTTTGGTTTCTCAGTATTCTGGACATATTTATGGTTCGCACAGTTTATGTTAATTTGGTATGCAGATATGCCAGAAGAAACAACTTATTTCTTATTACGTTTTAACGAATATAAAGTACCATTTTTAGCAATGGTTGTAATGAACTTTATTTTCCCAGTATTATTATTAATCAACAGTGATTTTAAGAGTAGACCTTGGTTTGTAATTTTAGGAGGAGTTGTAATCTTAGCAGGTCATTATATTGACTTATTTGTAATGGTTATGCCAGGAACAGTAGGTGGTCAATGGGCATTTGGAATTGGAGAGATAAGTGGGGTACTATTCTTCACAGGATTGTTTATTTTTGCTACGTTTAATGCGTTTGCAAAAGCTAATCCAGTGCCAAAAGGTAATCCTTATTTACACGAAAGTGAAACCTATCATTACTACAACATCGAACACACAGGAGAAGATAGTAATCATCATTAATAAAAAGAATTAATAAACAAATAGTTTAGATAATATGCTCGCTTTATTTTATATTTTCATAGCAGTTGCAATCGGAGTAAGTTTTTGGCAAATTACTCGTATAATGAATTTCCGTTCTGTAATTGCTACAGATGAAGACAACGAAAAACAAGCTAAATATTCATTAGCTTTCCTAGCATTCCTTTATGCAATGATGATTTACTGCTTAATTGCCATGAATGTAATTATGTTACCAGAAGCTGCTTCTTTTGAAGGAGAGCATGATGACAACCTTTTTAATATCACTTTTTGGTTAATTGGAATAGTTCAGTTTGGAATGCAGTTTTTAATTTTCTTCTTTACTTACAAGTACAGAGGAAATAAAAACAATAAGGCATTATTTTATGCAGATAGTCATAAGTTAGAATTAATTTGGACAACTATTCCTGCAGTAACAATTGTGTTATTAATTGGATATGGTTTATGGGCTTGGAATAACATTATGTATGTTGGAGACGATGAAAACCCTATTGTAATTGAAGTATACTCTCAACAATTCCGCTGGGATGCACGTTATGCAGGTGAAGACAACCAATTAGGTTTAGGTAATGTAAACTTTATCAAAGGAATTAACACTATGGGGGTCGATATGTCAGACCCAAGTGCACAAGATGATAAGCAAGTAACAGAATTATACTTACCTAAAGGGAAGAAAGTATTATTCAAGTTCCGTTCGCAAGATGTATTGCACTCTGCTTATATGCCACACTTTAGAGCACAAATGAACTGTGTTCCAGGTATGGTAACTCAATTCGCATTTACGCCAAAGTATACCACAGCAGAAATGCGTCAAAATTCTGAGGTAATTGCAAAAACAGAAGGAATTAACAAAATTAGAAGAGCTAAAGGAGAAGACCCATATGAGTTTGATTACTTATTATTGTGTAACAAAATTTGTGGAGCATCTCACTACAATATGCAAATGAAAATTACTGTTGTTGAAGAAGAAGAGTACAACAAGTGGTTATCAGAACAAAAAACATTAGCTCAAGTTATTAAATAAGATATTTTTTTAAAGTATATATAGATTATGTCAGATCATCATCACAAAGAAACATTTGTAACTAAATACATCTTTAGTCAAGATCATAAAATGATCTCGAAACAATTCCTTGTTACAGGTATATTTATGGGTATCATAGGAGGTTTCATGTCTATGTTATTTCGTTTACAAATTGCATGGCCAGATACATCGTTTTCAATTGTTGAAGCATTCTTAGGAAACCATCAAACAGATGGAATTATGAACCCAGATATGTACTTAGCGTTAGTTACGATTCATGGTACAATCATGGTATTCTTTGTACTAACGGCAGGTTTAAGTGGTACATTCTCCAACCTATTAATTCCGTTACAAATTGGAGCTCGTGATATGGCTTCTGGATTCTTAAATATGGTATCTTACTGGTTATTCTTCTTATCATCAGTAATAATGATTATCTCATTATTTGTAGAAGCAGGACCAGCATCGGCAGGATGGACAATTTACCCTCCATTATCAGCATTACCACAAGCAATTCCAGGCTCAGGTACAGGTATGACATTATGGTTAGTGTCGATGGCAATTTTCATTGCATCATCGCTAATCGGGTCATTAAACTATATCGTAACAGTTTTAAACTTACGTACAAAAGGATTGAAAATGACAAGATTGCCATTAACAATGTGGGCATTCTTTATTACAGCGATTATTGGTGTAATTTCATTCCCGGTATTATTATCAGCAGCCTTATTATTAATCTTTGATAGAAGCTTTGGTACTTCATTCTACTTATCAGACATCTTTATTTCTGGAGAAGTATTACATTACCAAGGAGGGTCACCAGTATTATTCGAACACTTATTCTGGTTCTTAGGTCACCCAGAGGTATATATTATCTTATTACCAGCATTAGGTATTAGTTCAGAAGTAATTTCAACAAACGCACGTAAACCAATTTTTGGTTACCGTGCAATGGTTGGTTCTATTATGGCAATTGCATTCTTATCTACGATTGTATGGGGTCACCACATGTTCGTTTCTGGAATGAATCCATTCTTAGGTTCTGTATTTACATTTACAACAGTATTAATTGCAATTCCATCAGCAGTAAAAGCATTTAACTATGTTACTACACTATGGAAAGGTAACCTACAGTTAAATCCTGCAATGATGTTCTCAATCGGATTAGTTTCTACGTTTGTAACAGGAGGTTTAACAGGACTAGTATTAGGAGATTCAGCTTTAGATATTAACGTTCACGATACATATTTTGTAGTGGCACACTTCCACTTGGTAATGGGTGTATCCGCTTTATTAGGGATGTTTGCTGGTGTTTATCACTGGTTCCCTAAGATGTATGGTAGAATGATGAACAAAACATTAGGATATTGGCACTTTTGGTTAACAATAATCAGTGCTTACGGAGTATTTTTCCCAATGCACTTTATAGGGTTAGCTGGTTTACCACGTCGTTATTATACAAACACAAACTTTCCAATGTTTGATGATTTGGCAGATATAAACGTGTTTATGACTATCATGGCTATTCTTGGAGGTTTAGCACAGTTAATCTTCATAGCAAACTTCTTTATTTCTATGTATAGAGGTCAAAAAGCAACACAAAACCCTTGGAATGCAAATACACTTGAGTGGACTACTCCAGTTGAACATATTCATGGAAACTGGCCAGGAGCAATTCCTGAAGTTCACAGATGGGCTTACGATTACAGTAAAACAGATGAAAATGGTGAGTATGTACACGGAAAAGACTTTGTACCACAAAACGTACCATTATTAGATGGCGAAGAGCCTTCTTAAAAAAGATAAATTATAAAGCCTCCCAAAACTGGGAGGCTTTTGTTTTCTATAAGTATTAGTAGATCTTGTAATAATTTTTTAGCATAAAATATTAGTTAAGTAACTTATATTACAATGTGAACATTTTATTTCAAGTATATTTGCAACAATATGAATGAAAACTTAAACCCTGAAAACACAAATTATTCAAATGAAGAATTAGATGTAGAAAAAAAACTGCGTCCGCTTTCATTTGATGATTTTACTGGCCAAGATCAGGCAATAGATAATTTAAAGGTTTTTGTAGAAGCAGCGAATCAACGAGATGAAGCGTTAGATCATGCCTTATTTCACGGCCCTCCAGGATTAGGAAAAACAACATTGGCTCATATTTTAGCTAATGAATTAGGAGTTGGAATAAAAGTAACTTCAGGGCCTGTACTAGATAAACCTGGAGATTTGGCGGGTTTACTAACCAATTTAGATGAACGAGATGTTTTATTTATAGATGAAATACATCGATTAAGTCCAATAGTTGAAGAATACCTGTATTCAGCAATGGAAGATTATAAAATCGATATCATGATTGAATCTGGTCCAAATGCACGTACAGTTCAAATTAACTTAGAGCCATTTACTTTAGTAGGAGCAACTACTCGTTCAGGATTACTCACAGCGCCTATGCGAGCTCGTTTTGGTATCAGTAGCCGATTACATTACTACTCAACAGAATTATTAACAACCATCATACAACGAAGTGCATTTATTTTAAAAGTGCCTATTTCTATGGAAGCAGCAATTGAAATTGCAGGAAGAAGTAGAGGGACTCCTCGTATTGCTAATGCATTACTACGTAGAGTGCGTGATTTTGCTCAAATTAAAGGAAATGGTACAATTACCATAGAAATAGCCAAATATGCCTTAAAAGCTTTAAATGTAGATGCACATGGTTTAGATGAAATGGATAATAAAATTTTATCTACTATTATTGATAAGTTTAAGGGTGGCCCAGTAGGAATTACTACGTTAGCTACTGCTGTAGCAGAAAATTCAGAAACAATAGAAGAAGTTTATGAACCTTTTTTAATTCAGCAAGGGTTTATTATGCGTACGCCAAGAGGAAGAGAAGTAACTGATTTGGCATATAAACATTTAGGAAGAATTAAAGGAACTAGTCAAGGAGAGCTCTTTTAAATAAATGAAACTATTAAAAAAACTCATACCTATATTAGAATGGATACCTAACTATAAAAAGTCACAGTTAAAAGGTGATGTAGTTGCAGGTATAACCGTTGCTATTGTGCTAATTCCTCAAGGTATAGCGTATGCACTTATTGCAGGTTTACCACCAATTTATGGGTTGTATGCTGCGTTAGTGCCTCAATTACTATATGCTATTTTTGGTACTTCACGTCAAGTAGCAATTGGTCCTGTAGCAATGGACTCATTAATTGTAGCAACAGGAGTATCTACCTTAGCATTAACAGGTTCTGAAAGTTATATAGCTATAGCAATATTACTCGCGCTAGTAGTAGGGACTATTCAGTTTTTAATGGGAATTTTCCGTTTAGGATTTATTGTTAACTTTTTATCAAGACCTGTAATAACTGGGTTTACCTCTGCAGTAGCTTTAATTATTGGATTGAATCAATTTAGGAATTTATTCGGAGTAGATTTTGTACAAAGTGATCAAATCCATGTATTATTAGAAGATATTCTCTTCAGACTTAAATATTTTAAAACAAATACAACAATAATAGGTTTAATAGCATGTGCTATTATTATAATTTTTAGAAGAATTAATAGAAAAATACCCAATGCGTTAATCGTTGTTATATTGGGTATAGTAAGTATCCGTTTTTTTGGAACAGAATTTTCAGATGTAGCCATTGTAAAAGATATTCCATCAGGTTTACCTAAATTTTCAATGCCAGTAATTGATGTAGCTTTAATACGTGAATTAATGCCGATAGCGGCAACTTTGGTTATGGTAGGATATTTAGAAACTATTTCTATCGGAAAAACTTTGGAAGCTAAGCAAGATGAGTATAGAGTAAGACCCAATCAAGAATTAGTAGCTTTGGGTTTAAGTAATATGGTTGGATCGTTATTTCAATCATATCCGTCAGCATCAAGTTTTTCTCGTTCGGCAATTAATGCAGAATCGGGAGGAACTACAGGAGTTTCCGCAATAGTTTCCGCAATTTTGGTAGTGTTTACCTTACTTTTTTTAACACCTGTTTTTTATCACTTACCAAAAACTATTTTATCAGCAATTATTATAGTTGCAGTTTTTAACTTAATAAATTTAAAAGAAGCAAGAAGGCTATGGAAAGCAAATAATTTAGATTTCTGGCTACTCTTAGCTACTTTCTTAGCAACTATTTTCTTCGGAATTGAATATGGAATTTTAATCGGGGTAGTTTTATCATTAATTGTTTTAATTTTTAGAACTTCAAGACCCTATGTAGCGGAGTTAGGAAAAGTACCAAATTCAGATTTCTATCGTAATAAAAGCAGGTTTAAGGAAGTCATTCTAGATGATGAAATTTTAGTATTTCGCTTTGATGCACAACTTTTTTATGCTAATTCAAATTACTTTAGAGATAAGTTAGATGAAATGGCATCAGAAAAAGGAAAAGCATTAAAGTTGATTGTTTTAGATGCTGAAAGCATAAACAGAGTTGATAGTACAGGAATTGATATGTTAAAAGAACGTATTATTTATTTTAACAAGCATAACATTCAATTTTACTTTGCAGGAGTAAAAGGACCTGTAAGAGATGCCTTTTTTAGAGGAGGCTTATTAGACGTTGTGAGTTTAGACCACTTTTTTATGCGTGCCAATGGTGCCGTAAATTTTTATAAAACAGGAGATAATCAAAATCAGAAAAAATACGCACAGTATATACATCAAGCGTATAAATAATATATAATATCATGAAAATAGAGCAAATTTATACAGGTTGTTTAGCACAAGGAGCCTATTATATTGAAAGTAATGGAGAAGTAGCAATTATAGATCCATTACGTGAAGTTGATCCTTATATAAACAGAGCTGAAAAAGATGGCGCTAAAATCAAATATATTTTCGAAACTCACTTCCATGCAGATTTTGTAAGTGGTCATGTTACACTAGCTGAAAAAACAGGAGCAACAATTGTATACGGACCAACAGCAAAAACAAATTATGAAGCTCATATAGCAACAGATGGAGAAGTATTTAGATTAGGAGAAATTACAATTACTGTATTACATACTCCAGGACATACAATGGAAAGTACTTCTTATTTGTTAAAAGATAAAGACGGAAAAAATCATGCAGTTTTCAGTGGAGATACTTTGTTTTTAGGTGATGTTGGACGTCCAGATTTAGCACAAAAAGCAGCAAACTTAACGCAAGATGAATTAGCAGGATTATTGTACGATAGTTTACGTACAAAAATTATGACGTTGGAAGATGAAGTAATTGTATATCCGGCACACGGAGCAGGATCGGCTTGTGGTAAAAACTTAAGCAAAGAAACAGTAGGCACAATTGGCGATCAAAAGAAAACCAATTACGCATTGCGTGCAGACATGACCAAAGAGGAGTTTGTAAAAGAAGTAACAGACGGGTTACTACCTCCACCTGAATATTTTCCTTTAAATGTAAAAATGAATAAGGAAGGATACCAATCTATCGATGAAGTTATCAAAAATGGAGCAAGAGCTCTATCAGTAACAGATTTTGAAAAAATAGCAAACGAAACAGATGCGTTGATTTTAGATGTACGTCATCAATCAGAATTTATTAAAGGATTTATTCCTCAATCAATTTTTATTGGTTTAGGAGGAACATTTGCTCCATGGGTAGGAGCATTGATTAAAGATGTTACTCAACCAATTTTATTAGTTACTCCTAAAGGAGAAGAAGAAACTACGATTACACGTTTATCTCGTGTTGGTTTTGATAGTGTGTTAGGATATTTAGATGGAAGCTTTGCAGCTTGGAAAGAAGCAGGAAAAGAAGTAGATACGTTACGTTCTGTTTCTGCAACTATTTTAGCAGAAGCAATAACAAAAGAAGCACCTGTTTTTGATGTTAGAAAACCAGGAGAATATGCAAATGAACATATTGTAGATGTACCAAGTACACCGTTAGATTTCTTAAACGAGCATGTTGAAGAGTTTCCAACAAAAGAAGACTTTTATGTACATTGTGCTGGAGGATACCGTTCAGTAATTGCAGCGTCTATTTTAAAAGCCAGAGGATTTCATAACATCATTGATGTTGCTGGAGGGTATAAGGCTATTAAAGAAACTGATATTCCAAGGACAGCAACGGTATGTCCATCAACTTTAAAATAAGCAATATGAACAAAGGCGTTTTTTTAGTAGGTTTATTTTTAACAGTGATATTGTCGTGTAAACCACAAAAAACAGAGGTAAATAACATTACTATAGATAACTTACAAGTAGTTTTACAGAATGAAAATAATGCACAGTTATTAGACGTTAGAACCCCAGAAGAGTGGTCAAGAGGAGTTATTGAAAACCCAATTAAAATAGATGTTACAGGTAATGATTTTGAAGGAAAAGCTCTGGAGAAATTAGATAAAACAAAACCGGTATACCTTTATTGCCGTTCAGGCGGAAGAAGTTTAAAAGCAAGTGAGTTACTTGCTCAAAAAGGTTTTAAAGTATACAATGTTTTAGGAGGTTATCTAGAATGGACAGAGAAAAATAAAGAATAAAGAAAATCCCGAGTAGTATACTCGGGATTTATTTATCTTAAAGGCGCTTCGTCCTGAAATAGCGTTGTATTAAGAACAAGTGTAATGAATAATAAGTATAAAAAACATACTCAAAAAGAGTAACCAGTAAGTTTTAACTTTAGTACTGTACAAGAAGTAGAGTAGGACTGTTTATCAATATTTCAGGCTTATGGTATTCAGTGTAGAAAAACCATTTGTGAACTGGCTTGAAAAATAAGATAGCTTTGATTATAGGAAAGCCAAAGCTATGTGTCAGATCAAATGCATAAACAAGGTAAAATTAAAAACTTATAAAAAGAAAATCTCTCAACAAACAACTGTTTATTGAGAGATTTTTATAACTCTAGCCCTAATGAAAGCTGTAACGTTTTTTAGGACGGTACAATTGTTTAAATTAATTAGCTTAAAACTTCTTTTATTCTTTTAATTGCTTCACGTAATTGTAATTCAGAAGCAGCATATGATAAACGAACACAGTTTGGTGCACCAAAAGCTTCACCAGTTACAGTAGCTACATTTGCTTTTTCTAATAATAGCATAGAAAAATCATTTGCATTTTTAATTTCTTTTCCTTGGATAGTTTTTCCGAAGAAATAAGAAATGTCTGGAAATACGTAAAAAGCACCTTCAGGTACGTTTAATTTAAATCCATCAATTTCTCCTAATAACTGTAACACTAAATCTCTACGATTTTTAAACTCATCTACCATGTACTGTACTTTTTCTGGCGATGCTTTTACAGCTGTAATTGCAGCACGTTGTGCAATACAGTTAGTTCCTGAAGTAATTTGACCTTGCATTTTAGTACAAGCCTTAGCAATCCACTCAGGAGCACCAATGTAACCAATTCTCCATCCTGTCATTGCAAAAGCTTTCGCTAAACCGTTCACGGTAATGGTACGATCGTACATACTTTCAATAGCAGCAAAACTAAAAGGTTTTGTTCCGTAGTTAATGTGCTCATATATTTCGTCAGATAAAATATAAATATCCGGATGCTTCTCTAATACGTTAGCCAATGCTCTGTATTCTTCCTCGCTATAAATTGTTCCACTTGGGTTGTTTGGCGAGTTAAAGAAAATCATTTTTGTTTTTGGTGAAATAGCGGCTTCTAATTGTTCTGGAGTGATTTTGAAATCGTTTTCAATAGAAGAAGGAATTTCGGTAAACTTAGCCTCACACAAAGTTGCAATTGCAGAATAACTTACCCAATATGGAGCCGGTAATAATACTTCATCACCAGGGTTTAATAACACCTGAGCTACGTTAGCAATAGATTGTTTTGCTCCTGTAGAAACAACTACTTGGTTTGGAGCATAAGTTAAGTTATTATCACGTTTAAACTTCTCGCAAATAGCTTCTTTTAACTCTACATATCCATCAACTGGAGTGTAAGAGTTATAATCTTGATTAATAGCTTCAATTGCAGCATTTTTAATAAAATCAGGAGTGTTAAAATCTGGTTCTCCTAAACTTAAACTAATGATGTCTTTACCTTGAGCTTTTAATTCTCTCGCTTTAGCAGCCATTGCTAAAGTTTGCGATACTGGTAAACTTTGAATTCTGTTTGATAATGCGTTTGACATTGTGTTGTTATGTTGTATGTTGATTTATGCTAATTGCGGTTTTTTTCCTAATTCAGCTAAGTGTCTAAAATGCTCTATAACTGCTTTACGTGTAGTTTTATACTCATTATAAGGAAGGTTAAATTCCTTAGCAGTTTCTTTTACAATTTGAGCTAATTTATTATAGTGAATATGAGAAATATTTGGGAAAATGTGGTGTTCTACTTGGTGATTTAATCCACCTGTGTAAAAGTTAATAAACCAATTTTTAGGAGCAAAATTTGCTGTAGTATATAATTGGTGAATAGCCCAAGTGTTTTTCATATTACCATCTTCATCTGGTAAAGGAGTTTCTGTTTTAGGAACAATGTGTGCTAATTGGAAAACCACGCTTAAAATGATTCCTGCAGTATAGTGCATTACAAAAAATCCGATTAATACTTTCCACCAAGCAACATTCATTACTGCAATTGGTAATACAATCCAAAGTGAATAATAAATAACTTTCGAAACCACTAGTTTTGTCCATTCTTTAGCTGGATTTGGAAATTCTCCATACGATAACTTTCGCTTTAAGTAACTGTGCATTTGTTTAAAATCAGTAGTAATTGCCCAGTTAATCGTTAACAATCCGTATAAAAAGATTGAATAATATTTTTGGAATTTATGAATCCATAACCATTGTGTGTGTTTTGAAAAACGGATAATTCTACCAGCATCCATATCTTCATCATGATCTTGAATGTTAGTATAAGTATGGTGTAATACATTGTGTTGTACTTTCCAGTTATATACGTTACCTGCTAAAATATAAATACTGCTTCCAAAAAGCTTATTTACCCATTTTTTACTAGAAAAAGATTCGTGATTGGCATCGTGCATCACATTCATTCCAACTCCAGCCATTCCAACGCCCATTACAATAGCAAGAGCTAATTTTATCCATTGCGACATATCAACAGTTAAAATTAATATGAATGGAACGATAAACGTAGCTAACATAATGATAGCTTTTGAATATAGTTTCCAGTTACCTGTACGCTTAATGTTGTTTTCTTTAAAGTAAGTGTTAACTCTTTTATTCAGAGTTCTAAAAAACTTGGCTTTGTCTATTCTTGAGAAGTTTACTGTCTTCATTTATTGTTTGTTTGTACCGCAAAAATAAACGTTTTTGGTTCACGGTTATTGCTAAAGCTTAACTTTTTAACTAGATTAATATCTTTTGCAGAAAAATTAACAATACCAATTAGTTTTTTATTTTTGCAACGGAAAAAATCACTTCATGGAATCCTCCTATAGAGGAATTATTGAATAGACAGAGTCTGTTGTAATACCAAAAGAGAAGAAATTTTATAGTAGGTAGTATTTTGTACTGATTAATATGTCTCAATAGGTTACCTAAAAAAGTAAGTGCTTAATTTAAATACAGATTGGTTTGAAACTTGTAAAAAAATACTTTGACAATTTATCGGAAACACAATTAGAGCAATTTTCTAAGTTGCAAGAATTGTATGAAGACTGGAACTTAAAAATTAATGTAGTTTCTCGTAAAGATATTGATGAGTTGTATTTACGTCACGTATTACATTCGTTAGGAATTGCAAAGGTGATGGAGTTTAAAGCTGGAGCCAAAGTGATGGATGTAGGTACAGGAGGAGGTTTTCCAGGAATTCCGTTAGCTATTTTATTTCCTGAAACCCAATTTCATTTGGTAGATTCTATCGGAAAGAAAATTAAAGTAGTAAATGAAGTTGCTGAAGGTTTAGGTTTACAGAATGTGAAAACAACTCATGGGCGTGTTGAAGAAGTTGATGATACGTACGATTTTATAGTAAGTAGAGCAGTAGCGCAAATGGAAACATTTCACCGTTGGGTGAAAAATAAAGTGCATAAAAAACAAAATCATGCACTTAAAAACGGAATTTTATATTTAAAAGGTGGTGACCTTACGGAAGAACTTGCGAACTTTCCTAAAGCCACCATTTATGATTTACCAGACTTTTTTGAAGAAGATTTCTTCGAAACTAAAAAAGTGGTGCATTTACCTATGAAATATAAAGGTTAAGCTTTTACAGAAGAAAAAACATAGTGCATTTCAGCAGCAATTTGTAGGCTACGCTCTAAGTATTTCTCTTTTTCTAAAGGTGTACCATCATGTAGTTTAGGGTCTTCATAAGTAACAGGTACTCTTTTATCAGCACCAGCAATGAATGGACAACCCTCATCGGCTTGTGAACAAGTCATGATAGCGCAAAAAGCTGAGCTTGGATTAAAGCCATTATCATACTTTTTAGAAAAACCTATAATAGGTGATGCGTTATCAGCATATTTTACCGCGTATATAGGATTTGTTCCATCAGATAATTGTTGAATTTGAAATCCGTTATCAACCAAAGTGCTTACTACTATTTCGTTCATCTCTGTAGCTTCTGTACCGCCAGAGTATGCGTTTACATTTGGTATTTGATAATAAAAAGTTATCGTTTGTGCCCATACTTGCGACAAATGACTTCTTCTTGAATTATGAGTACAAATAAAATTCAGGTTTATAAGTCCTTTATTATCCAGTTTTTCTTGAATGTAACTTATAAGCGGTTGTAAAACTTGTTTTCGCTCTTCCGAAACAGTTGGTAAACTTGAAAGAGTTTGTTGTATTTCAGTAAATAGTGTTGAGGTTTGTGTTTTCATATTAGCAGCATCCAGAGTTAGGTTCACAAGTAGTTTGTTTTTGTAAGTCAGATAGCTTTACTCTTGGTTTTTCTTGTGGAATTCCGCAGTTATCTTTCGCCAAACAATCTGTTTGTTTTGTTGTTAGTAAAAAGTAGGTTCCGTCAAAATCTAGCCCGTATTTACCAATCGTACTTCCTTGATATTCCACTTCAATTTCTAAGTTAGGTGAAATGTTTAATGTCTTTTCAGATAATTCTATAATAGATATTAGTTTCTCAGGGTGTAACCGATGATCATAATCATTTGCGTTCCAAAGCTGAAAGTTAACCACTTCTTCATTTCTTACCACTCCACCACAATCGATAAAGTTTTTAGTAACTCTACCAACTTCCGTTACATGAAAATGGTTAGGGACCAAACTACCATCAGGAAGTTGAAAAGCAATAGTTTTTAAGTTTTCTAGATGTTTTTTTATTTCAGATAAATTCATTTTAATATATTTTTATATTGCAATATTACGATTAATGAGTTTAAATTTTTTTAGCAGCACGACATGTCTTTTATGTCAAGATTTAAAAATGAAGATAATAAAGTTTTTGTTTCTTGCCATTTAGCTGGATTTATGCAATAACAAACACTTGTGCCTTCAATAGTTCCTTTAATAATTCCTGTTTTTTTTAATTCTTTTAAATGTTGCGAAATAGTAGGTTGCGCTAAACCTATTTCATTTACTAAATCACCACAAACACAAGAATTTAGTTTGAATAAATGTTGTAAAATGGCAATACGAGCAGGGTGTCCTAATACTTTCGCAATAGAGGCCAATTGGTTTTGCTCTTCAGAAAAAATTTCAGATTTAGTTAATCCCATTTATTAAAAATTTAATTGCAATATTACGATTAAGTAATGGTTTTTACAAAACTTTAAAAGTTAAAATTTTTATAAAAAGTTTAATACCAGCGTTTTTTCTTCTTTTTAGAAGCTTCTGATTTTCTTCCTTTTTTATGTTTGCTAATGGTATTGGGTTGTTTTTTCTTCTTTGGTTTAGCTAGAGGGAATGGATGGGCTTCTATAATTTTTATAGTTCTATCCATAAACTTTTGAATAGCTTTAATGTACGAAGTTTCATCGGCACTACATAGCGAAAAGGCGATTCCAGATTTACCTGCTCTACCAGTTCTACCAATTCGGTGTACGTAGGTTTCAGGAATGTTAGGTAAGTCAACATTAATAACCGCATCTACTTTACTAACGTCAATTCCACGAGCAGCAACATCGGTAGCAATTAAAATGTTGGCTTTGTTGTTTTTGAAATCCTCAATAGCTTGGTTTCGTAAGTTTTGTGACTTATCACCATGTATACTGGTAGCTTTGTATCCGTTTTTTTGAAGAGTTTTCTCCAATTTGTCAACCCCAAATTTGGTACGACGAAATATAATAATACGACCTTTTATGGTGTTGCGTAATAAGTGCAAACACAAATCGACCTTATGCTTTTTAGGAGTGTAATACAGTAATTGACCAATGTTAGTTGAAGTGGTTTCTGCAGGAGAAATATCTACCTTTTCTGGCTTGTACAACATTGATTGAGCCAAGTCACTTACTTTGTCAGGCATTGTTGCAGAAAACAGTAAGGTTTGCTTTTTACGCGGACATAATTCTTCAATCTTTCTTACATCGTCAATAAAGCCCATATCTAACATTAAATCAGCTTCATCTAAAACAAAAGTTTTCAGTTGGCGAACATCAATACTACCTTGTTTATGCAAGTCGATAAAACGACCTGGTGTAGCGATTAAAATATCTACCCCTTTTTCTAACACATCTTTTTGAGGTTGTGTAGACATACCACCGTATATAACAGTACTTCTTAAGTTGGTGTACTTACTGTATGCTTTAAAATTTTCTTCAATTTGAATAGCTAGTTCTCGAGTAGGACTTACAATTAAAGCTTTGATTTTTTTTGCTCTTTTTTCAACATCATCTTCCTTAGAAAGCTCATGAATGATAGGTAACGCAAAAGCAGCAGTTTTACCAGTACCTGTTTGTGCAGCTACAATCACATCTTTTTTATTGAGTACTAACGGAATTACTTTTTGTTGTACTAAAGTTGGTTTGTGATGCCTTTCTTCCGTAAGCGCTTTTAAGATAGATTTATTGAGTTGTAAGTCTGTAAACTGCATTCAAATATTTTTTTGCAAAGGTAGGCTAAAACAGAGAATGAAAAATTTATTTTATACTGTTGTGTGTTTTAGTAAATTATCTAGTATAATAGGAGTGATAGAGATTATGATATTGTGCACTATTGAGCTGCTTTATTGGCTAAGTTGGTTGTAGTATTTCTATGGTTAACAGATTTTTTGTGATGAATTAGTACTTTTAAGTTGGTTAAATACGTTTAATTTCTTCCATGAACTGGAATAATTTTAAAAGACCTTTTGAACTATCAACTTTTAAAAGATCATTATGGAACTCAGTCAAGGTTTCAATGGCATTTGTAAAAATACTTATACGTTGATTAGCAATTTCATATCCTTTTTTAGCTTCTCTTAAAGTTGGGTTTTCAATTGTTTTAGTTTTATAATGAACCAAGTCATTTCTTTCTTTTATGATTTTTATCATGGATTCATAATATTGGGAATCAGTTTGAAGAGATTTTGAATAAATCAATTTTAGAACTATTTCCCATTTTACTAAAACTTTTAAATTATCCAGATTCTTCTTAAAGTATGTAGAGCCTAATTCAATTCTTCCAATTTCATTTATTAAAGCTTCGTAATAGGAAGACAAAATTATAATTCCTTCAATACTACTTTTATACTTTTCTTTTTCAAGAGTAGAAATACGCATTGAAAGTCTAGTTTTTTCTATTGGAGGAAATAGTCCTTCATCTACATGAGCAATCGAATCATTTTTTTTTCTTAAATCAATTAACTCATTTTCGTATTTCAATAATCTATGATATATATCGATTGAAATTTGTAAAAACAATTCTACATGCCCTCTTCTGAATCGACCTTTAGAGTCTATATATGATTTTTCCAATTAGTTGATTTTAGTTTGTGTGATTTTTTAGATACAAACCTGTTTTAATAACTGATGTTCAATATTTGTAAAGTTAGTTTAAATCTGATAAAAATCAAACCTAAAAAATAGACTGTTCAGAAAGGGTGGTGAACTCTTCTAAGAAGCGCATGCCTCTATATGAGTTTCCTTTTTTATTCAATTTGGGGCTCCATACTGCAATCGCATATTGATTAGGGTGTATGGCAATAATACCACCACCAACGCCACTTTTCCCTGCGAGTCCAACCTTAAAAGCAAATTCACCCGATTCGTCATAAAAACCACAGGTTTGCATTAAGGCATTAATTCTTTTCGATTGGCTCTTAGTCAATATTTGCTTGCCTTGTCTGGTTTGTCCGTTATTGGCTAAAAAGAAAAACAATTCAGAAAGCTGTTCGCAAGTCAATTCCAGCGAACATAAATCGAAATAGAAATCTAGCACCACTTCAGGGTCGTTGTATATGTTCCCATAAGACTTAATAAAATTACACAAGGCAACATTTCTGTATCCTACCGATTTTTCAGAAGCTGCAATTTTTGCAGAGTAGTCAATGTCTTTATTTGTCGAAAGGCTCTTGATAAAATTCAATAAATCTTCCTTCGGGTTTACCAAACTACTTATTAAAACATCAGCAATTACAATAGCACCTGCGTTGATAAACGGATTTCTAGGAATACCATTATCGGTTTCCAGTTGTATTAATGAATTAAAACTATTACCCGAAGGCTCTACACCTAATCTGTCCCATATTGATTCACCAAGATGTTTATATGCCAAACAAAGTGATAATACTTTAGCAATACTTTGAATTGAAAACTTTTCTTGAAAGTTTCCTAATCCAAAATTAGTATTAGCAACAGTTGAAATATGTACGCCAAATTTTTCGGAATCAATGGTAGCCAATTCAGGAATATAGGTAGCTAACTCTCCTACATTTTCAATAGGAGCTATTTTTTGATATACAGTTTCAAGTATTTCTTTGTAATTCATTGTTTCTAAATACTAATATGTGTTAAACGAAATTAATTGAATTCTGTTTGAAAACAAAAAAGAAAGCAACCTCATTTGAGGTTGCTTTTTTAGGACGACATAATTAGAAAAACTATTAAAAACTTCTAGTGTTTTTAATTACGTAATCTATAAGTTTTTGATTATTAAAGTTTAAGCTTAATACTTTGGTCTCAGTTCTTTTTGGTGTTGGGGTAAAATCTGTTTCTTTTGTTTTAAAAATAAACTCAAGTTGACTTGTGTTTTTTTTATTTTTCATTTTGGAGAGTTTTGTTTTTTCTTTCTGATAAATAATGTACAGCTTGTTGTTCAAGCGTAGATAAGGCCTGTAAAGATTTAGTTTTTTTTGGTTTTAACTTTTTTAAATCCCTCTTTATTAACTTTCCTTTATTTTTTCTTTCTGCGAAGTTAGTAAAAAAAGTTAAATAGTTCCTTGGTGCAACTCCATCAAACATTAAGATTTTTACTTTTCCTTCAATTTTTTCATTTTCAGTCATTGCATCATTATGTAAGGTCAAACATAAACTTTTCACGTAAGGTTCAATATAATAAACCTCTTTTATTCCTGCAGCAATGATATGTCTGGCGCAATTGTGACAAGGATAGGTAGTGCAAAATAACTTTCCATTTATTATCTGACTTCCATAAGTTTGACTACTTTGTATTATGGCATGCATTTCAGCATGGACACTTCTTGAAAATTCAATTAAATCTTTAACTTTACTATTGCGTAAGTTGTTTTTTACCCTTTCAATTAAAGAGTTGTTTAATTCATTTTCTTCTCCATTTATTTTTTTTTCAAATAGCTTTTTTATTTCAGGATCTGAAATAAGAGACTCTATAATATTACCTACTAACTTGTCTTTTTGGGAATCATTACTACAGAACCCTTTTTTATAACATCTGTTATCTAAACTTTCATAATCAGAAGTATATAGGTTTCCTCCAAATTTAGGTACATCATTCCAACCAGTAGATAAAGTATTGTTGTTTTCATCAATTATACATGCTCCAACCTGTCTTGATAGACAAGAAGAATTACCAGAAGCTGATTTGGCAAGGTACATAGATTTTTCTTCTACAGTTGGTGTTATTATGCTACTTTCAAAAATTAAATCAAAAAAACGTCTTAGTTTTTTGTTAGTTACATGAGAGTTTTCTTCTGATACCCTCATGAAAAAATCCCCATCTACAAAAGTTCCTCTCACGTTTTGACCATAATTGAAATTTTGTTTGTCGTCATTTTCAATTATTTCTTCAATTTCTGAATTTTTGAACCCTTTGTTTCGTAAATTGTTCTTTCTATCATCAAGAGATGAAAATAAACTGATTAAATAAAAATTCTCTGTATAAACTTTCCTAAACAACTCTAACTCATCTTTAGATTTTATAGAATCAATAATATAGCATATTCTTCTAGATTTGAAATCTTCTGCTTTTGGTTCTTCTATTCCCTTTTTTTTAACTTCAGAAAGTCTTTCTAGATGTATTTCTTGTATTGCGTTTTCAGCTAAGAAAGCATTATTATTATTTTTTCTTATCTGATTTCCTTTTTCGATTTTATTGAAATACTGATTAAAGATTTCAGTGTTGTTTTTTGTAGAAGTTGTTTCGGTTGTGGTAATATTTATTTTGTCAATATACTTACTTAGTTTTATTACCTTATTATCATAATTGAAATTAGTTTTTAAAATATCTTTAATATTTTCTATTATTATCTCTTTCATAGATCCTATTGGGGAACATATAGCTATGAATAATTCTTCTGTTAAGGTTTCATCTACTTTTTGAGTTGTGTTTTTTGTGTTTTTGTTAGGTTCTTTTTTGTCTACAATTTTAAGAGCTTCCATTAGCTTAGTTTTTTAGCAATATAAAATAATTATTTGAAACTAAAAAAGCAACCTTACTTCGGCTACGCTCAGTAACCAAAGGGGTTGCTTTTAACTTATAGTAAATTTCCGTAATCGGAATATTTTATCCTAAGAAAGGGTAACGATAATCGGTTGGAGAAACAAATGTTTCTTTGATTAAACGAGGAGAAACCCAACGTAATAAGTTTTGAGCAGATCCTGCTTTGTCGTTTGTTCCTGAAGCCCTTGCTCCACCAAATGGTTGTTGTCCTACAACAGCACCTGTTGGCTTATCGTTTATATAGAAGTTTCCAGCACAATTTTCTAAAGCCTTTGTAGCTTCTGCAACCGCATAACGATCTGTAGAGAATACAGCACCTGTTAAAGCGTATTCAGAAGTTCCGTCAACTAACTTTAACGTATCAGCCCAATCTGCATCTTCATACACATAAATAGTTACTACAGGGCCAAATAATTCAGTTTCCATAGTAGTGTACTTAGGGTTGGTTGTTAAGATAACCGTTGGCTCAATAAAGTATCCTTTCGATTTATCGTAGTTACCACCTGCAATAACTTCAGCGTCAGCATCAGCTTTAGCTTGATCGATATAGCTAGCTAATTTATCAAAAGATCCTTCGTGAATTACCGCAGTAATAAAGTTACTCATATCTTCTGGAGAACCCATTTTAAAAGAAGCGATGTCTTCTTTTACATAGTTCAAGGTTTCTTCAGCTAACGATTTTGGTAAGTATACTCTTGAAGCCGCAGAACATTTTTGACCTTGGAATTCAAAAGCACCACGAGAAATACCTGTAGCTACTTGTTTTGGGTTTGCAGAAGGGTGAGCAATGATAAAATCTTTACCACCAGTTTCTCCTACAATTCTTGGGTATGTTTTGTAAGTGTGAATGTTTTCACCAATCTTTTTCCATAATTCCTTAAATACATAAGTAGAACCTGTAAAGTGGATTCCAGCGAAATCAGGAGAAGATAAAACTACATCAGTAATTTCAACAGGATCACCATAAATTACGTTGATAACACCGTCTGGTACACCAGCTTCTTTAAATACATCTACAATTACTTTTGCAGAGAAAATTTGGCTATCAGATGGTTTCCATACTACAACATTCCCCATCATTGCAGCTGATGCAGGCAAGTTTGCAGCAATTGCAGTAAAGTTAAATGGAGTAATTGCATATACAAACCCTTCTAACGGACGGTATTCAACACGGTTCCAAATTCCGTCGTCAGAGTTTGGTTGTTCGTTGTAAATTTCAGACATATATTCTACGTTAAAACGTAAAAAGTCAATTAATTCACAAGCAGCATCAATCTCAGCTTGGTGAACAGTTTTAGATTGCGCAATCATAGTTGCAGCGTTAATCTTTGCACGGTAAGGACCCGCAATTAACTCAGCAGCACGTAAAAAGATAGCAGCTCTTTGTTCCCATGGCATTTGCGCCCATTCCGTACGAGCTTCTAAAGCATTAGCAATTGCTTTTTCTGCATGTGTTTTGTCTCCAATATGATATTGTCCTACCACATGTTGGTGGTCGTGTGGAGGTGTCATATTACGAGTATTTCCTGTTCTAACCTCTTCGTTACCGATGTACATTGGTACATCTACAGATCCGTTAAAATATTCTTTGTATTGTTTTGAAACGGCTTCGCGCTCTGAAGATCCTGGAGCATATCCTTTTACCGGTTCGTTAATGGCAGTTGGTACGTGAAAAAATCCTTTTCCCATTTGTATGTTGTTTGTTGAATTAAATTTCTTTCTTTGTTATTGAAAAGTCTATCTCAGACTTTCCTAAATGACAAAGTTACGGTTATTTTAGGAATATTTAAATGGACATAAGGCTGGAATTATATAAAAGTAAAACAATATGTGTACGGTAACTTATTTACCTTTAGGGAATAATAATTTTATATTAACATCAAATAGAGATGAAGACCCGAAACGAAAAACGATTGCACCAAAAACGTATGTTGAAGAAGGAGTGAAGTTAACATACCCTAAAGATGAATTAGCTGGAGGTACATGGATAGGGTTAAGTGAAAAAAATAGATTGATTTGTTTGCTAAATGGAGGGTTTACAAAACACCAAAGAGCAGAATCGTACCGAATGAGTAGGGGAGTGATTGTAAAGCAGTTATTAAAAGTTGATGATCCTGTTGAAATTATCAATCACTTTGACTTTGAAGGAATTGAGCCTTTTACCATTGTGTTAGTTGATTGGAATAATGGGTTGCAAGCGTATGAATTGGTTTGGGATGGAGTTAAAAAACATTTTCAAGAGCTAGGTAAAACTCCTAAAATATGGTCATCATCTACACTATATACTGATGAAATGAAACAGCTAAGAAAAGAGTGGTTTGCAGATTGGTTATCCAACAACAAAGAGTTTCATCAATCAGGTATAATTAATTTTCATCAAGATGAAACTAGAGGTAATAAAGAAGTGTCATTAAAGATGAAGCGTCAAAGTGTAGAAACTGTTAGTGTAACTTCAGTAATAAAAAAAGAAAAGCAACTTACCATGAGCTACTACGACCTGCATTCAAATATTAACAAAATAGGAGTCGAAATCATTAGTTTGTAATAAAAGCGATTTAATATCTTTGCAAAAAAAGTTTTTATGAATAAAAAAATATTATTGCTATTTTCTACAATTTCTATCCTTTTATTTACTAGCTGTTTTGAGTTTGTTGAAGAAGTGAGTTTTAATAAAGATGGCTCAGGAAGTGCTGTACTTACCATTAACTTAAGTAAAAGTAAAACAAAGCTAGCTTCTATAATGCTACTTGACAGTATTAATGGCTATAAAGTACCTTCAAAAGTAACTATAAGAAAAAAAGTACAAGAAATAGTTTCTAAAATTAAAGGAACAAAAGGAGTTCATAACGTAAAAAACACGTTAGATTTTAATGAGTTTATTGTTACAGTTTCGTGTGATTTTGATAATGTAGAAGCTTTAAATGAAGTAATAGCTAATTTTAGCTCAAAGAAACATATAGAAGCTATTAAAAAGAACAAGCATTTTACCTTTAATGAAAAAAGTAAAATATTTACACGCAGCCATCATTTTGATCTAGGAAAAGAGTTTAGAAAAACAAAAAATCAAGACCGTAAAGTATTTGAAACTGCAACTTACACCAGTGTGTATAGGTTTGAAACACCTATAAAATATACAGAAAACAACCAAGCAAGAATATCAAAAAGTAAAAAAGCTATTATGTTGCATTTACAGGCACAAGACATCATAGCAAACAAACAAACAATCAAAAATAAAATACAATTAGAGAATTAAATTTAGGATGAAAAAAATTATTGCTACACTACTGTTTTTAAATATACTTACAGTTATACAGGCTCAACGACTAGAGTCTAAGATACCTAACAACATAGATGTGTTAGTTTCTGCAAACGCAGAAAATTTATTTAAATTGATAGAAGTATCAGATATTGACAAAAATGCTATTGGAAAAGAAATTTTAAAGGATATTAATAGAAGACGTGATGAAGATAAAGTGTCTTCAGTTGCTAATGCTGGCATTGATATTAAATCAAACGCGTATTATTTCTTTACTAAAACAGATAGCATTTCATATCACAATTTTTATGTGGAGTTGAAAGATAGAGAGTTGTTCGAATCAATGTTAAGTAAACGAAATAAGAAGAAGATAAGAAGAATGGAGGGGTATAATATTATTGAAGGACGAAGTGATATTAGAATATGGAACGATAATTACCTTTTATTGGTAAACGGTGATGCGTCAAGAGGATATTTCTCAACTCATAAAGAACGTCTAGATAAGCTTAAAGAAGAAGGAGAGTTTGGTTACAACTTCAGAAAAAGAATAGGTAAAGATTGGACAAAAAAATATGTGCTAGACCTATTTAATAAGAATGTTATAATGTCTATTGCTACTAATAAAAAGTTTCAAAAGAGTAAAAAGAAAAATGCATCGGCAACACTTTGGATTCGTAACTATGGAATGTTAATGACAGACTTATTTAAGTCTTTTGGAGGTTATCTATATCCTATGTATGCTGAAGGAGGAAATCAAAATATTTATGGAGTTGAAGAAGTAACTGCTAATTTGTTTTTTGATAAAAGTGATGCAAGAATTTTATTAGATATGTCGGTTAGTTCTGATATGAAGAAATCTTTTAAGAAGATTTATAATAAAAAAATGAGTAGCAATTTAGTTAATAGCTTTGATCATGATAAAGCATTAGCTTTTTGGAGTATTTCTATAGATACTGAAGAAACATTAAAGGAATATCCTGAATTATTACATAAGATGTACGGAGGTATTTTACCTAAATTTCAAGAAGAAATGGAACTTGTAGGTGATTTATTTTCTTTAGTTATAGATGAAAAAGCAGTAGGTAGATTAGTTACTGGAGATGCTCTTTTAGTATTGAACGATTTTTCTAAACAAGAAGTAGAGTACACTACTTACGAATATGATAAAGATTATAAGCGTAAAGAAGTAACAAAAACAAAAGAAGAGTTCATTCCTGATTTTACGTTGATGATTGGTTCAGAAGAAGAAGATTTATTGAATAAGTTTTTCAAATTAGGGGAAAAGCATAAAGCAGTTGAGATTGAAAATAACGTAGTAAAGTTTAAAACTAAAAAGTCTGATATACCATTTGATTTATATTCAGTAGTTAAAAATGATGTATTGTACTTAACTACATCAAAAACGAATGCGTTAAGCATTGCTAGTGGTAATAATAACTTTAATACAAAAAAACACAGTAAGTTGGTTAGAGACAACTCAACAGTGCTTTTTGTAGATGTAAATGCGGTTTTAAATAAAATTCCTAATAAATGGATGAGTAAATCGGAAAAAGAGGCAATGCGCTTTTCAACAGATAACTTAAACGATGGAGTATTTAGAGTGTCTAGAATGAAAGGAAACACAATTTCTTCTGAATTAAAAATATCTACACAAGGAACAGAAGAGAACACGTTAAAATTATTGTTAGAATTTATCAATACAGTAGCGAAATAAGCTAAATGATAAAAAGAATAGCATATATACTTGTAACAGTATGCTGTATTATAGTTACGGTTGGATTTTTTAGATATAATCCAACCGTAATTTATGAAAAAAAAGTACCAACTTCAGCTGAAACTATAGTTTACCTCAATCTTAGAGAAATAGAGTATAGTATACTTAGTAGTTTTTTAAAACATCCACTTTCTCAGTTAGACTTCAAGAAATCTACAAGCAAAAAAGCAAAAAATAAAACAACATGGTTAGATGAGGTAGAAGTGCCTCCTGGTTTGTTTTTTTATACTAATGAACAAGAGTTTAAAAACTTTTTTATTAGTAGTCCAATAGTTGTAAAACAAAATTTTGAAGAAGCTTTAAAAGAAGAAGGATTTGCAGTCAAAAATATAAATAAGACAACTGTTTATAGTAAAGGGGTAATAAGTTGTGTAGTGAAAGGTAATTCTTTGCAAGTACTATTAAAAAAATATAAAGGAGCACAAATACTCCCTCAGTTATTATCTAAACTAAGTCATGAAAACTATTTTTCTGAAAACGACTTAATCTTAAGGCGGATAAAGGATAGTAAACAGCCAATAGTTATAAGTACTTTGCAAGGAGACTTTTTTGAATTTTCTGCAGATGGAGGTGGTTTAAAGATTCAAGGAGAGTTAAGTGAAGAGAATAACTTGTTTAAGCCATTTAAAGCGTCTTCAGTGGGTAGTTCGATAGTAACTGTGTCAGGGAAATTAAACACCGAAGTATTAACAAGTAGATTAGGTGTAGATTTTAAGAAAAAGTTTAAAAAGCTAACAACATTGTCATTAGATTCTGTTACTAATAAATGGGATGGAGTGATAGATTTTAATCTTAGTTCTTTCGTAGAAAAATTAGATACGATTGTAACTTATGAGTACGATGATGATTTTAATAAGGTTGAAAAGAAGGAAATTCAAAAAATAATAACACCCAAAGTGATTTTAGAAGTTGATGGAGATGATTTGTGCAGGTATTTAGAAGAAAAAAGAGCAATTCAAAAACTAGATAATGAAGACATTCTAACATTAATGCCTTTTTTTACTACCTATAGCTTTTGCGAAGAAGAAGGTTTAAGGTTTGTGTCAATAAAAGGAGATAAGCAAATTAAAGAGGTTAATAAAAAGAATAAATTTTACTTCTTATTTAACGTGGCTGATTATCAGAATAGGGATAGAGGTATTTATTCTATTAAAAATAAATATTTAAGTAAAGTGAAAACAATGCAGTTATTAGTAGCTAATAACAACGAGTTAAAGGCGACTGTAGAGTTAAAAAACACTTCAAAAAACTTTTTTTTACAAGCCTTGAATTAATACAGGGCAAATGCAGCAAATGATATAGCGGCTGATCCAAGCATGGCTAGAATAAAAAACATCGTATTTGCAAGCATATATTTAGTAAATGTTTTAAAATATCCTTGATTGTAAAACCTTTTCATGGCAATGTATAGGTAAACCATAAAAAGTAATAAGAAAATAGAAAGAAAGTTATTAGAGTGTTTAAAAAAGTCTATAATATAAAAAATTGAAAAAAGAAGAAATAGCACAGTTTGTACATGAAATACAAAAACTAGATGCTCTACGTAAGTATATTTTTTTCTAATATAAATAAATTTTAAAAATAAAGTAAATAAAGGCAGTAGAACAAAAAGTGCTATAGAAGCATATGATAGTACCTGACGGAAAAACTTCTTTGCTTCATCTCTATCTAAAAAAATTGAATTAAAAACTTTAGCGCGAGAATACCAAAAACGATTGCTAAAATTTTTGGTAACTTGTAAACTGTCCAAAGCAGCATCAATAGAGGTTTTTGGATGCGTCTTTTGAAATTTCATAAACTCTATAATATCAAAAGAATTACTAAGATTTGATTTAACTGTTTTTGGTTTTATATTATACGAAACTTTAGTAGAATCAGTTTCAGTTTGTTTAGTGTCAATAGAGTCTTGTTCTTCAAGTTGTTTAAAAACGATACTTTGGATAGAGTCCAAATCTACTTGAATATCCTCTGAGTCATCATTATTTATTTTGATATTAGATGAACGTCCAATCCTTAATTCTTCAAACTTTTTGTAACTGTCTGTTAAGCTTATGATTAAGAAAAAAATAATAGATGTAGCTAAATAGAACCGAAAAGGATTTGTGTATTTAATTCTTTTTCCTTCTATATAGTCTTTTGAAACTTTTCCAGGGCTTATTAGTAAAGGGATTAGTGTTCGCCAAAACTTAGTATCTAAAGAGAAAAAACCAGCAAAAAGTTCACGAAGAAAAACACTTAGTGTAATTTTCTTACCTCTATTCTTTTGTCCGCATTCAGGACAAAACTTTTCGTTATTAGTAAAAGGACATCCGCAATTTAAACAGTTAGCATCTTTAATAACCGGAACTTTATTTTTCTTAATCATTAATTTAAAATAGAAGAGGTGGTTAATTGAAAAGTAGGAATAATTACAAGAAATTCCTCAAAAGTTTCTACGTTAATCATCTTATAATTGCCGCCCATAGCACCTGTAGTAGATAGTAAAAAGCAATTTGATCTGTAATTATAAATATCGTTAGGTCTTAAGATTGGAGTTTCACCAACGACACCTTCACCTTCTACATATTCAGTATTGTTAAGAGCATCAAAAATAACCCAAAAACGTTCCAATAGCTTTACAGTTTCTTTCGAACTATTTTCTATGGAAACATAATAACTAAAAGCGTAGTATTGCCGATGCTCTCTGTAAACTGAGCCTCTAAAAGACGTTTTTACAGAAACCTTAATACCTTTTGTAATTTGCTGAAACATATGATAAAGATAGTTCTTTTTCAGTTTTTAGTCAACGTTTACATAAATACCTTACCTATTTTGGTTAAAAAAACCGTAACCAACACCAATTACTCTATCGTAAATTTCACCAAAAGGTCTGTAATAAACAATTACGGTATATTCATTCTCAGTTTGATAAAAAGAACCGTTAACCTCGTGTAAGTCAATGTTTTTTTTCTTGTTTAAAGTAGCGTAGCTATAGTTGTAGAAGCCTTGTTTAAAAGGTAAAATTGCCTTGTAAATTTTCTGAGAAGGATCATAGGTCATTTTATTTTCTTCAGACAATTCGTAGTTGTTAAAAGCTCCATAAACATAAACTTCCTTGTTTTCGTAAGGCTCAAAAGCATCTAAAGAAAAATGAACTAAAGAATAATCAGCCTCAGTGTTATCTCTGTTGTCAATAACATCACGTTCAGTGGTTCTTATAACAAACTGTCCGTTAATATCAGGGTTGTAGGTATATGTTTTATCAGCCCTAGGCTCGTCTGTGTAGAGGTAGCTGTGGTATACGTTTTTGCGTTCTACTTTAGCAACATTTAAACTAGAGTTTCGTATCAGTTTAGTGTCAAAATTTAAAAACTCATTTCCCCCCCAGAAATTAGTTTTTACAGTGTGATTATATAAAAGTTGTTGAGGTTTTATAAAAATAGGTTGAAGATTAGTAATAGCTGTATTCCAATTATGGTTTTGAAACAATGTAACATTAATTTCTTGAGAAGGATTATTGATTTGTAAACCTGAGTGATTAACTGAAAATTGAACGGTTTGTTGTTGGTTGGTTGTTGTTGTATTTCTGCTTCTAAAAGCAGCAACACCAACGGTGGTAATATCTTCGTAAAAGACACAGCGTCTTGTAAAAACAACTTTATAATCCTCATCTAAAACAGAAATTAAATAATTACCACTTTTTGTGATAATTGTGTTCTCATTAGGGATTTCTATAGAATAATGAGTATAAGGTTGGAGTGTGTTAAAGGAATTGGTAAAGTTGAAGATTTCGTTTTGTTCAAAACCCTGAATGTATTGATTACTTGTTATTGAACTGGGTCTCCAATCATGAGTCATATGTTCAATTTTGTATAAATACTGTTTGCTATCAGCATCTAAATCATCAAAAGATAATTTTAAAACATCACCCAAGCGAACAATAGGGGCATAAAAGTTTGGGTTATTTTTAGGTCGTAGTTGTACTGTTTTTACATTTTGAGCTTGAATATTCAAAAATAACAATGCAAAGAATAATAAAAAATAATTTGATAATCGCATTTATAAAGCCTTAATACGTTAAAAAACGTGAAGATTCAGTTTGTAAAACTACGAATATATAAAACATTAATTTACTTACTTTTTATTTAGATTGAATAAATATTATTTGTAGTTTTACACCCTAATTTAACCAAAAAAAATAACCATACTTATAACTTAATTTAGGAAATTATGAAAAACTTTAAAGTTTTACCATTTTTATTGCTATTGCTTGCTGTGCTTTCTTGTCAAGACAATATAGAAGACGATGTGTTGCTGAAACAAAAAGAAGAAGTAGTTAAAGTGGAAGGTAAATCATCAGAGGATTGTGGTTGTGATATTTCAATTAATCCTCTGATTTCACAAGAAGTACTGCCAGCAGAAATTCAATGTTGGAATCGATACATAGGTTATCCTTTTAATCTATATACTCTCCCTGGAGATGCGGATTTCTTTACTATGAATGGTTATACTATAGATATAATTCAAGATTATGTGAATGTTACTGAGCTTCCTTGTGGATTAGCTAAGTTGGTTCAGAAGTGTTCCCCTACTGGTTCTGCGTGGATTGTTACTAAGTCGGTATGTGCCAATTAAAACTTATTACTTATTTTTAAAAAGGCTGATTGTCTTGTTAAAGACAATCAGCCTTTTTATTTTGTAGATAGTGTTCATAAGTTATGGGGTAGCAGGGTATAAAAACATCAATCAAAAAAGTATTCGATGGAATGAAGCTATCGATTATGATTTAATTTATCCATACATTACAGCAGATTCGGTAGGAGGAAGCTTAAGTAACGAGCGTTATCACTTTTTAGGAGGGTATGCAAAAACGACTAAAAAAATAGATTTTGGAGCGCAGTTACAATACAAAGCAAACTTAGCTAGTAGAAGTAGAGATCCAAGAGTAAAAGACGTAAGTTCAAATTTTCAAATAAAATCAGGAGTATATTTTAAAGATCTTTTTGGGGTTAACTTAGGGCTTCATGCAGGTTTTCAGAAATATACACAATCCAATGATATTCGTTTTTTTAATCAAATTTCAGTACCCGAGATTTATCATTTAAATGGCTTAGGATATTTTAATGATATTGTAAGAGGAACTTATAAAAGTGTTTTTTATGATGGTAGTGGATTTAATTTAGGAATGCAGTTACAGCCAATAAAAAATAATGATTTATGGCTGTATGTAAACACAAAACAATTGAAAATAAGTAAATTTTTAAGTGAAGCAGTATCTACAGAGTTGTCTAGCTTAAAAAATAACGATATAAACGCTTCTTTGGTAAAATTGTTTACGAAAAAAGGGCAAACTTTTGGGGTTAAACTAATGTATCAGGTTCAAGAAAAAAAAGGATTAGAGTCTATTCTTTCTTCAAGAACTGGATCAACACTCAAAATTATAGGTCAAAACGAAAATTACAAACTAAATAACACTACTTATCAATTAAGTACACTTTACTATAAAGACGCTGAAAAGTATTTTATGTACTTCTCTCCATATATTAACTATCAAAAATACAAAGAAGACTATTTTTTAATTAGAAGTTACCAGTATGTTGATAATCTTAATGTCGGATTTGTCTCTAGATATACAACAAGTGTTAATGAGAAAATATTGTTTTCTGCAGTAGTAAACTTTAATTATAAAGCTGTTTTAAAAGGGAAATCTTTGTTAAGAAACGATAATCAAGTTTCCATATCAAACATGCTTCATCAAAATAATGAATTGCTAAACTCTAATTATATTAATTCAGGAGTAAAACTTAAGCTAGATTATAGTGTAGCGGAAAAAATTAATGTTTTCGTTGGAATTAATACAGAAACAGCTCTAGTTAACACTGCAATAAATAATTTATATACAATATCAACAGGAGTAAGTTTTTAAATGCTCCTTTTATTTTCTTTCGCAACAAAAAATGACACGATTTTTACAATACCTTATTCTTATCCTTGTGTTGTATTCATGCAAGCAACATAATTCACAAGAAGAAAAATTAAACCAAGGTTATTCCATAGTTGACTTATATAAAAAACCAATTTCAAAATGGCCAAAACCAATCATTGACGAGGGGGTTGAGTGGCAAGAAATGAAACCCATAGAAATAAATTACAATTATTTCGAAGACATAAAAAAGCCAGAAGTTACGCTAGGTAAACTACTTTTTTTTGATCCCAAATTATCGTCCTCAAATCAAATATCATGTAGTTCTTGTCATCATCCAGAAATGGGATGGGCAACTCATACCGAAAAATCTACGGGTCATAATCATTTACAAAGCTCTAGAAATGCACCTACAATTTTAAATGTAGCATCAAAAAAAATCTTTTTTTGGGATGGTAGAGTAGCTTCTTTAGAAAATCAAGCACTGGGGCCTATAACAGCTCATAATGAAATGAATATGAATATTGATGAACTACCTGGTAAGCTTCAAAAAGTAAAAAGATATGAAGAGCTTTTTAAAAAGGTTTATAAAAAAGAAAATATAACAATAGAGCAGGTTTTAAGTGCAATTGCAGCTTTTGAGAGAACTATAAAAAGTCAACCTAGTAAGGTAGATAGATTTATGAAAGGAAGTTACAAAGCATTAACAGATTCTGAAATTAAAGGGTTACATCTTTTTAGAACAAAAGCAAGATGTATGAATTGTCATCATGGGCAATTTTTTACAGATCAAAAATTTCATAATATAGGATTAACATATTACAAGAGAGAACAAGAAGATCTAGGACGTTATAATGTTACGAAGAATAGTGAAGATGTTGGAAAATTTTTAACCCCTTCTTTAAGAGATCTACTTAATACAAGACCATGGATGCACAATGGTTTTTTTGATAACTTAACAGGAGTGGTAAACATGTATAACAGTGGTATGCAGATGTTAAACCCATCTTTTGAAGAAAAAAAGAAAGACTCATTGTTTCCAGTGGTAGACCCGTTAATGAAACCTTTAAACTTAACCGATGAAGAAATTAATGACTTAGTAGCTTTTCTAAAAGCTTTAAATGGAACAAAGTACAAAATGGAGATTCCAGAAGTACCACGATGACTGTTTGTTCTACAATAAGAAGCTTAAAAAAGTAAGAGCTAATTTAGAATAAGTATAAATAATGTTGTTTTTTAAAGATAAGAAAGGTTTTGTTCTGCAAAGGGATGCAAAATTTTTAAATTTGCGTGTTTTTAAGAAAATCAAATTAATCAGTTCCTATGTCAAAAGACATCCGTATTAAGAAGGGCTTGGATATCAAGCTAGTTGGCGAGGCAGAACAGATAACTACTGAACTTCAATTAGGTAGTTTGTTTGCAGTAAAGCCAGATGATTTTCACGGCGTTATTCCTAAAATTTTAGCAAAAGAAGGTACAGAAGTAAAAGCAGGAGAAGCACTTTTTTATTCAAAAAGTGACGAGCGTGTTTTATTTTCTAGTCCTGTTAGCGGTAAAGTTACAGAAATCGTTCGTGGAGCACGAAGAAAAGTTTTAGCAATTAAAATCACTGCTGATGCACAGCAGGAATACAAAGATTTTGGTAAAAAAGATGTAGACACAATGTCTGGAGAAGAGGTGAAAAACCACTTGTTTGCTTCAGGCTGTTGGCCGTTTATAAAACAACGTCCGTATGACGTAGTTGCAAATCCTAATCAAGCACCAAAAGCAATTTTTGTATCTGCCTATGCAAGTGCGCCTTTAGCAGCTGATTATGATTATGCGTTAAAAGGCAAAGAAGCAGAATTACAAGCAGCTTTAACAGCGTTAACAAAGTTAACAGCAGGTAAAGTACATGTTTCTGTAGGTAAAAACTCAACACTATCACCATTTAAAGATGTGAAAGGAGTTGAACTACATAAAGTTTCAGGTCCACACCCGGTAGGAAATGTAAGTACACAAATAGCACAAATTGATCCTATTAATAAAGGAGAAGTTGTGTGGGTAGTTACGCCTCAAGACCTAGTAGTAATAGGTGAGCTATTATTAACAGGGAAGTTAAATATTACTCGTACTGTTGCCTTAGCAGGTTCTAAATTTAACAAACCACAGTATGTAACTGCAAAAGCAGGGGCACAAATAGCTGATGTTGTTAAAGGAAATTTAGAGGCTGATAATGCTCGTGTAATTAGTGGAAATGTTTTAAGTGGTTTAGAAGTTAAAGAAGATGGTTTCTTAGGATACTACGATAACTTAATTACAGCTATCCCAGAAGGAGATGATTATGAGTTTTTTGGATGGAATAAACCAGTTTTTAACAAAATATCTACTTCTAGAGCATTAACTTTTTCTTGGTTAAACCCAAAGAAAAAATATGACTTAAATACAAATACTAACGGAGAACACAGAGCATTTGTAGTAACAGGCTCTTATGAAGAAATTTTTCCGTTAGACATCTATCCGATGCAATTATTAAAAGCTTGTATGTATAAAGATCTGGACGAAATGGAAGGATTAGGGGCTTACGAAATTGCACCAGAAGATTTTGCATTAACAGAATTTATTTGTGTATCGAAACAACCTCACCAAAAAATAATTCGAGAAGGATTAGATTTAATGAGAGAAGAATTAGGATAAGATATGGGCTTAAAACAAAAATTAGATAATTTTAGAGAAGAACATAAAGAAAAAAAGTGGTTTCCCTTATTTAGTGGATTTCATACTTTTCTTTATATGCCAAAAGAGGTAACGCACGGCGGAACTCATATTAAGGCAGCAGATGACTTAAAACGTACCATGAATACGGTAATTATGGCATTAATACCATGTTTGCTTTTTGGTATGTTCAATGCAGGGTATCAGCATAATCTTCAAATAGAAGCCGTTTCAAATGCAACAGGTTTCTTTTCTGGAGAGTTTTGGAATATGAGTAACTTTCTAATAGGTTTGGTTAAAATATTACCATTAGTAATTGTTTCATATGCGGTTGGTTTAGCAATAGAGTTTGTTTTTTGTATAATCAAAGGGCATGAGATAGAAGAGGGGTACTTGGTAACAGGAATGTTAGTTCCATTAATTGTACCAGTAGATTTACCATTATGGATGCTAGCAGTAGCAGTAGCATTTGGAGTTATAATTGGTAAAGAAGTATTTGGAGGTACAGGAATGAACATCTTAAACCCTGCCTTAACTATTCGTGCATTCTTATTCTTCGCATACCCAACATGGATGTCTGGAGATAAAGTATGGGTTCAAGGAGCAGTAGAAGCTGCCGGAACAGCTGATGCCATTTCAGGAGAAACAATTTTAGGAAGTTTGGCACAATCACAACCATTAAACTATTCAGTTTCTGATATGTTCTTTGGGTTTATTCCAGGTTCTGTAGGAGAAACTTCAACATTATTAATTTTATTAGGAGCTTTATTCTTAATCTTTACAAAGATTGGAAGCTGGAGAATTATGTTATCTGCAGTTATTGGAGCTTTAGTAATGGGATTCATCTTCAATCAAGTAGTTGATATGGGATGGATTGGTGAAACAAGCAAGTTTTACGGATTAATGAGTTTAGATTTTTGGAAGCATTTATTAATTGGAGGTTTTGCGTTTGGTGCTGTATACATGGCAACTGATCCAGTAACAGCATCACAAACTAACAAAGGAAAATGGATTTATGGATTCTTAATTGGTTTTATTTCAATTATGATTCGTGTATTCAACCCTGCATATCCAGAAGGAGTAATGTTAGCAATCTTATTAATGAATGTATTTGCTCCAACTATTGATCATTACGTAGTTCAAGGTAATGTAAAAAGAAGATTAAAACGTTTAAAAGCTAAAACTGCCTAATTATGAGTAAGAAGACAGATAGTAATGTATATACGGTAGCATTCGCAATAGGAATGGTACTAGTAGTGGGTGCGTTGTTAGCTTTTACAGCGTCATCACTTCGCCCAACAATCGATGCTAACAAACGTATCGAGAAGCAGCAAAATATTTTGTATGCAATGGGTGTAAATGAAAACGATGAAACAAGTGTAGAGTTTGTTTCAAAAGATAAAGTAGCAGACGAGTTTGCTAAATACATAAAAAAACAATTAGTAATTGAAGGAGATAATGCTTCTGAAGATTCTAAAGCGTATTTAATTGATGTAAAAAAGCAACAAACAGCAGCTAAAGAAGGAAAAACAAGAAAATTACCATTATTTGTAGGTGAAAAGGAAGGAAAAACTTTCTATATCGCTCCAATTAGAGGTAAAGGTCTTTGGGATGCTATTTGGGGATATGTTGCAATGGATAAAAACATGGTAGTTCAAGGAGTTTTCTTCGATCATAAAGGAGAAACACCAGGTTTAGGGGCTAACATTAAGCAACGTTACTTTATGGACGATTTTATTGGAGAAGATTTAATGAGCAATGGTTCTTTTAAAGGAATTGCAGTTTCTAAATCGAACAATGATCCAAAGAATGAAGATAAAAATGATAACGAGGTAGATGCAATTGCAGGAGCAACTATTACTGGAGACGGAGTAGCTGCAATGATTAAATCTGAATTAGGTTTATACGTACCTTACTTTAAAACATTAAAATAAATATGGGACTTTTATCAAAAAAAGACGCAGCGTTAATTACTGATCCATTAGCAGATAATAACCCAATTACAATTCAGGTATTAGGAATTTGTTCTGCATTAGCAATTACAGCAGAGTTAAAAGCTTCTATTGTAATGTCTATATCGGTATTATTTGTATTAGGAGTAGGGAATGTAGTAATCTCGTTAATGAGAAATATTATTCCATCAAAAATTAGAATTATTGTACAGTTAATCGTAGTAGCAACCTTAGTAATTATCGTAGACCAAGTGTTAAAAGCATTTGCATACGATTTAAGTAAAACCTTATCGGTTTTTATTGGGTTAATTATTACCAACTGTATTATTATGGGACGTTTTGAGGCTTTTGCTTTAGGAAACGGACCTTGGAGATCGTTTTTAGATGGAATAGGAAATGCCTTAGGATATGCAGTAATCTTAATTATTGTAGGTTTCTTTAGAGAGTTATTAGGTTCAGGTACTTTATTAGGATTTAAAGTATTAGGTGATCCTATCGAGAAAACAGGATTGTATGCTTTAGGATACGAAAACAACGGATTTATGTTATTATCACCAATGGCATTAATTGTTGTGGGTATTATTATTTGGGTACAACGTACAAGAAATAAAGCATTAGTAGAAGACTAACTTAAGTTAGTGTTCATTAAAAATATAGAAAATGGAACATATAGAATTATTTTTCAAATCGATATTTATAGATAACATGGTATTTGCTACATTCTTAGGAATGTGCTCATACCTTGCAGTATCTAAAAAAGTATCAACAGCCGTAGGTTTAGGTGCCGCTGTAATCTTTGTATTAGCAGTAACAGTACCAGTAAACTGGTTGTTAGATCAATACCTATTACAACCTGGAGCTTTAAAGTGGTTGGGAGAGGAATATGTAGATTATGACTTAAGTTTCTTGTCATTTATCATGTTTATTGCAACAATTGCAACCATGGTACAATTAGTAGAAATTATAGTTGAAAAATTTGCGCCAGCATTATATAACTCTTTAGGTATTTTCTTACCATTAATTGCAGTAAACTGTGCAATTTTAGGAGGATCTTTATTTATGCAATCTCGTGAAATTCCAACATTAGGTTTATCATTTACGTATGGTATTGGTTCAGGAATCGGGTGGTTTTTAGCAATTTTAGCTATTGCTGCTATTCGTGAAAAAATCAGATACTCTTCTGTGCCACCAGCATTAAGAGGATTAGGAATTACATTCATTATTACAGGTTTAATGGCTATCGGGTTTATGAGCTTCGGTGGAATGTTAACTGGAGGTGATGATGCAGGTAAAAAAGAAGAAACTGCTGAAGTTAAGGTTGAAAAGAAAGAAGTTGAAGAAAAGGTAGTAGAGGAAACTGAAAAGACTGAAGAGAAGGCAGGAGAATTAGCTAATAACACTAAAGAAATTACAGAATAATGGTATTTTTAGAAGTAAGCACAGGAGGAACAGTTGCTATTACAGTATTAGCGTTTTTAGCGGTAATCTTAGTTTTGGTAGCTTTATTATTATTTGTTAAGCAAAAATTGGCACCATCTGGACCTGTAAAAATTACAATCAATGGTGAAAAAACAATAGAAGTAGCATCAGGAGGAACTTTATTATCTACCTTAGGTAATGAAAAAATATTTTTACCATCAGCTTGTGGTGGTGGTGGTTCTTGTGTACAATGTGAGTGTCATGTAAATTCAGGTGGAGGAGAAGCTTTACCTACAGAAACACCACACTTTACACGTAAAGAATTACAACATGGTATCCGTTTAGCATGTCAGGTAAAAGTAAAGCAAGATATGGATATATCTATTCCAGAAGAAATTTTTGGAATTAAGAAATGGGAAGCAACTGTTGTAAGAAACTATAACGTGGCAACCTTTATTAAGGAGTTTGTAGTTGAGATTCCTGAAGAAATGGATTATAAAGCAGGTGGGTATATTCAAATTGAAATACCACCATGTGAAGTAAAATATGCTGATATGGATATTTCTGCACATCCACAAGATCATCCAGGGGAACCAGATAAATTTGAGGCTGATTGGGATAAATTTAACCTAAGACCATTAGTAATGAAGAATGAAGAAACTGTAGAGAGAGCATACTCTATGGCTTCTTATCCAGCAGAAGGAAGAGAAATAATGTTAAATGTTCGTGTAGCAACACCTCCTTTCGATCGTGCTAAAGGCGGATGGATGGATGTAAATCCAGGGGTGGCATCTTCGTATATTTTTAATCAAAAGCCAGGAGATAAAGTAACTATTTCTGGACCTTATGGTGAATTCTTCATCAATGACTCTGATGCAGAGATGTTATATGTAGGTGGTGGAGCTGGTATGGCACCAATGCGTTCACATATTTATCATTTATTTAGAACTTTAAAGACTGGTAGAAAAGTAACATACTGGTATGGAGGTCGTTCTAAAGCAGAATTATTCTACATTCACTACTTTAGAGCGTTAGAAAAAGACTTTCCAAACTTTAAATTCTACTTGGCATTATCTGAGCCATTAGAAGAAGATAACTGGAAAGTTAAAAAAGATATTAACGATGAAAGCGGAGACGGTTTTGTTGGGTTTATTCACCAAGTTGTAATAGACCAATATTTATCTAAGCATGAAAGTCCTGAGGATTTAGAATTATATTTCTGTGGGCCACCATTAATGAACAAAGCAGTACAAAAAATGGGTGAAGATTTTGGTCTTGATGACGAAAACATTCGTTTTGATGACTTTGGAGGATAGAAACATAGTGTTTAGTTTAATACATTATATAAAAAAACCGAGACAATTAATTGTCTCGGTTTTTTGTTTTTCTAGCATTTTCCCAATTAAAACTTTAACGTTGCACCTACTAAAAAGTTTCTAGTAGCTTGCGGAAAGTATCCTTGGACCTCAAAAGAAGTTCCAGGAGTATCCCAAGTATTTAAATAGGTATATCCTCTATCAACATATTCTTTATCAAAAAGGTTGTTTACCAATCCTGTAAAAACAATAGATTTAAAAACTTTGTTCATTTTTAATTCATAACTAACATTAAAATCACTAACGTAATAGCTATCTAGTTTAGAGGCTTCTGTGTTTGTGTTACTTAGATATTGTTCACCAACAAATTTAGATAATAAAGAAAGCTGTAACCCTTTTGTAGGCTTATAAATCAAAGCATTTCCAGCAATAATATCAGGGGAAAAAGCAATGTTTGTAGTTCCAATATTGCGTTGAACACCATCACGATCTAACATAAAATTGTTGATTTTATTACTACTTACGGTAAGATTTTGATTAATGCTAAACTTGTCTGTAACGTTAATATTAGCATCAATTTCTACTCCTAAACGATAGCTGTCTTTCACATTTTCACGTAAATATTCTCCAACATCATTCAGTCCACCAGTTTGAATTAATTGATTGTCGTACGACATGTAATAGATGTTGGTGCTCAATTGAACCGTTTTATTATGCAAACGCCACCCTAATTCAAAATCATCTAAGGTTTCATGTTGTACATTCGAGCCATTTTGAAAATCATCACGGTTCGGTTCTCTGTTCGCACGAGCATACGATGCATAAATGCTATTTTCTTTATTAATACTGTAAGTAAAACCTAACTTAGGATTAAAGAAGCTAAATGAAGTGTCAATATTTAAAGGATTTAAATCAGAAGTAAAGCCTCCGGTTGTATAATCAATAAACCTACCTTGTACATCAACAAAAGCTTTTAAATTATCAAAAACATTAAAAGTAGCTTTAGAAAAAACGCTAATATCATTTTTCTTAGCATCACTAAAATAGTAACGATCTCTAATGCTAGCACCATCTGCAAATTGTGTAGCCCAAATAACTTCACCAAAATGATCTCCTTTATAATTACTATAAGAAGCACCAGAAATTAACTCGAATTTTTCAGTTTTATAAGTAACGTTAGCATTAGCTACATAAAAATCATTATCTAACCAACGACGAACAATAACATCGCTTCCGTCAACAATTACATTACCATAATCAACAGCATCTTTGTCCTCTTTAAACTGTTCAAAATATCCTTCTCCTTTGGTATAATTTAATCCAATATTGGTAGACCAGTTATCAGAGAGTTTCTCATTCCAATGTAATTGGTAATGATCTTGCCAATAATTATCGGTTTCATTATCGTAGGTATACGGGTTCTGGCGACGATTTTCTTGTAACTCCTCAGCACTTAAGCCATACCAAGCTTGATAGGTTTGTTGCTTTCCTCCAAAAGCTAAGGCTTTAATCAACGTATTGTCATCAGTATAACTACCTTGTAAGAAATACGATTTTAAATCGGTAAAAGCTCTATCAACATATCCATCAGAGTAAATGTTAGACAAACGTCCTGCAAACTCAAATCCATTATTTAATTTTCCAGTGGTAAACTTTACGGTGTGTTTTCTAGTTCCATAAGAACCAAAAGCATTTGAAATTTCTCCACTAGCTTCATCCGAAACAGCATCGGTTAAAATATTTAAACTAGCTCCAAATGCTCCAGAACCGTTCGTAGACGTTCCCACACCACGTTGTAATTGTAAACTTTGTGTAGACGAAGCAAAATCTCCCATATTTACCCAAAAAGTTCCATGACTTTCAGAGTCGTTGTATGGAATTCCGTTAATCGTAACATTCACACGAGAAGCATCCGAACCACGTACACGAATATAAGTATAACCAACACCAGCCCCAGCATCTGACGAGGATGTTACAGAAGGTAAGTAGTTTAGTAACACAGGAATATCCTGTCCTAAATTACGTTTTTCAATTTCATGTTTGCCAAGGTTAGAGTGTGTTACGGGTGCATCTGCTTTTACACGAACAGCAGATACCAACACTTCATCTAACACAGTTTCATTAGAAATTAATTGAAACGTAATCTGTTGGTTATTGGTAATTTTAACTTCTTGTGAAAGGCTTTTAAACCCCACATAAGAAACATCAATAACATGTGTTCCTTTTGGTAAGTTTAATTTGAATTTACCTTCAAAGTCGGTAGAAGTTCCTTTGTTTTGAGCTTTAATTGCTACGGTAGCACCCACTAAAGGTTCTTGGTTTGCATCAACTATTTTACCAGATAGAATAAACGTTTGTGCGCTTGTTGTTAATGTTGTGAATACAACGAGTAAAAAAGCTACTATCTTCACTTTTTTACGAAAAGACATCGGTCTCATTTTATAAAAACAAAATCGAATAAAAAGAGGTAATTATTCTTTAGTTAAACATTGAATAATTAAATTTTGTCATTACGAGGAGTTAGTTTACGACGACGTAATCTTTTCTTCAATAAACAGATTGCCACAGTAATTTTCCAAATTACTTCGCAATGACGATAAAATCCCTAAACAGCATTACCTGTTCCAGGTTCGTTGGGTATGATCTCAGCCTGAATTTAATTATGAATTATAAATGATTAATTACAAATTATTTTAATAATCAAAATTCGTAATTCCACAATTCGTAATTCAAATAAGGCACCCCTTTATGAGAACAGTGCAAAGGTAAATATGAAATATGAATTAAGCGGGATAAATAGCGGGTTTTTCTGAGGTTGTTAGTAAATGGATAGGAAGTAATCAAGGAAGTAAAAAAACATTCTAGCCAATTTATAGATTTAACTCAATGCATTCCGTTGTAATTTTAATATTTTAGTGGTGAAAATATCAGATATTTATGAGTAAATCTTTTAAAACGAGCGTTAATAAAACGCATGATTTTGACTTTACTGAAGCGCAAATAGAGGCGTTAGACATAGTAGAAAAATCACAAAATAACTACCACGTACTTGATGGTAACCAATCGTATCAAGCTACCATACTCCAAACAAATTTCAACAAAAGAACATACACCATTCAAATCAACGGAAACACCTATGAGGTGAATATTTCTAACGAATTAGATATGTTGATTGATGAATTAGGTTTAGAGGTAGCTGCAGAGAAAAAAGAAAACGATATCAAGGCACCAATGCCTGGGTTAATTGTTTCTGTTGATGTTGAAATTGGTCAAGAAGTAAAAGAAGGTGATGGAATTTTAGTATTAGAAGCCATGAAAATGGAGAATACCTTACAAGCACCAAGAGACGGAGTCGTAAAATCGGTAGCTATTCAGGCAGGTGATAAAGTAGAAAAGAATACGGTTTTAATAGAAATGGAATAATATGAAAAAGATATTAGTAGCAAATAGGGGAGAAATTGCGTTGCGTGTAATGCGTACAGCAAAAAAAATGGGAATTAAAACGGTAGCAGTTTTTTCTGAAGCAGATAGAAACTCACCACACGTAACTTTTGCAGACGAAGCAGTATGTATTGGTCCTGCACCATCGAATCAATCGTATTTATTAGGAGATAAAATTATTGAAGTAGCGAAGGAGTTAGATGTAGATGGAATTCACCCAGGATACGGATTTTTAAGTGAAAATGCAGCCTTTGGAGAAGCGGTAGCAAAATCAGGAATTGTATTTATAGGTCCAAAAACTCATGCTATTGAAGTTATGGGAAGTAAATTAGCTGCAAAAGATGCAGTGAAAGCTTATGATATTCCAATGGTTCCAGGTATTGACGAAGCGGTAACCGATGTAGAATATGCCTCGAAAGTAGCGAATGAAATTGGGTATCCTATCTTAATCAAAGCTTCAGCAGGAGGTGGCGGAAAAGGAATGCGTGTTGTTGAAAAAGAAGCGGATATTAAAGAACAAATGCAGCGTGCAATTTCAGAAGCAGAATCAGCTTTTGGAGATGGTTCTGTATTTATAGAAAAATATGTAGGGTCACCACGTCATATTGAAATCCAAGTATTGGCAGATGCTTATGGAAACGTAGTACACTTATTTGAACGCGAATGTTCGGTGCAACGTCGCCACCAAAAAGTAGTAGAAGAAGCACCATCGAGTGTGTTGACTCCAGAAATTAGAGAAGCCATGGGAGCAGCAGCCGTAAGAGTTGCGAAAGCCTGTGATTATTTAGGAGCAGGAACGGTTGAGTTTTTACTAGACGAAAACAAGAATTTCTACTTTTTAGAAATGAACACACGCTTGCAAGTAGAGCATCCAGTTACCGAAATGATTACGGGTATTGACTTGGTAGAGCAGCAAATAAAAATAGCAAGAGGAGAGGAGCTATCATTCACCCAAGAAGACTTACAAATTAAAGGGCACGCATTAGAATTACGTGTATATGCCGAAGATCCGTTAGACAATTTTGCACCGAGTATTGGAGTGTTGGAAACCTACCAACATCCAAAAGGAGAAAATATTCGTGTAGATGATGGTTTTGAAGAAGGAATGGAAATTCCTATTTATTACGATCCGATGATTTCTAAATTGATTACCTACGGAAATACGCGCGAAGAAGCTATTGAGTTAATGAAACAAGCGATTAGTAATTATAAGGTAAAAGGAATAGAAACTACGTTGCCGTTTGGAAAGTTCGTATGCGAACACGAGGCTTTCACATCAGGGAATTTTGATACTCATTTTGTAAAGAAATATTACACACCTGAGTTGTTAGAAGCAGGATATGAAAAGGAAGCGAAGATTGCTGCACAAGTTGCTTTACAGCAGTATTTAAAAGAGCAACGTATTTTAAAAACTTGTTAAAAACAATTTGCGTTAGGGATTGCAGCGGCATCCTTTTGTTGTCAGTTCGAGTTTGCGAAGCAAGTATCGAGAACCAACAAAAGATATAGCGGAAAGCCCGACCCTTGGGGAACGCCCAAAAAAAGAATATAGATGAAATCTAAAATAGAAGAATTACAACATAAACTTACCGAAGCAAAGTTAGGAGGCGGACAACAACGCATCGACCGTCATCATCAAAAAGGAAAATTAACCGCTCGTGAGCGTATCGATTATTTCTTAGATGAAGGTTCTTTTGAAGAAGTAGGTATTTTAGTAACTCATAGAACCACCGATTTCGGAATGGAAAATCAGAAGTTTTATGGTGACGGAGTGGTAACAGGATACGGAACTGTAAACGGACGCTTGGTATATGTGTTTGCACAAGACTTTACGGTGTTTGGAGGCTCGTTATCGGAAACCCATGCCGAAAAAATTTGTAAGATTATGGATTTAGCCGTAAAAGTAGGAGCACCATTAATCGGATTGAACGATTCTGGTGGAGCGCGTATTCAAGAAGGAGTACGTTCGTTAGGTGGTTATGCCGATATTTTTTACAGAAATGTACAAGCATCAGGAGTAATTCCACAAATCTCTGCAATTATGGGACCTTGTGCAGGGGGAGCAGTATATTCACCAGCGATGACCGATTTTACCGTTATGGTAGAAAACTCAAGTTATATGTTTGTTACGGGACCTAACGTAGTAAAAACAGTAACCAATGAAGAAGTAACTTCAGAAGAATTAGGAGGAGCGAGTACGCACGCAACCAAATCGGGAGTTACGCATTTAACGGCTGCAAATGATGTACAATGTTTGGAAGATATCAAAACATTGTTGAGTTATATGCCACAGAACAATCAAGAAACTACAGCGAAATTACCGTTTGAATTAGGCGATGAAACTAGAGAAAAATTAGCCAACATCGTTCCGGATAATGCAAACAAACCGTACGATATGCGTGCCGTAATTGATGGTATTGCTGATGCTGATTCGTTTTTTGAAATCCATAAAGATTATGCCGATAATATCGTGGTCGGATTTGCGCGTTTAGGGGGAAGAAGTGTAGGAATTGTTGCCAACCAACCCATGAGTTTAGCAGGATGTTTGGATGTAAACAGTTCTAAAAAAGCAGCACGATTTACCCGTTTTTGCGATTGTTTTAATATTCCGTTATTGGTATTGGTAGATGTACCGGGATTCTTACCAGGAACCGATCAAGAATGGAATGCTATTATTACCAACGGAGCAAAATTATTGTATGCATTGAGTGAAGCTACCGTGCCAAGAGTTAGTATAATTACTCGTAAAGCCTATGGTGGAGCTTATGATGTAATGAACTCAAAACATATTGGAGCCGATATGAACTTTGCATGGCCTAGTGCAGAAATTGCGGTAATGGGAGCAAAAGGAGCGAGTGAAATTATCTTTAAAAAGGAAATTGCTGAAGCAGATGATCACGAAGCAAAATTAGCGGAGAAAGAAGCGGAGTATGCTGATAAATTTGCGAATCCGTACCGTGCAGCAGAACGTGGATTTGTAGATGAGGTTATTTTACCACAAGACACGCGTAGAAAACTGATTAAAGCCTTTGCCATGTTAGAAGGTAAAAAGGTAGAACGACCTAATAGAAAACACGGGAATATTCCGTTGTAACAAAATACATATCAATATTTTTAAAGACGCTTCTTTTTAGGAGCGTTTTTTTTGTTTTATAAGGTCTTAGTTGTGCTTTATTTACCACATTAATGATGAAAAAGCTAACTTTTATGGCTCAAAATATTGGTTTTGAGTGTTTTCGTAGCTTTTAACAGATTTATTTTTTTAGATTTATAAGAAATTATGAAAGCAGTTAATTTGTTTGTTACCCTAAATATAAATAAGTAATAGTTCTATATAAATAAATGAATATAAATTAATAGGATAAATATGAAATATAAAACCTTAGTAGCTTTAGTACTTATCTTAATAAATATTTTTATAATTTATTTTCGTTGGGATATCATCTTAGAAATGACACGAGGTAGACCTTTTCATGAGCTTGAATTAGAGCAACTAATCTTACCCATTATTCTATTTATAATTACATTTTTTTTATTAATTAAAAACAAGAAAAATGAAACTGACAATTAATTTATTATTAATATTTGTTTTTTCTATAACTTCATATTCTCAAGTTAAAGATAAACCTAAGGAAATAACACTTGTTTCTGAAGAAGTTTTTGGCTTTGTAACAAAACTTCGTGACCAAATCAATATATTTTTTGAAAGTGAAAAAAAAGATAGGCTTAAAAGAAACCTAAAATATTTTCGGAATGACCTAAAAGAATATTTACGATTGAGGGGTGAGCTTTTGAGTTTTATAACTGAAGAAAAATTCAATAAGGACTCAAAAGAAATAAAGGAAAAGTCAAAAAAAGTGAAATCAGCATTAGATGATTTGACTGAAATGTTAGTTGATTTAACTAATATGGTAAGTGATGAATTATCTGTTAACTCTGAAGTTGTTTTGAATAATATTAGCCTACCGCTTAGGTCAAATGCGAGAACATGGAAAGATGTAGACTTGCTTCTTGATGGTTATGATATTGATACTGGAGAATTAACACAAAGAGGTGATAAAATTAGAATAGAACTTGAAAAAACTTTAAAATTAATTTTGGAGATACGGAATGAATTAGATTAAAATTAAATTATGAATAAAAACAAAAAAGCAATTCACAACCACATAAAAAAAACGTCATTACGAGTGATAACGCAGTAACCTTTATGTTTCTAGTTCAAAATAAACAGATTACTTCAGTCGTACCTCCTTCGTAATGACGTTATTATTTTTTATAAAAAATTAATCCTACACATCTGTACTCACCCAATAACTTCCCGTTGAGGTGGTAGACGGATTGTACGCCAAAATATTCACCTTGGTACCATTGGTAACATCCGCTAGTAACCAATCCATTGGCTGATTGTTAATAGCGCCACTTTCCAATTCAACCATATTGCCGTTTAAGGTCACCTCGTCGGTACTAATGTCGAACTGTAGTGTGGTTTCTCCTCTGTTTTCAAAACCAATAAAACTCTCCTTGTCATACGATATCTGGGTAATCACCTTGGTTTCATTAGGCGCTACCTGTCCCACAAAATCAGTAATGGAGCTGCTTCCTGTAGTTGGACGATAGCTATACTGTGCCCTTTTTGCAGGTTCATTGGCAAATACTAACTGAGCCGTATTTATAATTTGAACAAGCGTTGTATAACAATCGTTCAATGCCGAAATACGATCTTGGGTAATTACCAAACGCTGTTTTTTATACACCTCTTGCTGCGTGTTCGCGCTTTTTAATTCGTCTTTTATTGTAGCCAACTCTTCCACAATAGATGCAGGCATTCCGCCTTTCGTTACATCGGTTAAATCATCTAAATAATTTGTAACCACCTTTTCTAACGTTTCTAAAAACACCAACATTTTAGGCTGATTCTTGCTCGCATCTCTATAACCAGTAGTAAACTCTTTTAATACCGCAGGATTATCAGGAAAAGCCCACATAGCATGACTTTTTATACGATTATACACACGACTAGCATTTTGCATTTCTATCAACACCTTTTGTGTTTCCACCCCTTGTTTCGCCAAGGTACTTACATCGGTAACTACGGTATCTGCCGCATCAATCTGATGTAAAAAAGCCGCTGCATATTCGCTCGTAAATCGGGTATTGAAAGCGGTAAAACGCTCCAAATCTTGCGTAAATAAGTTGTAAATAGTACGTGCGCTTTCAGCTAAAAAAGCATCTGAACCTTTGAATTTTCTTCTTGTTTCCATATTAATATTTAATTTAAGTTACACGAGTATTTTTAGGGATGCGTAATACACGCTACCCTAAGGTAATTCTTAGAAACAACAAGATTATAACAGCAGGAGAGCCCCTTGCCACTAGTTAAAAACCCATAAAATATTAGATGGTTTTAGCAATACAATCATAGCATTTTGTTAGTTTCTTTTTCTTAACCACTTCTAAATTATAGTGTTGGGGTATAAAAAACAAATGCGATGGTCAATTTTTGCTTTTTTTTAACAGGCAGACTATCAGAAGTATATCTTTTATACTAGAGTTGCGAATACTTTTTTTGTGTACTGTCAGTTCGAAACAGCATACTTTGATTAAAGAGACTACTAAAAAAGCACCCCGTCATAAGCAGGCAAGCCAAAAATAACACCGCAAGAACCGTTAAAATTAAAATCTGTTTGAGCGATAGCGAGTTATTTTAATTTAGGTTTGTGGATGATTATTTTTGAGTGCAGGATGGTTAAGGCTAGATTTTTTGTTTAGCTCATTAATTTTTATTGGTTTTCAAAGGAATTCATGAACCTCCAAAGTCGGTTTCTTTTTCATCAATGGAAAAAGAATAATAGCTTAGAAAAAGATTTTTCTATGTAAAATCTAAGTCGTTACTACGTAGATCGAGAGCGTTGGATTGAATCCATACAGATTTGAGAGTGGGAGGATAGCCGCAGTATCAGCGACCCGTGCCGTGGTATTAACGGAGCACGCCGTAGTATCAGCGACCCATGCCGTGGTGTCAACGGAGCATGCCGTAGTATCAGCGACCCGTGCCGTGATGTTAACGGAGCATGCCGTAGTATCAGCGACCCGTGCCGTGATGTTAACGGAGCATGCCGTAGTATCAGCGACCCGTGCCGTGGTGTCAACGGAGCATGCCGTAGTATCAGCGACCCATGCCGTGGTGTTAACGGAGCATGCCGTAGTATCAGCGACTCGTGCCGTGGTGTCAACGGAGCATGCCGTGATATCAGCGACCCATGCCGTGGTGTTAACGGAGCGTGCCGTGATATCAGCGACCCGTGCCGTGGTGTTAACGGAGCATGCCATGATATCAGCGACCCGTGCCGTGATGTTAACGGAGCGTGCCGTAGTATCAGCGACCCGTGCCGCGGTGTTAACGGAGCATGCCGTGATATCAGCGACCCAAACAGCGATATAAAGAACCGTTGCTACTCTAAAAAACAACTTTTATAACCTAAATAGTTGAGCTTATGGGATTCCGTAAGAATGTGTGGTGGAGTTTTTTTAAGTTTACAGGAGATTGTAAAATCAATTAACATTAAAAAGTAAAAAATTATGGCACTTAAACCAGGACCAAAAAGGATAGCAAAATCAACTGGAAAACCAGATCAAAGACAAAGAGATAATAAAGACACGCCAGGAAACACGCCATCATTAAAACCACCAAAACGTAAAAAATAAATATTTGTAATTTCATTAAAGTCTAACATATTAGACTTTAACTAATATGAGGATATAAAATAGCTAAACCTTATGATATTCTATGTTTTTATCGGGATAAAAGAACTAAAGTTTGATATATAACGAGTTAGGCAAAATTAAAATGACAGGAAAAATAAAATTTGGAAATGGAAATTAAAACTTCAATAAAATCAGGCGATTACGATTTAGTTTCAAATGGAACTGTAATTACAGAGGAATCAAAGGATTTGGAAATAGAGCTTAAAGCTCAAGATGATAATTCATTGACACTAATTCTTAAATTTAATACAGACGATTCTGAAAAAAACGAGTTAAAACGGTCTGCAAAAGTTCTTAATGATACAACTTTAGAAATTTTATTTACTAATTATAATAATGTCTTGGGTTCATATAATAAAAAGTTATGGAAACTTGGAACATTAGCGAATCGAAAATTATACTTTACCTATGTTATATATGGGCTTACTGACAGTAATTTAAAGAGAATTGAATATTCATTTTATTTAGGAGAGGAGGTTAATAATGGCTAGTATAAATGTTAATACAACTGTTGAAGCTCCTGAAGAAATTACTATCAATCTAGTAAGAGAAGATTATTTAGAAACAAGTAATACATATAGACTATTTTTTGAAATATGTCTAGCAATTTCTTGTGCTATAATTGGAAATATGATTTCCTTTGAAAAAGTTGAAGAAATTCCGCCTCTAAATTGGTTTTTTTTAACTGTTATGATTTTTGGCTGTGTAGCATTTTTTTTGATGACATCAAAGAATTATAAGAAAGCAAAATCTAAAGTTGGACAAAAATAAAAATGCCTAACAAAGTATAAACCTTATTGCTGGCTAATTGCTTACTTTCGAAAGTCTTCGCGGACTTTATAATCAGTAATAATTTACTTACTTTTAGCTTGAAAACACGCAACAAACTTTATACAGAGCCGTTGGAAAACATTAAATCTGCTTTATTTTAAAGTAAAGTATTTTATAAAATCAAAACCGAAACTTTTTTCGGTTTTCTTTTTTTTCAGCCTGTTGTTTTTTAGCATCCAAACGTTTGGCAATCGCTGCTTTTTTAGGTTTGGTAGCTTTGCGTACTTTGGGTACTACCAAGGCTTGTGCTAAAAGGTTAAAAAAACGTTCGGTAACCAATTCTTTGTTGCGGTGTTGTGAGCGGCTTTCTTGTGAGCTTAGTATAAGCGTATTTTCTTTAGAGAGTCTGTTGGCTAAGTTTTTAAGGAGTAGTGCTTTTTCTTTGTCCGAGAGTTCTAACGAGTCTTCAATCGTAAAACTTAATTCTACTTTAGAGGATACCTTGTTTACATGCTGTCCGCCCGCACCAGAGCTTCGTACGGCTTTAAAGTTGAGTTCTTTTAAAAGTTGTTCTTTGTTCATAGTGTTTGTGAATGTCTCAAATATAGGGAATCTATTGTTGTTTGTAAAGGGGGCTTAATAATCGAAGTGACTCTTATTGGTGAGAGTTGGGAACTTTAAAGGGTATTCGTAACTAGAATTAAGCAGATTTCTCGCTATCGCTCGAAATGACAAAACGTACGTCATTTCGAACTGTAGTGGAACGGAAGTGAGAAACCGCAAGGTTCAGCGGAGCTAAATCTTTTAGTTGAGAGTTAGGAGTTTTAAAGGATAGTAGTTACTCTTATTGATGAGATTCCTCCTCCTTCGTCGTTCGGAATGACGTTCAGGTTGTTTATTTCATGTTATAAATTAATAGTTGTCATTTCGAACTGTAGTGGAACGGAAGTGAGAAATCTTTTAGTTGGGTGTTGGGAATTTTAAAGGGTAGTAGTTACTCTTATTGATGAGATTCCTCCTCCTTCGTCGTTCGGAATGACGTTCAGATTGTTTATTTCATGTTATAAATTAATAGTTGTCATTTCGAACTGTAGTGGAACGGAAGTGAGAAACCGCAAGGTTCAGCGGAGCTAAATCTTTTAGTTGAGTGTTGGGAGTTTTAAAGGATAGTAGTTACTCTTATTGATGAGGTTCCTCCTCCTTCGTCGTTCGGAATGACGTTTAGCAATACTTACATATCGTAATTAGGCGTGTCGGGTGATTGGTGCATGAAGTGCATGTCTAAATCGGTAAGGGTGTCGGAAAAAGAGTATAAGTTTTCTTTTTTAGCGAGTAACGCATCAATAATTTCGACTGCTTTTTTTAAGCGGGTTTCTTTGTCTCCTTTTAACAATACATACGGACGGTTGTATTTTTTCAACGCATTTTCAAAGGCTTTAAACATTTCCAATCGTTGCTCGGGTCTGTCGCGTAAATCATCCGCTTCCCAAGGCGTATCGATGTAGGTTAAGAAATAAATATCGTAAGTATTTGCAATAGCAGCCTCGTCTAATTTCGGATCTACGAATCCGCCATAATATTCTTCAGAATATACTTTGGTTTCCAATAAATCGGTATCACAGATGAGTACTTTATCCGCTTTTTTAGCCAATTCATTTTCCAAGTCCATTTGTCCTTCAGCAATCGGAATTAAATCGTGTTGCTCACAAGTTTTACGTTCGTTGTTCCACTTATCTTGCAAGTATTCACGCGCAAATTCGGGAGCCCAAACGGTATTATAATGACGTGCTAATTGACCAGAAAGTGTTGTTTTTCCTGTGCTTTCAGGTCCAAATAATACCACCTTTACAAGGTTGATGGGTTGTTGTGTAAGTGCTTTTTCCATGCTAAATATCCTGCAATTGCTATAAAGGTAAATAATAAATATTGAAAACTGGTAAAGGTAAATCCTTTGTAAAAGTACAGTGGAACAGAGATAATATCGCCAATAATCCAATAAATCCAGTTTTCTATTTTTCGTTTTGCCATGAGCCACATTCCTACAAAGAAAATGGCAGTAGTAACGGTGTCTACATAAGCTGTCCAGCTTGTCCATTTATCAAAAATAGTATACACAGCATAGACAAAAACCAAGGTGGCTACAAATATGGCTACACTTTGTTTTTTTTCTTTAAGTGTGGTTCTAGAGATAGGAGTTACATGGGTGGCATCTACTTTTCGCGTCCAGATATACCAACCGTATACACTCATAATAAAGTAGTACCCGTTAATCATCATATCACCTAACAGTTCCCATTTTAACAAGAGGTACACAAAAATAGCGGTGCTAATCATCCCCGTAGGGAATACCCAAATTTTATTCTGTTTAGAATACCAAACGGATAAAAACCCAAAGATAACGGC